>NZ_JBQQCF010000017.1:0-118518 GCF_052245755.1 Mycobacterium sp. 4D054
ATCATCTGGGCCTACTGAGTTCGTAGCTGACCGATCACGTAGGCGCGCCGCACACGCGCGCATTTTTAGTGAGGCAACGAAGCATCATTTCGAGGCCTTTCACGCGCATTTCGGATGAGTCAACGCGCGGGTGGGGCGTGTCGTCTGTCGCACGATTGACCGGTGTCCGGTCGGCCGGCACTGCGGTCGGCATCGAGACGACCCGCCGTGAGGTCGGCGGGCCCGACCGATTCTCGTGGTCGTCACTCGATCCGGTGGTGGCATGGCGGATGCTCCGGATCACTTCCGGTGGCGGCTCTGTCGGATGGTCCGCTCTCGGTGAGCGCGGCGGCGGGCCGTCGCCGTCTTCGTCGACCTCGTCGGCGTCTTCCTCGCCGTCACCGCCGGGGTCCTCGCCCCGTTCGGTTCCGGCGTCCCCGGGGTCGGCATCCCGGCCCACGGTTTCGTCGGCTTCTCGGTTGATGTCCTGGCCCACGGTTTCGTCGTCGGCTCGGTCGACGCGGGCGGGCCCGGCGTCTTTCCGTTCGACGTCCTCTCGTGTGAGCGACGAGTCCGAGGACGATGGACACGACGCGTCGTCGCTCTCCGCCCAGGCAATCCCGCAGCCCAGACCGGTCGTCACTCCGGCACCGATGCCGAGGGCGACCACCCACCCGCCGATCCGGCCGAGCTGATCGGTGCGGCCTGGATGATGTCTTCTCGCCATCACGCACCTCTTCCGGCTTGCGCACATTGACGAGTGGAATCCTCGTGCCTCTGCGCTCGAACGGACTCGGTAGTCGGCTACTGAAACTGCGCACCGACCGCTGTTCGTCCTCCCTACGACTGCATCAGGCCAGGCTGTCGTAGCCGAGCAGGAACAGCGCGGTCAGGGCCAGGCCGCACGCGACGACGATCGCCGGCATCAGGATCATCGTGTCGAGTTCGTCGTCGTCGAGGACGTCGGACTCGAAGCGCCCGAACAGCACCCGGGCGATCCCGGTCCTGCGGAAAATCTTCACCAGCAGTCGCACCGGCTTGCTGTCACGCCGGCGGCCGACGAGCAGCCGAGATACCCCGCCGATCGCGAACGTCAGTGCGGCAGCGGCCAACATCAGCCAGCCCACGGTCGCCTGCGACACACCGGCCAGCCTATAGCGCAAGCACCTTCAAGAACGCGATCGGATAGACCTCGCCCTCGCCCGGCAACGGTTCGGACAGCCGCCGGTACCCCATCGACACGTACAACGCCTCCGCCTCGGGCTGCCGGTCTCCGGTCGTCAGATAGATGCGCGAATAGCCTCGCGCGGCGATGTCGTCCTCGAGTCGCGAGACCAGCGCGCGGCCGTACCCGCGGCGCCGGTGGGCGCTGTCGGTCCAGATGCGCTTGAGTTCGGCGGTGGCTTCGTCGAAGCGGCGGAACGCCCCGCCGGTGACCGGTCGCCCGTCGAGCACGCCGATCAGCAGACCACCGTCGGGGCCGACGAACTCGTCGGCGGGGTAGCCGCGCAGCCAGGCGTGGACCCGGTCGCGTTCGCCGCCGTAGCGGTCGGCGTATTCGACGGCGAGCTCGTCGATCAGCGGTGCGGCGAGCGGATCGTCCTGGCCCACCGCCACGAACCGCAGTGCGGCCCCTTCACCCACGCGCCAGCACCGCCGCGAGTTGCTCGACGGTCAGCGCCCACCCGGAGTCGTGGTCGGAGAACGCCTCCGGCGGCAGCAGCGAATGCTCGACGGACATCAGTGTCGCGCCGTCGCCGTGCGGCTCGAACGCGACATCGACGATGCTCGTCGCCGTCGGATCCGCCCAGCCGGAGTGAGTCCACGTGAAGCGCAGCCGGTTCGGCCGGTCGATCTCGAGGAACTGCCCGGTGATCAGCACCGACCGTCCGGAGTCGTCGACGTCGAACCGCACCCGGCCACCGACGTGCGGTTCGACGGTCACCGCCACGCACCGGGACGGGCGCGGGCACATCCAGTCCACAAGGGCCACCGGATCCAGCCACTCGTCGAAGACGACCTCGGGCTCCGCGGGCATGACGCGGCGCACCCGGACTACCGGAGCTTCGGTCACCGGCGGTCCTGCTTCCTGCGCAGGCGTTCTGACAGCGCCTCGGCGCGGGCCGACCAGAATTCGGTCTGTTCGTCCATCCACCGCTGGGCCGCCGACAGTCCGTCGGGCTTCAATGAGAGCCAGTGCTCGCGGCCGCGCACCTCGCGCCGCACCAGACCGGCGGCCTCGAGCACCCCGACGTGGCGCGACACCCCGGCGAACGTCATCGGCAGCGGCGCAGCCAGGTCGCTGATCCGCGCGTCGCCGTCGCGTAGCGCTTCCAGCAGCCGTCGGCGCGTGGGATCGGCGAGGGCCGCGTAGGTCCGGTCCAGCACCGGATCTTCAACCATTCTGTTGACTATAGCCGGGGCGCGTGGTCTGCTGGATGTCCCGATCGTTCAACTAATCTGTTGAATGTTGGTCGGAAGGAGGGCGTCATGGAACTCCCGCGGATCGTGTCGGCGCAGGACTGGGATTCGGCGCTGGCCGAGATGCTGGTCAAGGAGAAGGAGATGACGCGGGCACGGGACGCGCTCGCCGCGCTGCGGCGCCGGATGCCGTGGACCCCGGTGGACAATGAGTACCGCTTCGAAGGACCGGACGGCACCGTCACCCTGCCGGACCTGTTCGCCGGCCGTAGACAGCTGATCGTCTACCGGGCCTTCATGGATCCCGGCCCCGACGACTGGCCCGAACACGGTTGCGTCGGCTGCTCATTGATGGCCGATCACATCGGCAACCTCGCCCACCTCAACGCGCGGGACACCACCCTGGTGTACGTCTCCCGGGGCTCGCAATCGGACATCACCCGGATGAAGTCCCGGATGGGATGGGACATCCCTTGGTACACAATGCTTCCCGATGACACACGTGCGTTCGACGTCGACTTCGGTGTCGACCAGTGGCACGGCACCAACGCGTTCATCCGCTGGCCCGACGACGCCGGCGACCGGGTGTACCGCACCTACTTCGTCAACGGCCGCGGCGACGAGGCATTCGTCAACACCTGGAACTTCCTCGACATCACCGCCCTCGGGCGGCAGGAGAACTGGGAGGATTCGCCGCCCGGACACCCGCAGTCGGCGCCCTATCGGTGGTGGCGTTGGCACGACGCGTACGGCCCCGGGCCCAGCGACCTGCCGAGGGCTCTTCCCAGAGAAAGTTGACACATGTAAAGTTCGCGCGCATGGACAACATCCGGGGTAAGACCATCGCGATCACCGGAGCGGCCCGCGGTATCGGATACGCGACCGCCGAAACCCTCCTCAAGCGGGGTGCGCGCGTCGTCATCGGCGACCGCGACGTCGCTCTACAGGAGTCGTCGGTGGCCAGGCTGGGCAACCTCGGGCCGGTGTCGGGCTATCCGCTCGACGTCACCGACCGGGAGTCGTTCTCCACCTTCCTCGACAAGGCCCGCACCGACGGCGGTGGCCACCTCGACGTGCTCATCAACAACGCCGGCGTGATGCCGATCGGCCCCTTCCTGGAGCAGTCCGAGCAGGCCGTGCGTTCGTCCATCGAGGTCAACCTGTACGGGGTGATCACCGGCTGCCAGCTCGCGCTGCCGGACATGATGGCCCGTGGGCGGGGCCACATCATCAACATCGCGTCGCTGTCCGGGCTGATCCCGGTCCCCGGGCAGGTGGTCTACGTAGGCGCGAAGTTCGGCGTCGTCGGGTTGTCCGCCGCCCTGGCCGACGAGGTGGCACCGCACGGGGTGCATGTGTCGGTGGTGATGCCGCCGTTCACCAAGACCGAATTGATCTCGGGCACAAAGGAAACCGCTGCCATCAAGCCGGTGGAGCCGGCAGAGATCGCCGCCGCCGTGGCCAAGACGCTCGACAAGCCCAAGACCCATGTGTCGGTGCCGCCGTTCCTGCGCTTCACCGCACAGGCGGCGCAGATGCTCGGGCCGCGGGGACGCCGCTGGATGAACAACAAGCTGGGCCTGGACAGCGTGTTCCTGGAGTTCGACACCGCCGAGCGGCAGGGCTATGAGCAGCGGGCACGGTCCGCGCAGGGGCTAGCCGAATGACGATCAAGCGGCGAGGCACGAGCCGCGATGAGGAATTCGGCCGTCGGATCTAGCCGAATGACGATCAAGCGGCGAGGCACGAGCCGCGATGAGGAATTCGGCAATCAGATCTAGCCGAAGACCGGTAGGGGTGCGCCCATCCTGTAGGCCTCGATCGTATCGAGGTGCTCGAACAGCTCGTCGAGGTTGAACTGGTAATCCTCGGCCGTCCCGACAAACACCACGTGCGCGATCTGGCCGCCGTCGTCGGGGGTGAGCAGCACCACCGTCACGTTGACGGCCTCGTTCTCGTCTGGGACCTCGGCTTCGGAGGCCGGCCAGTACCAGGCGGCGCCGGTGTCATCCTCGACGTCGAGCGAGAACTCCCAGCCGCGCTCGGTCAGCTTGGCATCGAATTCCTCAAGGTCCGAGGCGATCTCGAGTTCGTCGGCGACCCGCGCCGGAAGCCAGGTCTGGTCCCGGACGGCCTGACGTTTCCTGCGTCGGGCCTTCTTCGCATCCGACCGTCTGGACAATTACCCGAGCGCCCGGTCCAGGTCGGCGATGAGGTCCTCGGTGCCTTCCAGCCCGACCGAGATCCGCACCACGCCGTCGCCGAGGCCGATCGCCGCCCGCCCCTCCGGCCCCATGGCCCGGTGCGTCGTCGTGGCTGGGTGGGTGATCAACGACTTGGCGTCGCCGAGGTTGTTGGAGATGTCGATGATGTGTAGCTTGTCGAGCACCTCGAAGGCCCGCTCCTTGCTGCCGCCCACCAGCTCGAAGGTGATCACCGTTCCGCCGCCGGACATCTGACGCTTGGCCAGGTCGTACTGCGGGTGCGATTCCAGGAACGGGTACTTCACCCAGCTGACCGCCGCATGCTGCTCGAGGAACTCGGCGATGCGGTGGGCCGACGCATTCTGGTGCTGCACCCGCAGGGACAGCGTCTCCAGCCCCTTGAGCAGGGTCCAGGCGTTGAACGGGCTCAGCGCCGGGCCCGTGTGACGCATCAGCTTCTGCACCGGCCCGTCGATGTACTCGGCGTCGCCGAGGATCGCCCCGCCCAGCACACGGCCCTGGCCGTCGATGTGCTTGGTGCCCGAGTACACGACGACATCGGCACCCAACGGCATGCCCCGTTGCAGCACCGGGGTGGCGAAGACGTTGTCCAACACCACCTTCGCGCCTGCAGCGTGCGCAAGATCGCACACCGCGGCGATGTCGACCAGCGACTGCATCGGGTTTGACGGCGTCTCGAAGAACACCGCCTGGGTCGGGACGGACAACGCCCGTTCCCACTGCTCGAGGTCATCGCCGTCGACGAACACCGTCTCGACGCCCCACCGCGGCAGGATCTCGTTGCACACCACGAAACACGAACCGAACAGGCTGCGTGCGGCCACCAGCCGGTCGCCGGCGCCCAGCAGCGCCCCCAGCGCGGTGAACACCGCCGACATACCGGTCGCCGTCGCGAAGCACGCCGGGGCACCCTCGAGCAGCCGCAGCCGCTCCTCGAACATCGCGATCGTCGGATTGCCGTAGCGCGAGTACACGAAGCGGTCGATCTCGCCGGTGAACGCCTTCTCCGCGGCGGCGGCCGACTCGTAGACGTAGCCCGAAGTCAGGTACAGCGCCTCGGCGGTCTCCTCGAAGCCCGACCGCAGCAGCCCGCCGCGCACTCCGATGGTGTCCAGGCTGACCCCCTCGGGAAGCGGAGCGGGGATCCGGACGGATTCGCCGTCGCTCATGACTGGGCCCACGGCAGCCCGACAGCCTTCCAGCCGGTGGCGCCGCGGTGCTTGTGCTCGTCGAGGTTGCCCTCGAAACCGTCCAGGATGTTGTAGGACGGGCCGATGCCGGCCTCGGTGGCAGCTTCTGCGGCCCCGATGGAGCGGTTGCCGGAGCGGCACAGGAACAGCACGGGACGCTGGCCCGGGGTGAGGCCCGCCGAGACCAGGTCGTCGACGAAACCGTCGTTGCGGGTGCCGTCCGTGCGATTCCACTCGATGTAGATCACGTCGCGCTGCAGCGAAGACAGATCGGGCACCCCGACGAATCGCCACTCGGCGTCGGTGCGGACGTCGACCAGCACCGCATCGGGGTTCTCGCTCAGCAGCGACCATGCCTGTTCAGGCGTGATGTCTCCGGCATAGCTCACGGTCGTGAGTGTCCCACAGCTAGCTGGGACCGGTCGAACAGACCTTCCAGCTTCCGCCCTCGCGCACGAAGGTCATCTCGACCGTCTCCTTGGCGTCCTTGTCCTTGTCGAAGTAGTAGGTGATATCGGCGGTGGCACGGTCGCCGTCCACTGCGACGCCGGCCACCCGGTCGACGAACCGCTCACCCCGCCGTAGGACTGAGGAACGTTGTGTATCAAGAACTTTGGACTCGACGGCGTGCTGCTCGGCGCAGGTGAACACCTTGAAGTCGGCGTAGTCGCCGCGTTGCAGCGCGTCATTCTGGCCGGACGCGGCCCGCGCGATCTGCTGGTCGTCGGACATTCCGTCGCCGGAGAACACGTTGAACAACCAGATTCCGATCACGACGGCCGTAATGATCGCCAGCGCCCCGAGGAACGGTGCGACTGCCGAGCCGCTGGACTCGGTGCCGTCGGTCTCGTCGCGGCCGCTCACCGGAGCCTGCGCACGGCGGTCGCGACGCGGCGGGCGCGATCGCGCGCCACGATCGGGTCCTGGGCGGTCGCCGTGGACCAGCTGCGCCAGGGCGCCTCGCCGCCGAACACCCGGACATCGCTTTCGGCGACCGCGAGCGCATCGGCCAGCACTGCGCGCATCTCGGCGCTGGACACGTCCCTGTCCTCTCCGTCGGAGTAGCCCACCTCGACCGCGCCCGGCGAGATCATGATGGTGTCGACCGGAAGCCCGAGGATGGCGCGCGCGTGCAGTTCGAACTGCGACAGCCGTTGCGAGCGCAGCGTCACCAGGCCGCTGTCCTGCAGCCGCGGCCTGACGTCGGAGAAATACACCTCGTCGCCACGCACCAGCAGTTCGACCGCGAACACCCCTCGGCCCCCGAGGGAGTTGACGATGCGTGCGGCGATCGACTTCGCCGAGTCCAGTGCGACAGGCGAGAGTTGCTGTGGCTGCCAGGATTCCAGCGCATCGCCGTCGCTCTGGTGATGTCCGATCGGCTCGCAGAAATGCACTGTGGGCCCGGCCGGCCCCGTCGTGCGCACCGTCAGCAGGGTGACCTCGAAGTCGACTTCGACAACCGTCTCAGCCAGGACGCGCTGCGTGCTCGGTGCGCCGCCGCCCACCGCCCGCTTCCAGGCCGGCTCCACGTCGGCGGGTCGCAGCAGCACCGACTCGCCCTCGCCCGGTGCTGCGGCAACCGGTTTGACCACCATCGGGAATCCGGCGTGCGCCGCGATCGCGGTGAGTTCCTCGACCGATCCCGCGAACCAGAACGGCGCGGTGGGCAGCCCGAGTTCGTCGGCGGCGAGCTTGCGCAGACCCTCGCCGTCCTGGGACAGACGGGCGGCCCGAGGCGTGGGGAACACCTCGACGTCGTCGCGTTCGGCGATCGACAGCAGCGCGTCCGTCCCCACGGTCGCCGTGTCGAGCACCACGTGGCCGGGCCGGTGCTCGTCGATCAGCGCCGTCAGCGCGTCCGCGTCTGGTTGGTCCGTGGCGGTGACCACCTCGGCGCCGAGCCGCCGGAACGCCAGCGCGAGCTCACTGCTGCGCGCGCCCACGCCGAGCAGCAGCACCGTCTCGCCGTACCTCGTGTCAGTCATCGAGTTTCCAGCCTGCCAGACGCGTCGCCGGAATCAGAACATGACGTGAGCGCCGCGCGGAACGTGCCCATCGCGTCGGTCAGGGCGGCGAACACCCTGTGCGCGGCCGCCAGGTCGCTGTCCGGCAGGTCGGACAGTGCCCGGTGGGTGTGCTCGGCCAGCGGAGTGAAGAACTCGCGGGCGACCTCCATGCCGGGCTGGGCGACGCGCAGCATCACCTTGCGCCGGTCGGCAGGGTCGGAATCCCGCAGCAGATGGCCCGACGCGATCATCCGCTCCACCAGGTAGGTGATGGCCGCCCCCGAGGTGCCCATCCGCTCCCGGAGCTCGCCGGCCGTCAGCGGCGTGCCGGCGTTCTCGGCGACCGTGACGTAGAGCAGTGCCCGGAAATCGTTGGCGGTCAACGCGTGCAGACCTGCGAAGCGGTGTCCTATCCGGTCAGATTCCGCCGTCATGGCCCGCACATCGGCGGCGATCGACGCCTCGAGCGCGACCCGGTCGACATCCTGCACGGCCCCCACCCTACCCGGAAAATTCAGTTGATTAATTGTTAATATTCTGAAATGTTAATCTGATGAACCGTCGATACTCGTGGGTGGTCGCGCTCCTGATCGTCCTTGCCTCCGGCGCCCTGACGGGGCTGCTCGGCAGCGGAGACTCCGGGTCGCAATCGCCGGTCGCGGTACCCGCCGACGCGGAGTCCGCACGCGCCGACGCCGTCAGGGAAACGTTCCCGGGCGGAGATCAGGTACCCGCAATCCTGGTAGTGACACGCACCGATTCCGCGCCGCTGGATCCGGCCGACCTGGACGCCGTGAACGCCGCGCGCGACCGCATGCTCGCGGCTACCGGCGGCGACGCCGTCGGCCCGCCGCCGCAGGTCTCCGACGACGGCCAGGCCGCGGTCGCGACGGTGCCGCTGTCGGGCGATCTGTCCGGCTTCGCGCTCACCGACAAGGTCAAGGAGCTGCGGTCCGCGGCGGCCGACGGACTGCCGGGCGACCTGCAGGCCGAGGTGACGGGCGGACCCGCGTTCGGCGCCGACATCGCCGCTTCGTTCTCCGGCGCGAACTTCACGCTGCTGGCGGTCACCGCGACCGTGGTGGCCCTGCTGCTGATCATCACCTACCGCTCGCCGGTGCTGTGGCTGGTACCGCTGCTGGTCATCGGTTTCGCTGACCGGGTCGCCGCGGTCGTCGGGGCGTCGGTGGCCGACGCACTGGGGATGAGCCCGGACGGTTCCACCTCGGGCATCACCAGCGTGCTGGTGTTCGGCGCGGGCACCAACTACGCGCTGCTGCTGATCTCCCGTTATCGGGAAGAGCTCGGCCGCAACGAGTCTCATCACACCGCGCTGCGCACCGCGGTCCGCCGCGCCGGGCCGGCGATCATCGCCAGCAACGCCACCGTGGTGCTCGCGCTACTGACCCTGCTGCTGGCGTCGTCGCCGAGCACCCGCAGTCTCGGCGTCCAGGCCGCCTCCGGCCTGGTGATCGCCGCGGTCTTCGTGATGCTGGTGCTGCCCCCTGCTCTAGGGGTGTTCGGCCGAAAACTGTTCTGGCCGTTCATCCCTGAAGTCGGAGCCCAGCCACTGACCGACAGCGGTGTCTGGCACCGGATCGCCGATGCGGTCGCACGCCGGCCCGCCCGGGTCGCGGTGGTGTCGATCGGCGCCCTGGCCCTGCTGTGCACCGGGCTGTTCGGCACCCCCGTCGGCCTGTCGCAGACCGAACAGTTCCGGGTGCAGGCCGAATCGGTCAGCGGGTTCGAGACCCTGGCCGACCACTTCCCCAGCGGCCTGACCGACCCCGCCCGGGTGATCGCGTCGACCGATCGCGCCGCCGAGGTGCAGCGTGCGATCACCGACACCCCCGGCGTCGTCTCGGTCGTGCCCGCGGGCAGCTCCCCGGACGGACTCAGTCAGTGGTCGGTGGTCCTGGAGGCCGCCCCGGCCACCGACGAGGCGTTCGACGCCGTTGACGCACTGCGCGATTCGGTCCACGCGGTGGACCCCGACGGTCTGGTCGGCGGTTCGGACGCCACCGCCCGGGACGCGGCCGCAGCGGCCGCCCACGACCGCGCGGTGGTGATTCCGGCGATCCTGCTGGTGGTGCTGATCGTGCTGTACGTACTGCTGCGGGCGGCGCTGGCGCCGCTGGTGCTGATCGCGGCCACGGTGCTCAGCTCGGTGGCGGCGCTGGGCCTGGGCAGCTGGGCCAGCGTGCACGTGTTCGGCTTCCCCGGGCTGGACAACACCGCCCCGCTGTTCGCATTCCTGTTCCTGGTGGCGCTCGGCGTGGACTACACGATCTTCCTGGTCACCCGGGCCCGGGAAGAGACTCCCGAGCACGGCACCCGCGACGGCATCGTGCGGGCCGTCTCGGCGACCGGGGCGGTGATCACCAGCGCGGGCATCGTGCTCGCCGCGGTGTTCTGCGTGCTGGGTGTGCTGCCGCTGATCGTGCTCACCCAGGTCGGCATCATCGTCGGACTCGGCATCCTGCTCGACACCTTCGTCGTGCGCACGGTCATCATCCCCGCGCTGTTCACGTTGATAGGGCCGAGGATCTGGTGGCCGGCGCTGCGCGGGGAGGCCACCACCGGCGGGTAGCGTCGAAACATGAGTCAGGCCACCGAACCCGTGCTGCCTCCGGTGCACATGCGCCGCGACGGGTTCGATCCCACGCCGCAGCTGCGCGAGATCCGTGAGACCGAGGGCGTGCGGACGGTGACCAACGCGTTCGGGATGACGGTGTACCTGGTCACCCGGTACGCGGACATCAAAACGGTGCTATCGGATCACGTCCGGTTCGCCAACGGCCGCCCGCCCGGGTTCGTATTGCCCGGTGCACCCCCGATCGACGAGGATGAACAGGCCCGCAGCCGGGCCGGGAACCTCCTCGGCCTCGACCCGCCCGAGCACCAACGGTTGCGCCGGATGCTCACCGGCGAGTTCACCCACCGCCGGATGACGCGGTTGCGGCCGCGCATCGTGGAGATCGTCGACGCGCAGCTGGACGCGCTGGGCGCGGCCGGCGAGTCGCACCGGACGCCGGGAGGAAGACGAGCAGTCGACCTGGTCGAGCATTTCGCCCTGCCGATCCCGTCCCTGGTGATCTGCGAGCTGCTCGGGGTGCCCTACGCCGACCGCGACGCCTTCCAGCGCCGCAGCGCCCGCCAGCTCGATCTGTCGATCCCGATCCCTGAGCGCCTGGAACTGGCGCGCGAAGCACGTGCCTACATGGACAGTCTCGTCGCCGGCGCGCGGGCGCGGCCCGGTGACGACATTCTCGGGATGCTGGTGCGCCAACACGGCGGCGAACTGACCGACGACGAGTTGATCGGCATCGCCGGTCTGCTGCTGCTGGCCGGCCACGAGACCACGTCGAACATGCTGGCGCTGGGCACACTTGCGTTGCTGCGCCATCCCGACCAGCTCGCCGCGGTGCGCGACGACCCGGCCGCGGTGGCGCCCGCGGTGGAGGAACTGCTGCGCTGGCTGTCGATCGTGCACACCTCGATCCCGCGCATCACGACCACCGACGTCGTCGTCGCGGACGTGGAGATCCCGGCCGGGCAATTGGTCTTCGCGTCTCTGCCCTCGGGTAACCGGGACAGCGAGTTCATCGACGCGCCAGATCATCTCGACATCAGCCGGGGAGCGATGGGGCATCTGGCATTCGGGCACGGCGTGCATCACTGCCTCGGCGCCCCGCTGGCCCGGATGGAGATGCAGATCGCCTTCCCGGCCTTGCTACGCCGCTTCCCGACGCTGGAGCCGGCCGAGGACTTCGCCGATGTGCAGTTCCGGTCGTTCCACTTCATCTACGGTCTGAAATCGTTGCAGGTCGCCTGGAAGTGAGGATCACATGACGGTGAGCAAGGTTCACGCCGACCGTGAGCTCTGCATTCAGGCGGGCAACTGCGTGATGGTCGCCGGCGACATCTTCGATCAGGACGACGACGGGATCGTGGTCATCCTCACCGACGAGGTCAGCGGCGACGCGGCCGAGCGCGCCCGGGAAGCGGTCAAACTCTGTCCGGCGAGCGCGCTGCGTCTGGATGATCGATGACGCCGGCACGGACCAGCAGCAGCACACTGACGATCAGCACCCAGACCGGGAAACTCACCGTCATCCACTTGGTGACGTCGCTGCCGATCAGGACACACAGCGCCACAACGTAAGTCACGACAACCAGCCAGGTCGGCATCAGCCGGGTGCGCAGCCAGATGGTGGCCAGCGAGATCATGAACACCGCGGCCATCCGCAGCGCGTAGGTGTCGGACAGCGCGAGCAGAAGCGCCTGACCGAAAGCGTTGACCTCGGTGCGCGAACCCGGCACGGCGGACTCCCTCGTCGCGATCAGCCCCGCACCTACGGCTGTCGACGCGAAGATCATCGCCAGGAACAGCAGACCGCTGCCGAGGAACACCGTCGAGAAGAACTTGTCCTCCAGCGCACCGAGGCCGTCGCGGACCACGCCGAGGAACCACAGAAAGGCGATGCCGGCGAACGGCATCAACACGATGGCGATCCGCAGCCGGTGCACCGAGCCGTCCGGCAGCTCGGTGCGGATCAGCACCAGGGCCGCTCCGAACATCAGCGCGAACAGGACACCGGCGAACGCGGCAGCGCGTGGGGTGGTGAGCCGGCGCAGGTGCCGGTCTGCCGGATGGGTCATCGCATCATGCTGCCACGGCGGCCATCACGGTACGGTTCCCTCCGGCGTGTTTGGCGCGGTACATCGCGGCGTCGGCCCGCTCGATCAGCGTGCGGACCACGCCGCCGAGGTCGCCGTCGATCTGGGCGGTGGCCGCCCCGATGCTGACGGTCGGCACCAGCGCGGCATCGCAGCGCGCCACCGTGTCGTGCAGCAGCGCGGCCACGGCGGCGACGGTCTGCGGTCCGCCGTCGACGACGATGACGAACTCCTCACCGCCGGTGCGCGCGGTGACCGACCGCACGCCGAGGGCGGCCACCGCGGCGCGCGCCGCGTCGGCCACCGCCACCAGCACCCGGTCTCCGGTGTCGTGGCCGTACCGGTCGTTGATCGCCTTGAACTTGTCGATGTCCACCGCCAGCACGCCGACCCGGGTACCGCCCGGGGCCACCACCTCGGCCAGGTGAGTGTCCAGGCCGCGCCGGTTGAACAACCGGGTCAGCGGATCGTGGAGCGAGTCCACCGCGTCCATCCGCAGGGCCAGCAGGTAGGACTGGACGATGACCGGCAGCGCGATCACCGTCGGCATCAGCACCAGCAGGCGCACTGTGATCACCGAGACCGGCGCCGTGGCCTGGGCGATCGCGAGCCCGTAGGTGACCGCGAACACCACCGCGGTGAACCCCAGGTGCAGCAGCAACGCCCGGGGGCCGTGCACGACGACGATGTAGATGCCGTTGGCCGCCAGCAGCGCCAGACCGGGCATCGCGGTGAATGCGTCGTGATAGCAGGCCATCACCGCGACCACCGCGATGTCGGCGTACACCGCGAACGCGGCCGACTGCCGTTCGGTGGGCCAGGGCCCGAAGATCCACAGCACACCGAGCACGCACGAACTGGCGGCGATGGCAAGCACCAGGACGCGGCCCGCCACGGAGCCACCGTCGAAATAGGCCCACACCACCGACAGCACTGCGGTCAAGCCGTACAGCAACGAGAAGCAGCCGACGAAGACCTGATGCACCCGCAGCACCCCGCGGGCACGGAAATGTCTTGCCGTCCAGTCGAACTCGTGAGGTTGCCGCCACCAGGTGAGGAGAAACTCCCGCACCCCCATCGCTGTCCTCCCCCCAGAGGCGTCTGCTTAAGGCTGACCGGGCAAGAGCCTGATCATCAGCCCGTTCGACTCGGCGAGCACATTACCGTCGGCGTCGAGCAGCTCGGCGTTGACGAACGCTTTGCGCCCCTCGGCTTCCCGCAGCCAGCCCCGCGCGGTCAGCACGGTGTCGATCGGGGTGACCCTGCGGTAGTCCACGTGCAGAAATGCGGTGCGGCTGATCGGGCGGCCGGTCGCGTGGATCACCATGCCGAACATCGAATCGAACAGCAGCGGCAACACTCCGCCGTGCACGGCGGAGTTGCCGCCCACGTGGTAGCGGCTGAAGGTGACCTCCAACTCGACGCCGTCGGCCTCGAACTTGGTCACCGTCCACGGCGGCATCAGCAGGCTGCCCGCGCCCGGCAGGGCCGGCACCCGGTTGGCCGGGCCGACGCCTTCACCGGCACGGTAGGGCTCAAGCAGTTTCACCAGTTCCTCGACCCGGTCCGCGGCATCGTCCCAGGTGTCCGGGTCCGGGTTCGTCGACACGGCCAGGTCCTGGGCGCGCCGCATCGCGGCGAGGAAACGCCCGAAGCCGGGGCCGGGCCGGGCGGCTTCGAACACCGGGAAGCCGCCGTGCTTGTTGTACTCCGGATCGGTGCGGCGCGGATCCAACCCGTAGTCGGCTGACATCAACGCGGCGCCAAGACGTCGCGCCGCACGATCGTCTGGTCGCGTCCCGGACCGACACCGATGCACGAAACATAGGCTCCGGCAAGCTCTTCGAGCCGCAACACGTAGTCACGCGCCTTGGCGGGCAGATCCTCGAACTCGCGCGCGCCGGAGATGTCCTCCCACCAGCCGGGCAGCTCTTCGTAGATCGGCTCGGCGCGGGCGAAGTCGCTCTGGGTCATCGGCATCTCGTCGGTGCGCTTGCCGTTCACGGTGTAGCCGACGCAGATCGGCACCGTCTCCAGGCTGGACAACACGTCGAGCTTGGTGAGGAAGTAGTCGGTGATGCCGTTGACTCGGGTCGCGTACCGCGCGATCACCGCATCGAACCAGCCGCAGCGGCGGGCCCGGCCGGTGGTCACACCGACCTCACCGCCGGTCTTGGCCAGGTAGGCGCCGTGCTCGTCGAACAGTTCGGTGGGGAACGGACCCGAACCGACGCGCGTGGTGTAGGCCTTCAGGATTCCCAGCACCGTGGTGATCTGGGTAGGCCCGATACCGGATCCGACGGATGCGCCGCCGGCGGTCGGATTCGACGATGTGACATACGGATACGTGCCGTGGTCGACGTCGAGCAGCGTGCCCTGCGAACCTTCCAGCAGCACGATCTCGTCGCGTTCGAGCGCCTGGTTGAGCAGCAGCCGGGCGTCGGCGATGCGGTGCTTGAAACCCTCGGCCTGCTCCAGCAGGTTCTCCACGACCTCGGCCGGCTCCAACGCCTTGCGGTTGTAGATCTTGACCAGCACCTGGTTCTTGAATTCGAGTGCGCCCTCGATCTTTTCGGCCAACAGCGTCGGGTCGAGCACGTCGGCGACGCGGATGCCGATGCGTGCGATCTTGTCCTGGTAGCACGGGCCGATTCCCCGGCCGGTGGTGCCGATCTTCTTGTTGCCGGCGTAGCGCTCCACGACCTTGTCGATCGCGACGTGGTACGGCATCAGCAGGTTCGCGTCGGCCGAGATCAGCAGCCGCTCGGTGTCGACGCCGCGATCCTCCAGGCCCTTGAGCTCGGTGAGCAGCACCCCCGGGTCGACGACCACTCCGTTGCCGATCACGTTCGTCACGCCCCGCGTCAGAATCCCCGAGGGGATCAGGTGTAGGGCGAAGTTCTCGCCAGTCGGCAGCACCACGGTGTGACCGGCGTTGTTGCCGCCCTGGTAGCGCACCACCCACTGGACCCGTCCACCCAGGAGGTCGGTGGCTTTACCTTTGCCCTCGTCGCCCCACTGGGCGCCGATGAGGACGATTGCCGGCATCGCAGTCCTTCGCGTCTTCCGCTGGTTTTTCACGCTCGAGCTGCGCTCGATACAGTGTGCAGCCGGTGACCCACCCTATCTCAAGGAATGCGTTGGACCTGTCATTAGTCGCAGTCGTGCGCTCGGACAGGCACCGTCTTCCCAGGTCGCTCCGCCATCTCGCGGTCATCGAGCCCGACTTCGAGGAGGTGACGGGCTACCGGCGCCTGATCGTGGTCGGATCCCACCGGGACCTGTCCGCCGTCCTGACCCGGCTGCTTCGCGCCGACCGGCTCGACGTCGAGGTCGCCCACGTGCGGCGCCCGTGGCAGGCCCGGCGCGCCCGGACCGCGACCGCTCACCGGGTGCCGCTGATCCGCGACGAGACGGGCACCGTGATCACCGGGGCAGCGCTGTGGCTACCCCCGGACGGGCAGGCCACCCTGCGCGGTGAGGCCGTCGTGGATGACGCACGGCTCTTCGACGGGGAGGTGCCCGCTGTACGCGTCGAGCCGACCGCGGCGATGCCGGGTCTGCGCGCCCGCGTGGTGCCGGGACGGCTGCGCCGTGCGCGCTGGATCAGCGGGCGCGCTGCGCAGCTCGGGACCACGGGCGCGGTGGTGATCCGCGACGGCGAGGCCGCACAGCGGCCGGTCCGCCGGTCGACGTTCTACCGCCATACCGAGGGCTGGCTGCGGGTCGGGCGCGCCTAGGCTCGACCGGGTGCGCCCGAGCCCGGTTTTCCTCGCACTGGTCGCGGTCACCGCTGCCGGCGGGGCGCTGGCATGGACCACCGAGGGGCAGATCCGGCCGCTGTCCTACGTCGCGGTGTTCGTGTTCGTGATCTCCGGCTGGCTCGTGACGCTGTGCCTGCACGAGTTCGGCCACGCCTACTCCGCCTACCGGTTCGGCGACCGCGACGTCGCCACGCGCGGCTACCTCACGCTGAACCCGTTGAAGTATTCCCACCCGCTGTTGTCGCTCGGTCTGCCGGTGCTGTTCATCGCCCTCGGGGGCATCGGACTGCCCGGCGGCGCGGTGTACGTGCAGACCGGGCACATGACCGACCGGCAGAAGACCGTGGTGAGCCTGGCCGGGCCGGCGGTCAACCTGATCTTCGCGGTGCTGCTGCTCGGACTGACCCGGCTGCTGTACGACTCCGGGCACTCGGTGTTCTGGGCCGGGGTCGCGTTCCTCGGATTTCTGCAGGTCACCGCGCTGCTGCTGAACATGCTGCCGATCCCGGGGCTCGACGGCTACGGCGCGTTGGAACCGCATCTGAGCCCGGACACCCGGCGCGCGCTGCTGCCGGCCAAGCAGTGGGGGTTCTTCCTGCTGCTGATCCTGCTGATCGCGCCGCCGCTCAACCAGTGGTTCTTCGGGGCGGTGTACTGGCTGTTCGACCTGTCCGGGGTACCGCCCACGCTGTCGGCCATCGGCGGTCAGCTGACCCGGTTCTGGTCGGCCTGGGTCTGACCCTTGTCACATATGCGGCTTTGCGCATATATTTCAGCTTATGGGCGCCGGACACGATCACAGCCACGCCGGTGACACCAAGGTGTCGCGCATGGTCCTCGGGGCCGCGATCCTGTCGGTGTTTTTCTTCGTGGAGCTGGGCACGGCGCTGGCCATCAACTCGATCGCGCTGCTGGCCGACGCCGGGCACATGCTCACCGACCTCGTCGCGATGTTCATGGGACTGACCGCCGTACTGCTCGCCAGGCGCGGCAGCACGTCACCGTCGCGGACCTACGGCTGGCACCGCGCCGAGGTGTTCACCGCGGTCGCGAATGCGGCGCTGCTGCTCGGGGTGGCCGGGTTCATCCTGTACGAGGCCTTCGAGCGGCTCGGCGACGCGCCCGACGTCCCCGGCGTCCCGATGATCGTGGTCGCGTTGGCCGGGCTGATGGCCAACGCGGTCGTGATGCTGCTGCTGCGCTCGCACTCCAAGGAGAGCCTCGCGGTCAAGGGCGCCTACATGGAGGTCGTCGCCGACACCCTCGGCAGCATCGGGGTGCTGATCGCCGGCATCGTCGTCGTCACCACCGGGTGGCCCTACGCCGACGTCGTGGTCGCGGTGCTCGTGGCGCTCTGGGTGCTGCCCCGGGCCATCTCCCTGGCCAGGTCGGCGCTGCGCATCCTGTCGGAGTCCTCCCCCAGCCACATCGACGTCGACGAGCTACGTGAGGCACTGTGCGCCGTGGACGGGGTCACCGAGGTGCACGACCTGCACGTGTGGACGCTGGTGCCGGGTAAGGACATGGTGACCGCGCATCTGACCAGCGTCCGAGACTCGGCGCGGATCCTCGACGACGCGCGTGCCGTGCTGGCCGCGCGCGGGCTCGAACACTCCACCGTGCAGATCGAGCCGCCGGACACCGCCGCGGACTGCGAGTGCGAGAGCCAGAACTGCTAGCTCAGCCCGAGTTCGGCGCGGGCCGCCGGATCGCAGTCGTCGAGCAGATCCAGGCAGCGCTGATACTCGGGCAGCTCCCCGATCGCCTGGGCGGCGCGGGCCAGCGCCGCCACGCAGCGCAGGAAGCCCTGATTGGGCTCGTGGGCGAACGGCACCGGTCCGAAGCCCTTCCAGCCGTTGCGGCGCAGCGCGTCCAGGCCGCGGTGGTAACCGGTGCGGGCGTAGGCGTACGCGGCGACGGCCTGCTCGTCGGCGAGCGCCTGCTCGGCGAGCACCGCCCACGCGATCGACGCCGCCGGATGCGCCGCGGCGACGATGGCGGGGTTCTCCGCCGCGTCGAGTTCGGCTTCGGCGGCGGGGTCGCCGGGCAACAGCACAGGATCCGGTCCGAGGAGGTCACCCATCCGAGTCATGGGCCCATTGTGCCGTGCGGGCGCGCGCGGGCGTCACCGCGGATGGCTAAGCTTCCGCAATATGTCGAACGCAGGACGGCCTGACAATTCGGACCCGGATCTCACGTCCGCTGACGCCGAGACCGAGGTGTTCGCCCCCGCTGATCCGCGCAGCGAAGACCCCGACCAGTCCGGCGAGCGGCGGTTCACCGCTCCCTCGGGATTCGACGCCGGTTCCACCACGATCATCAACCGGCCCAACGAACCGGTCACCGAACAGTTCGCGGCACCCAAACCTGCTGCGCCACAGATGATTCCACCACGCGGCGACGCGCCGAAGCCGCCGCAGAAGAAGCGCAGGTGGGGCTGGGTGATCGCCATCGTGCTGGTGATCGCGGCGCTGGCCGCCGTCGCGATCCTGGGAACCCTGCTGCTCACGCGCGGTTCGGAGCCGGGGGTGTCGCAGGAGGACAGAGTCCGCTCGGCCATCCAGAGCTATGACGCCGCGATCGAGAAGGGTGATCTCGCGACGCTGCGCAGCATCACCTGCGGCAGCACCGCCGAGGCCTACAACAACCTGGACGACAAGAAGTGGGCCGACACGCACCGGCGGGTGGCCGACGCCGGCCGCTACCCCGTCGTCGCCAGCATCGACCAGATCGTCATCAACGGCGACCACGCCGAGGCCAATGTGACCACGTTCATGGCCTACGCACCGCAGACCCGCTCCACTCGCAGCTTCGACCTGCAGTTCCGCGACGACGAGTGGAAGATCTGCCAGGCCCCCACCTGAGCCGCCGGCCGGGCGCTAACCCGCCGACACGCTCCGGCCCGCGCTGTGTAGGTCGTTGCACGCCTCCACCACGCGATCGCTCATCGACGCCTCGGCCTTCTTGAGGTAGCTGCGCGGGTCGTAAACCTTCTTGTTGCCCACCTCGCCGTCGATTTTCAGTACCCCGTCGTAGTTGGTGAACATGTGTCCGGCGATCGGGCGGGTGAACGCGTACTGGGTGTCGGTGTCGACGTTCATCTTGACCACGCCATAGCGCAGCGAGTCCTCGATCTCGGACTTCAATGAGCCGGAACCGCCGTGAAACACGAAGTCGAACGGTTTGGAACCCTCCGGCAGACCAAGCTTGGCCGATGCCACCCGCTGCCCCTCGGCGAGCACCTCGGGCTTGAGCACCACGTTGCCCGGCTTGTACACGCCGTGCACGTTGCCGAACGTCGCGGCGAGCAGATACCTGCCGTGCTCCCCGGCGCCGAGCGCCTCGACGGTCTTCTCGAAGTCCTCGGGCGTGGTGTACAGCTTTTCGTTGATCTCGGCTTCGACCCCGTCCTCCTCGCCGCCGACGACCCCGATCTCGATCTCGAGCACGATCTTCGCCGCGGCGGCCTGCTTGAGCAGTTCCTGGGCGATCGCCAGGTTCTCGTCGATCGGCACCGCCGAGCCGTCCCACATGTGCGACTGGAACAGCGGGTTCTCCCCCCTGCTCACCCGTTCGGCCGAGATCGCCAGCAGCGGACGGACGTACGTGTCCAGCTTGTCCTTCGGACAGTGATCGGTGTGCAGCGCGACGGTGATCGGGTACTTCTCGGCGATCACATGCGCGAACTCCGCCAGCGCCACCGCTCCGGTGACCATGTCTTTGACACCCAGACCGGACGCGAATTCCGCACCGCCGGTGGAGAACTGGATGATGCCGTCCGAACCGGCGTCGGCGAATCCCTTGATCGCTGCGTTGATGCTCTCCGAGCCGACACAGTTGATGGCCGGGAAGGCGAACGAGTGTTCCTTGGCGCGGTCCAACATCTCGGCGTAGACCTCGGGCGTGGCGATGGGCATGGCGTTCCTTTCGACCGGGGCCGGCGATGGGGCTGGAGCCGGGGTTCCTGCAGTATCTCAAGAAACGGCAGCGCTCACACGGTCAGAACCATCCGGTATCGGGCGCGGCCCGAGTCCATCGCCTCATAAGCCTCCGCCGCCCTGTCCAGCGGCACCTCCTCCACCTTCGCGCGCACCCCGGACAGCAGCGCGAAGTCCAGCGTTTCCTCGACGTCACGCGACGTGCCCGACGGGTGCCCGGTCACCGAACGCCCGTCGTTGATCAGATCGAGGGGGCTGATCGGCAGGTTCTCGGCGGTGACGCCGACGACCACGAGTTCGCCGGCCGGCCCCAGACCGCCGACGGTCGCGGCCATCGCGTCGGCGTTGTTCGCGGTGGCCAACACCACGGCCGCTCGGCCCAGCCGGGTGAGTTCGGCGGCGACGTCCTGGGCGGTGGAGTCGATGTAGTGGTGGGCGCCGAGTCGGGTGGCCTCCTCGGCCTTCCCGGCGCCGCGGGCGATAGCGACGGTCTCGAAACCCATCGCCCGCGACCACTGCACCCCGAGATGTCCCAGGCCTCCGACCCCGAGGACGGCCACCAGGTCACCGGCCTTGGCGCGGGTGTGTCGCAGACCGTTGAAGGTCGTCACGCCGGCGCAGCCCATCGGAGCGGCCTCGACGAAGGACAACCCGTCCGGGATCCGGGCGAGCGCGGTCACCGGCGCCGTCATCGACTCCGCGTAGCCGCCCGGGTAGTGCCAGCTCGGCACCTGCAAGCGCTCGCACTGCATGAACAAGCCCTTGCGGCACGGCACGCAGCGGTTGCAGTTGCCGCCGAACCAGCCGACGGCGACCCGGTCGCCGGCGGCGAAGTCCTGCACCCCGTCGCCCACCTCGGCCACGGTGCCCGCGACCTCGTGCCCCAGCGTGACCGGCCACTGCAGTCCCGGGAAGTGGCCGGCGCGGAACTCCCGGTCGGTGCCGCACACCCCGCACGCCGCCACCGAGATGCGGACGTGCCCCGGCGGCGGAGGCTGGGACTCGACCTCGACGACGGCGAACGCTTCATTGACGGACGGGACCTGAACCGCCTTGTGAGTGGGCATAACCGACATTAAGTCGAACGCGGTGATTCGGGGGCGCGATCACACGCCGGTAACCTAGGGAGCCGTGGTCGTCGACACTCTCGCCCTGATGCCGGGTTTCCTGGAGCCGGTCAACCTGCTCAACTCGTTCGGAACCTGGACACTGGCCGGACTGCTGCTCGTCGTCTTCGTCGAGTCGGGCCTGCTCTTCCCGCTGCTGCCGGGTGACTCGCTGCTCTTCACCGCCGGACTGGTGGCGGCGGGCGGCTCGGAGGAGATTCCGCCGTTCGCGCCACTGTGGGTGCTGTTGGTCACCATCCCGATCGCGGCGATCCTCGGGGACCAGGTGGGCTTCAACATCGGCAAGCAGGGCGGCACGCGCCTGTTCAAGGAAGACGCGCGGGTCTTCAAACAGCGCTATCTCGACGAGGCCCACGAGTTCTTCGAGAAGTACGGGCCGGTGACGATCTTCCTGGCTCGCTTCGTGCCGATCGTGCGCACCTACGCCCCCCTGGTGGCCGGCGCCGCCGACATGCGTTACCGCACATTCCTGATGTGGAACGTGACCGGCGGCATCGTGTGGGGCTCGGGGCTGACCCTGCTGGGCTACCTGCTGGGCCAGATCACGTTCATCCGCGACAACGTCGACTTCATCGTCATCGCCATCGTGGTGCTCTCGATCGTCCCGATCGTGCTCGAGGTGACGCGCAGGCGGTCCCGCAACAGGAACGGCGACCCCACCTCCGAGCCCACGCCCTAGGAGCGTGCGACGCGCGACTGTTCGAGTGCCCGGATCAGGCTCGCCGCGTCCCACGGCCCCTTGTGCCGTAACCCGTTGACGAAAAACGTCGGGGTGGCGCTCAGATCCATCTCGTCGGCGTCCTCGGCGTCGTCCTCCACCCGGTGCAGCACCTTCGACGAGTGCACCCGGACATCCTGGTCGAACTGTTCGATGTCGCAGCCGGCCGCGACCGCGTAGCGATACATGTCCGACCATTCCAGGTCGTCCTGATGGGCGAACAGTTCCCGGGCCATCTCCCAGAACCTGCCCTGCAGCGCGGCCGCCTCACTGGCCCGGGCGGCGTCGAACGCACGCGGATGCGCGCGCTCGAGCGGGAAGTGCCGCCACACGTACAGCAGGTCGTCGCCGAAGTGGGCGCGCACCTCGTCGATCATGCCGGTGGCCCGGCTGCAGAACGGGCACTCGAAGTCGCCGTATTCGACCAGCGTCAGCGGCGCGTCGGGCCGGCCCCGGACGTGGTCGCGCTCGGGATCGACCGGGCGCAGCAGTTTCAGCCCGACCGGCTCCGGTGGGCTCAGCGCGTCGGTGATCCGGAAGATGGCCCACCCGAACACGAACGCGATGACCGAGGCCGCCAGCACCCCGATCCGGGCCTGATCCTGGCGTCCGGGATCGGCGATCGCGATGTCGACGATGAACAGCGAGATCGTGAAGCCGATCCCCGACAGCGCTGCACCGCCGGCGATCCGGCGCAGGGTCAGGCCGGGCGCCAGCTGACCCAGTCCGCTGCGCTGCACCAGCCAGGTGGCGCCGGTGATCCCGACGAACTTGCCCAGCACCAGGCCGGCGACGATGCCCCAGGTCAGTGGCGAGCGCAGCGCGGTGGTCAGGCTCTCCCTATTAAGCACCACACCGGCGTTGACGAGCGCGAACAGCGGCAGGATCACGAACGACACCGCCGGGCCGACCGCGGTCTGCATCCGCTCGTTGATCGAGATGGCGTCGCGCAAAGAGCGGCTGGCCGCGCGCGCGTACTGGGAGTTCGGTGACTGCCGGAACGCCCGGATCTGCTCGACGGCCCGCTCGACGGGGCGGCGTTCAGGAGTGAACACCGGGATCAGCACCGCGACGGCGACACCGGCCAGGGTGGGATGGATACCGGCCAGGAACAACGCGATCCACAGCGCCACGCCGAGGACGGCGTATGCCGGACCCCGCGCGGCCGGAAGGTAGCGCACCGCGGCGAGCGCGACGAGCAGCCCCAGCGCCACCAGCAGCGGTCCGACCTGGATGCTGTCGGAGTAGAACACCGCGATCACGATCAGCGCGCCGACGTCGTCGACGACGGCGAGGGTGAGTAGGAACAGCCGGACCCGGGCCGGGAACATCGGTTTGATGATCGCCAGCGCACCGACCAGGAACGCCGTGTCGGTGGAGATCACCACACCCCAGGCGTGGGCGTTCTCCCCGGACGGGTTGAATGCCAGAAACACCACGGCGGGCAGGATCAGCCCGGCCGCGGCGGCGATCACCGGCACCGCGGCGCGGGACCGGTCGGTGAGCTCGCCGATGGTGAATTCCCGCGTCACCTCCAGCCCGACGATGAAGAAGAAGAACGTCATCAGCGCGTCGTTGACGATGTGCTTGACCGACATCTCGACGTGGTGATCACCGACACCGAGACCGATCTCGGTGTCCAGCAGCGCCCGGTAGCTGTCGGCCCACGGCGAATTCGCCCACAGGATCGCCAGGACGGTGAATGCCAGCATCAAGGCTGCGGCGGTGTTGTCGGTGGTCCTGGTGGCCCGGCTGCCACGGTTGAGCCGCGAGGGCAGCAGCGGGAACCCGCGCTGTGCGGCCGGTTCAGTCACTGTCACCTGCGGTCACAACATGGGCGGCTTCCAGAACCATCCATCCCGACAGTTGCACGGACAGATCCCGCTCGGGGATCTCCGACGAATTGACCGCCCCCTCCACGAACTGCGCGTCCCCGCCGCCCGCGGTGGGCAGCTCCGCCGGGCGATCCCAGAACGCCCCGAACAACGGCAGGTTCTCGGTGGCCTTGCCGGTTTGCCGGTTGTCCCACACCGCCCGCGCCGACGTGACCACGATGTCGCCCGCCGTCTTACGGGCCTCGACGTCTGCGTCGGAGTCGCCGGGCAGCGCGGTCGCCACCAAGGCCAGGTATCGCGCGAGGATGCCGTCGAACAGTCCGCCGTCCCCACCCCCGGCGCCCTTGATCACCCCGCCCGGCGCCATGTGCTCGGCCACCGCGGCCACCAGCCGGCGCACCCGTTCGGCGTGCCGCGGGTCGCTGGTGCGCACCGCCAGTTCGGTCTCGGCGCCCAGCACCACGCCCTGGCAATAGGTGTACTGGGCGCGCACCAGCGAACCCGCCTTGATGCCGTCGAACACCAGGTGGGTGTCCGGGTCGATCAGGGTCTCGTCCATCCAGTCGGCCATCTGCTGGGCACGACGCAGAGGTTCGCCCAGAGAGGAGAGGTGCCGGGCGAGGAAGATCGCCGCCGGCCCGTTGGCGGGCGCGTTGAAGAACTGGTCCTGCTTGCGCCACGGGATGCCGCCGCCGTCCTCAGGCACCCACGCGGTCAGGAACTGATCGGCGAGCTTGTCCAGCGCCTTCGGCCGGCCCACCCCGGTCAGCCTCCCGGCCCGTTCGAGGGCCAGCGCCAGCCAGGCCATGTCGTCGTAGTAATCATTGGTCCACCGGCCCAGGTTGCGCAGCCGGTGCCCGCGGATCTGACGGTTGATCGCGGTCAGTCGTTCCGGTTTGGGGTCGCGGACCTGCGCGTCGACCAGGTTGTCCAGCAGGTGCGCCTGCCACCAGTAGTGCCAGGTGCCGAACCGGCGGTGCTGTGCCGCGGGGGGCCACGCGACCACCCCGAGCTGGGTGCCCGGCAGCCCCCACAGGCGTCTGAGGTGGCGCGTCGTGATCGCGGCTTCGGCACTGGCAGCGCGGTTGGCCCACAACTGATCCATGCCGTCGATCCTGCCTCACCGAAGCCGCGCAAGCTATGAGACAAATATGTCTCACATGAGCTAGTGTTGTCGCATGCCTGCCACCCGGGACGAGTTGCTCCGCGCCGCCGCCGACTTCCTCGGCCGCCGGCCGAACGCGACCCAGGACGAGATCGCCACCGCCGTCGGCGTGAGCCGCGCGACGCTGCACCGCCACTTCGCGGGCCGGCTCGCGTTGATGACCGCGCTGGAGGAGCTCGCGATCGCCGAAATGCGCGCGGCACTTGACACGGCCCGGCTGCACGAGGGCACCGCCACCGACGCGCTGCGGAGGCTGGTGGCGGCATGCGAACCGGTTTCGCCGTATCTGGCGCTGCTCTACAGCCAGAGTCAGGAACTCGACGTCGACACCACCCTGGACATCTGGCACGACGTCGACAGCGAGATCACCGCACTGTTCGAGCGCGGGCAGCGCGCCGGCGAGTTCCGGCCGGAACTCACCGCGGCGTGGCTCACCGAGGCGTTCTACGGCCTCATCGGCAGCACCGCGTGGTCGATCCGCGCCGGCCGCGCCGCGGCCCGGGACTTCGACCGGTTCGTCATCGGCTTGCTTCTGCACGGGGTGAGCGCATGACCCGCCGCTGGGCGGCTCTCGGTGTCCTGACACTGGCCGTACTGCTGATCGGCATCGACGGCACGGTGCTCGCACTGGCGACCCCGTTCATCAGCTCCGACCTCGGCGCCACCGGCACCCAGATCCTGTGGATCGGTGACATCTACTCGTTCGTGCTCGCCGCGCTGCTCATCAGCATGGGCAGCCTCGGCGACCGGATCGGACACCGGAAGTTGCTGCTCTGCGGCGCAACGGCTTTCGCGGTCATCTCGGCCGTCACGGCGTACTCTTCGTCGCCGCAGATGCTGATCGCCACCCGAGCGCTGCTCGGGATGGCCGGCGCGACCCTGACACCGGCCACATTGGCGTTGATCCGCGGCCTGTTCCCCGATCAGCGCGAGCGCAGCATCGCCGTCGGCGTGTGGGCGTCGGCATTCTCGGCCGGCGCCGCGCTCGGACCGGTGGTGGGCGGCGTTCTGCTGGAGCACTTCTGGTGGGGATCGGTATTTCTGATCAACATCCCGGTCATGGCGGTCCTGCTCGTTGGCGGCGTGCTGCTGCTGCCCGAACACCGCAACCCCGACCCCGGTCCGTGGGATCTGCCCAGCGTCGCGCTGTCGATGGCCGGGATGCTCGGCGTGGTGTACGCGCTGAAGGAGGGCTTCACCGGGCTGGTGCACGGCATCGGAGCCGACGTGGTGATCGCCGGCCTGGCCGGCGTCGCGGCGCTCATACTGTTCGTCCGTCGTCAGTTGCGGCTTCCGGCGCCGCTGATCGACGTGCGCCTGTTCGGCAACCCACGGTTTTCCGGCGTGGTGGCCGCGAACCTGCTGTCGGTGCTCGGGCTGTCCGGCCTGGTGTTCTTCCTGTCCCAGTATTTCCAACTCGTGCACGGGTACGGCCCGTTGAAGGCGGGCCTGGCCGAACTCCCGGCCGCGGTGACGGCCACGGTGTTCGGGGTGCTTGCCGGCGTGGCCGTGCGCCACTTCTCCCACCGCGCCGTGCTGACCACCGGACTCGCCCTCGTCGGCGTGGCGATGGCCGCGCTGATGGGCACGCTGCTCATCCTCACCCCGATCGCGCCGTACCCGCCGCTGGGTGTCGCGTTGTTCGTGGTCGGCGTCGGCCTCGGACTGGCGTTCACCGTCGCCAGCGACGTGATCCTGGCCAGCGTCCCCAAGGAGCGGGCCGGCGCGGCGGCCGCGGTCTCGGAGACGGCCTACGAACTCGGCATGGCGCTGGGCATCGCGATGCTCGGCTCGATCGTCACCGCCGTGTACCGCACCGTCGCGTTCGCGCCACAGCTTGCGCCCGGGCTCGCCGAGCAGGCCCGCGACTCACTGCCCAGCGCGATCCACGCCGCCCAGGCGCTGCCCGCCGATCAGCAGGCGGTGATGCTCGACGCCGCGAAAGCATCGTTCACCCAGGGCC
The DNA here is from genome assembly GCF_052245755.1 of Mycobacterium sp. 4D054. Taxonomy (NCBI): domain Bacteria; kingdom Bacillati; phylum Actinomycetota; class Actinomycetes; order Mycobacteriales; family Mycobacteriaceae; genus Mycobacterium; species Mycobacterium sp. 4D054. Next base: position 27,015 of record NZ_JBQQCF010000017.1, read on the forward strand.
TTTCGGTGGCTTCCGGGGTCGGGGCCGTTCTTCTGCTCACCTCCGCGGTCGCGGTGTGGTGGCTGCTACGTCCCCGGCCGGGGGACTCACCACGCCTGGTTGAGGTCGGCGTGCTGACGGATCCAGGCGTGCATCGCGATCCCGGCGGCGACCCCCGCGTTGATACTGCGCGTGGATCCGAACTGGGCGATTGAAACCGTCAGCGGAGCACCGTCTTTCGCGTCCTCGGTGATACCCGGTCCTTCCTGCCCGAAGATGAGCAGGCAGTCCCGGGGCAGTGTCACGTCCTCGATGCGGGCCGCACCCTGGACGTTGTCGACGGCGACCACGGCCAGCCCGGCCGCAGCCGCGAAGTCGAGGAGGTCGGCGGTGGTGTCGTGGTGGCGCAGTCGCTGGTACCGGTCGGTCACCATGGCGCCGCGCCGATTCCAGCGGCGGCGGCCGACGATGTGCACGGTGTCCACCGCGAACGCGTTCGCGGTCCGCACCACCGAGCCGATGTTCGCGTCGTTGCCGAAGTTCTCGATCGCGATGTGCAGCGGGTGCCGGCGCCGATCGATATCGGCGATGATCGCTTCCCGGGTCCAATAGCGGTATGCGTCAACGACATTGCGGGTGTCACCGGTGCGCAGCAGTTCAGGGTCGAAGCGCGGGTCGTCCGGGAGTGGCCCCTGCCAGGGTCCCACCCCGGGACCCTGGCCCCATTCGGTTGGACCGGGCTGGTCAGTCATCGGTGGTCCACAGCGCCGCGCTCGTGCCGATCAGCGACACAGTGGCGTACAGCAGCGCCGCGTTGATCTCCCCCTGCGTGCACAGCGACACACCCACCTGCACGCTGTCGCGCGATGCGTCGGGCAGCACCAGCACCGACGACCCGTACACTCCGCAGGCGTGACTTAGCCCCTTGCCGGGCAGCGTCGGTGCGGTGACCACCATCATCGGACCGCCCCGCTCGGCGGAGTCGTCGCGGTAGCGCGCTGCCAGACCGCTGATCTGCAGGCCGAGCAGCATGTAGCCGTCACCCTGGAACGCCGCCGGATCCCCCAACGCCGACGGAGCCAGCATGGCGCCGTCGGCGCGGAACGCGTCGACGCTGGTGGTCTTCAACGACAGGCCGGTGTCGCTTCCGGTGGTCGGCGGCAGCCCGACCGGGAACGCGGCGGGGTAGGCGACGGTGGTGCCGGGCATGCGGTCGCGCGGCGAATACACGTATACGCCGCGCACCTGGGACTGGTCGCGCAGCGGGCCGAGGCAGACCGTCCCGGTCAGCCGGTCCGGGGTCGGCGCCGTCAGCGGTCGGATGTCGAGGCTGGTCACGTCGTCACAGCCGCCGATCGCGTTCGCCTCCAGGGGGTGGGCCAGCGCGCCATAGAGACCGAACCGGAGGTCCTCGGGCGCGGCGTGCGGTTCACCTTCCCGCGCCGGGGACGCGTCGACGTCGACGAGCACGTTCTCGGCGTCGAAGCGCAGGTTGGCCACCGACATGTTCCATCCCAGGATGGCCAGCGATTCGCCGATCGTCGCGGTGGCCGCGGAGAAGACATCGTCACGGGCCTGCGGCGCGGAGCATGACGTGACGGCAAGCAGGATCGCCGCCAGCACCGTGATTACCCGCACCGGTTCTCAGGTCCGCCCACGGCCCTTGCCCACCACTTTCGTCAACGCGCGCACCAGGTTTCGCGGAACGACCCGGCTACCGGCCGTCAGCGCCTTGTACTGGAGGCCCGGGATGATCACCACCTTGCCCTTGGCGACGTCGGCCATCGTCTCGCGCACCACGTCGTCGACCTCCAGCCACAGCAACGACGAGGTGCCCGCCATGTCGATGCCGGCGCGCTGATGGAACTCGGTGTGCACGAATCCCGGGCACACCGCGTGCACGCCCACCCCGGTGCCGCCGAGACCGTTGGCCAGCCCCTCGGAGAATGACACCACCCACGCCTTGGACGCCGAATAGGTCGAACCGCGGCCGGGCAGCAGACCGGCCACGGACGCCACGTTGAGCACGGTGCCCGAGCCGGCCGCCAGCATCGACGGCAGCGCGGCATGGGTGAGCTGCATGACGGCGGTGACATTGACGTCGAGCTGGGCCTGCAGCATCTGGTAGTCGGCGGTCCAGAATTCCCCGGAGGTGCCGAAGCCGGCGTTGTTGACCAGGACGTCGACCCCGGCCCGCAGGCGGTCGGCGACGGCGGCGCGGTCGGCGGCGTCGGCCAGATCGGCGCGCAGCACCTCGACGTGCGCGCCTGCCTCGTCGCGCAGCTCGGCGCCGAGGCGTTCCAGCCGCTCGGCGTCGCGGGCGACGAGCACGAGGTCATAGCCGTCGGCGGCGTAGCGGCGCGCGAAACCCTCACCGAGCCCGGACGTCGGTCCGGTGATCAGAGCGACGGGGCGTGGCATGCCCCAGAGGATACTTATCGCTGATAGTTCGGCGACTGCCGCCCATTACGCGGCGGCGGCGGTGGCGGTGTGCGGCGCTGCGGATCGGGCCGACCGGCCTCGGGCCGCGGCGGCCCCGCCGGGGCGGGGGTGAGCGGGCGGCTCGGCGAGCCGGTGCGGCGCGCGACAGGCTGACCGGTGGCCGCGGACGGGACCGGCGGCAGCACCCGCAGCAGGTCGTTGAACTGCCGGACCGTGCGCAGCCCCTCGTCCCACTGGGCGCGGGTACTGGTGACCGGCATGCTGATCAGCGTCCAGTTCTGCTCGTTCCACATGATCTCCGCGCAATCCGGGGCGGTGTGGGCGAACGTCACCATGCGGCGGTCACAGGCGCGGCGGGCCGCGTCGAGATTCGTGGAGTAGACCATGCGCGGACCGATCGCCCCCAGCAGCCAGATGTCGCTCTCGCGGGGCTCCTTGACGCCCTTGAGACGCATGTCGACGACGACGTTGGTGCCGACCTTGCGGTGCAGAGCGATCACGGTAGCGACGTCGTCGAGATCGAAGATGAACACCGCCTCGCCGCGGATCTGCCCGAGCACCACGTTACGGGCCGTCACGTCGCCGACGGTGGACATGACCCCACGCTTCCAGCGCTTGAGGATGTCGGTCGACTCGTGTTCGTAGTCGAAACCGTGCGACTTCGCCCACGACTTACGCCGACGACCGAGCCCGCGGCGTCGGTCCTGGTCGACGTACAGCAGAACTGCCGCACCCACGAAACAGAGTGCGGACAGCGTGAACCAAAGCGGAACCATTGCGTCAAGAGTATCCGCTCGACACGGCGCTCTCCGAATCCGAATGGGTCACAACCCGGTCACCCTTCCCGCGAAATCGCATTCCACGCGCGTCAAGTAGCGAATTCAGCGCGTGGAACGCGATTTCGGCGAGGGTCAGCCCAGCACCAGCTTGTCGCCGTCCGGGCTCACATTGACCGGCACCACGTCGCCGTCGTGCACGTCGCCCGCGAGCAGCATCTTCGCCAGCTGGTCACCGATCGCCTGCTGGATCAGCCTGCGCAGCGGGCGCGCACCGTACAGCGGGTCGAACCCGCGCTGGGCGAGCCACTGCTTGGCCGGTAGGGACACCTCGAGGGTCAGCCTGCGCTGCGCCAACCGCTTGGCGAGCTGCTGCAGCTGGATGTCGACGATCGACACCAGCTCGCCGGGCTCCAGGCCGTCGAAGACGATCACGTCGTCGAGCCGGTTGATGAACTCCGGCTTGAACGCCGAGCGCACCGCCGCCATCACCTGTTCCTCGGAGCCCCCGGCGCCCAGGTTGGACGTCAGGATCAGGATGGTGTTGCGGAAGTCCACCGTGCGGCCCTGGCCGTCGGTCAGCCTGCCCTCGTCGAGCACCTGCAACAGCACGTCGAACACGTCCGGGTGGGCCTTCTCGATCTCGTCGAACAGGATCACCGTGTACGGACGCCGCCGCACCGCCTCGGTCAGCTGACCGCCCTGGTCATAGCCGACGTAGCCGGGAGGTGCTCCGACCAGGCGGGCCACCGAGTGCTTCTCGCCATACTCGCTCATGTCGATGCGGACCATCGCGCGCTCATCGTCGAACAGGAACTCCGCCAGCGCCTTGGCTAGCTCGGTCTTGCCGACACCGGTCGGGCCGAGGAACATGAATGAGCCCGTCGGCCGGTTCGGGTCGGCGACACCGGCTCGGCTGCGCCGCACCGCGTCCGACACCGCCTGCACCGCGGCTTTCTGGCCGACGACGCGCTTACCCAGCTCGTCCTCCATGCGCAGCAGCTTGGCCGTTTCGCCTTCGAGCATCCGGCCGGCCGGGATGCCGGTCCAGGCCGACACCACATCGGCAATGTCGTCGGGGCCGACCTCCTCCTTGAGCATCACGTTCTCGCGCGCCTCGGCTTGCGGAACGGCGGCGTCGAGTTTCTTCTCGACCTCGGGGATGCGGCCGTACCGCAGCTCGGCGGCCTTGGCCAGATCGCCGTCGCGTTCGGCCCGGTCGGCCGCACCGCGCAGGTCCTCCAGCTGTTCCTTGAGCTCGCGGACGACATCGATGGCCTTCTTCTCGTTCTGCCACCTGCTGGTCAGCTCGGAGAGCTTCTCCTTCTGATCGGCCAGTTCGGAGCGCAGCTTCTCCAAACGGTCGCGCGACGCAGCATCTGATTCCTTCTCCAGCGCCATCTCCTCGATCTCGAGGCGACGGACCAGCCGCTCGACCTCGTCGATCTCGACGGGACGCGAGTCGATCTCCATGCGCAGCCGGGAGGCGGCCTCGTCGACCAGGTCGATGGCCTTGTCCGGAAGGAACCGGGCGGTGATGTAGCGGTCGCTCAGCGTGGCCGCGGAGACCAGTGCCGAGTCGGTGATCCGCACGCCGTGGTGCACCTCGTAGCGCTCCTTGAGGCCACGAAGGATGCCGACGGTGTCCTCGACCGACGGTTCGCCGACCAGCACCTGCTGGAATCGGCGTTCCAGCGCGGCGTCCTTCTCGATGTACTTGCGGTACTCATCGAGCGTGGTCGCGCCGACCAGCCGCAGCTCACCGCGGGCCAGCATCGGCTTGATCATGTTGCCGGCGTCCATCGCCGATTCACCGGTCGCGCCGGCGCCGACGATGGTGTGCAACTCGTCGATGAACGTGATGATCTGACCCGCCGAGTTCTTGATGTCGTCCAGGACGGCCTTCAGCCGTTCCTCGAACTCACCGCGATACTTGGCGCCGGCCACCATCGAGCCCAGGTCGAGCGACACGACGGTCTTGTCGCGCAGGCTTTCCGGCACGTCGCCGGCGACGATGCGCTGGGCCAGGCCCTCCACGATCGCGGTCTTGCCGACGCCGGGTTCGCCGATGAGCACCGGGTTGTTCTTGGTACGCCGGCTCAGCACCTGCACGACGCGCCGGATCTCGGTGTCGCGGCCGATGACCGGATCGAGCTTGCCTTCCCGCGCGCGGGCGGTCAGGTCGGTGGAGTACTTCTCCAGCGCCTGATAGGTGCCCTCGGGATCGGGGCTGGTGACGCGGGCACTGCCGCGCACCTTGACGAACGCCTCCCGCAACGCCTGCGGGGACGCGCCGTGGCCGGTCAGGAGTTTCGCAACATCGGTGTCGTTGCTGGCCAGACCGACGAGCAGGTGCTCGGTGGAGACGTACTCGTCGTCCATCTCGGTGGCGAGGTTGGTCGCGGCGGTGATCGCCGCGATCGACTGGGGCGCCAGCTGCGGCTGCGAGCTCGAACCGGTGACACTGGGCAACCGGTCGAGCAGCCGTTGCGTCTCGGCGCGGACGGTCGCGGGTTCGACGCCGACGGCCTCCAGAAGTGGTGCGGCGATTCCGTCATTCTGCGTCAGCAGAGCCATCAGCAGGTGCGCGGGCGTGATCTGCGGGTTCCCCGCGGCGGTGGCCGCCTGCAGCGCCGAGGTCAGGACCGCCTGGGTCTTGGTCGTCGGATTGAACGAGTCCACGACACCTCCCTTTCCTATATGTATTCAGGGCTGCACAGCAGGCCCCTGAAATGCTTGTCTTCCACTCCAACGTCGTCAAGGTTGAGTGTGTTCCGCTCAAGTCTGATTAGTTTTACCAGATTTTCGGCGGCGGACACGAGTGCCGTGCCCGGTGCCCGGCTCCGCAGCGGGTTAGCGTCGCCCTATGTCCGACTCCGGCTCCGGTGATTTCGAGTTCGAACGGAAGTTCTTCGTCCGCGACATGCCCGCTGTGGCCGCCTCCGATCCGACTCCCGTCCTGATCGCCCAGGCCTATCTGTTCGCTTCCGACGGCTACGCGGTGCGGGTGCGGCTGCAGGGACCAGCGCCCGCCGACCTGAGTGGAACTCCCGGGGACCTGGTGACGAGACTGGGCGACGACGCGATCGGCACCATGACGGCCAAAGGCCCTGCGGCCGGCGGCACCCGTTACGAGGCCGAGCGAGATCTCGATCCGTTGGTCGCCGGGCAGATCGTGTCCCGGGCCGAGCACGTCGTGCTCAAGGTCAGGTCGTCGGTCTGGCTCGGCGAGGACGGCTGGGTCCTCGACCGGTTCCTCGGCGGCAACGCTCCCCTGCTGCTCGCCGAGGTGGAGCGCAACGGCCCGGTGGTCGACCTGGCGATCCCGTCGTTCTGCACCACCGAGGTGTCCGAGGACGACCGGTTCCGCAACGAGTACCTGGCGCATCACCCGTTCGGCACGTGGGCGGCGGACTACCGCCGCGAGCTGAACCTGCTCGGCCCGCGGTTCGTCGACAATCTCGGGCAGAACGAATTCGAGGGCACCTGAAGCTCCCCGGCCTGCCACTGCCGCGTCAATTCCGCTCAGGCTGAGCCCAACTCTTTTCTCAAGCAAGCATCACGCGGATGCTGACGCAGCCACCACACCGTGGCGGGAGTTCGCCAGTCGCGGGCTCCGTCAACTCACCCACTGGCCGGGCCGGCAGCCCACGCGCTGCGCCCAGCCTTGCTGGGGTGATGTCACCGCGCCGAGGAGTGTCTCCGTGTTCCATCCGTCCGACCTGTCGCCAGGCATCGGCTTCGCCCTGATGCTGGGCCTGGGCGCCTTCATGTTCGTCGTCGCCTTCACCGTCCGCTCGATGGTGAGGAACACCCACGATTTCGTGATCGCCGACCGCCGTATCGGTTTCGGCTTCGGCGTCGGCTCGGTGATCGCGGTGTGGACCTGGTCGATGGCGGTGATGATGTCGTCGGCGCAGGCCTTCAGCTTCGGTACCTCCGGCCTGATCTGGTTCGTGGTGCCCAACGGCCTGGCGGTGATGGTGATGGTGCCGTTCGCGCTGCGGCTGCGGCGCCAGATGCCGGCCGGCTACACGATCGTGGAGTTCATCCGCGAACGCTTCCAGAACAAACCCGCCACGACGGTGATGCTGGTGGCGATGCTGCTCGGGCTGCTCGCCGAAATCTTCATCAACCTGTTCGGCGTGGTGTTGGTGATGGGCGTGATCTTCGGCCTCAACCCCACCGTGGTGCTCATCGTGACGCTGGCGACGGTCACTGTGTACTCCTATTTCGGCGGCCTGTGGACCTCGGCGATCACGGCGACGTTCAACACACTGCTCATCACCGTGCCCGCGGCGATCGTGGTGCTGTACGTGCTGCAGAAAGTCGGCGGGCCCGAGCTGGTGTTCCAAAAGGTCGACGAGGCAGGGGCCGACACGCTCAATGCTCTCGACGGCTCCGCCGCGGCCGCCTTCGGCATCTCGCTCGCGCTGGGCCTACTCGCGTCGACGATGGCCGACCAGACGTTCTGGCAGAAGGCGTGGGCGCTAAAGCCCGCGTCGGCCGGTCGCACCTTCGTCTGGGCCGGCATGTGGTTTTACCCGATCCCGATCGTGCTCGGCCTGCTCGGCCTGGTCGGCCTCGGGTTCGGCGTGACGCTGCAGGATCTGGGAGCCGCCGGCCCCGGCGGCATCGGGCCGTACGTGATCAGCCACCTCGGTCTGCCGATCGTGCTGATCGCCCTCTATGTCCTGATCATCCTCAACGCCTGCTACTCGTCGATCGACGGGGCGTTCTCGGCGTTGTCCTCGGTGGTCGCGGTCGACATCCTCAAGCGGGCGAAGCCGGACATCGCGCCGAAGTCATTGTTCCGCTACACCAAAGCCTCGATCCTCGTCGCCGGCGTGATCGGCGGCATCGTGGTCAGCTCCGGCATCGACTACGTGGATCTGGTCAACACCGTGTACTTCCTCAAGGCCTCGCTGATCATCCCGCTGGGGCTGGCGATCTTCTGGAAGCGCATGACCTCAACGGCGTTCGTCACCAGCCTCGTGCTGGCCATCGCCGTCGGCTACCCCGTCCGTGAGTTCGTCGGCGAACTGCCCGGAATCATCACCCTGGAGGTCATTTCACTCGTGGCTGCCGTCGGCATAAGCCTGTTGTCCCAGCAGAGATTCGACTACGAGGCGCTCACGCGGCGCGGCGAGGCGCTCACCGAGCGCGACGTGCCGACCGCTGCCCCGACGACGGAACCGGATCCGGTCCGATGAGCGCGTTCTGGATCGCCGTCGTCATCGGCGTCGCCGTCGGCGTGGTGTACGTGGCGCTGGCCGTGCAGGCGTTCTTCAGGGTGCGCCGCGATGTACTGGCCTCGGCCGAGCTAGGCGTGGCCGCCGAGATCGACACCGCCGGGCTGGAAGAGGACCACGGCACCTTTGCCTGGAAGGCGCTCGGCGCGGTGGCCGCCTCGACGGCGGTAATCGTGCTGCTCGGTGTCAGCCCCGTCTTCTGGTATCTCCCAGCAGTTCTGGCCATCGGCTCCGCCGCGGCCGTGGCCACCGCCTTCATCATCGACCGGAGAGTTCAACCGTGACCGAGAACGTCAAGAAAGCTCATCTGCTCGGGTTCGTTCAGCACGGTGTGATGAACCACGCATCGACGATGTGGGCGCACCCGCGTGACAAGGTGGGCTATCACTGGTCGCGGCCGGAGTATTGGCGCGACCTGGGCCGCACGATGGAACGCGGCTTGTTCGACGCGATGTTCATCGCCGACGAGCTGGCCCCGTACACCACCTATAAGGGCAACTCCGATCCGGTGGTGAAGTTCGCCGGCCAGTGCCCCGTGCACGAACCGGCCAGCGTGGTGCCGATCGTCGGGGCGTTCACCAAGCACCTGGGCATCGGCATCACGTTGTCGACTTCCTTTGTGCCGCCGTACATGATGGCCCGCCAGCTGTCCACGCTGGACCACCTCACCGGCGGCCGGGTGGGCTGGAACATCGTCACCTCGTACTCCAAGAGCGAGTTCCAGGCGATGGGCAAGCAGAACCTCACCCCGCGCGACAAACGCTACGAGGTGGTCGAGGAGTACATGCAGCTGCTCTATCAGCTGTGGGACTCCTGGGACGACGACGCGATCGTCTACGACCGCGAGAACGGGATCTTCGCCGACCCCGCCAAGGTCCGCGAGGTCGACTTCCAGGGCGAGTTCTTCCAGTCCAAAGGTCGCCACTTCGTGGCCCCGTCCCCGCAGAAGCGGCCCGTGCTGTGGCAGGCCGGATCCTCGGACCAGGGACGGGAATTCGCCTCCAAGCACGCCGAGTCGGTGTTCGGCATCTTCCCGACACCCAAAAGCATGCGCGCCTACGCCGACGACATCCGCACCCGCGCCGACAACCACGGCCGCGACCCGGAGTCGGTGAAACTGATCTACGGCCTGCAAACCGTCATCGACCGCGACAAATCCCGCGCCAACGACCGCTACGCCGAGTTCGTCGAAAACGTCCAGATCGAAAGCGCACTGGGAATCCTGTCCGGGCACACCGGGTTCGACTTCTCCACCCTCGGCCTGGACGACAACGTCGTCGACGCCGACGTCCAAGGCATCCGGGGCCTGTTCGACGCCATCCTCGAAGCCAAGGACGGCGCCCCGGTCACCGTGCGCGAGGCCGCCCAGATCTACGGCGTGTCCATGGGCGCACCGGTCGCGGTCGGCACGCCGGCCGATGTGGCCGACCAGATGGAGCAGTACCTCGACGACGGCGGCTGCAACGGCTTCATGATGCTGGCCACCGACACGCCGGGCTGCTTCAACGACATGACCGAACTACTGGTCCCCGAACTGCAACGACGCGGACGCTTCCGCACCCGCTACCCCGGAACCACACTGCGCGAAAGCCTCCAGGAGTATTGATTGCGCAAGGCGCATTTTCTCGCCTTCATGCAGCACGGGGTGAGCAGTCACTCAGTCGGCATGTGGCGCCACCCGCAGGACAAGGTCGGCTGGGACTACGCGTCGCCACCGTACTGGGAACATCTGGCCAAGACGCTGGAGCGAGGGCTGTTCGACGCGGTGTTCCTGGCCGACGAACTGGCCCCGTACAACTCCTTCGAGAACAGCTCGGACGCCACTGTGCGGTACGCGGTGCAGGCCCCGACGCATGAGCCGGCGGCACTGGCGCCGATAATCACCGGCGCGACAACGAATCTCGGAGTGGGCATCACGTTGTCGACCGCGTTCGAGCATCCCTACTCGATGGCCCGCCGGCTGTCCACGCTCGACCACCTCTCGGGCGGGCGGATCGCGTGGAACATCGTCGGGTCGTACTCGCCGTCGGAGTTCGCGGCCTACGGACAGGAGATGCCGGACCGCTCGATCCGCTACGAGCGCATCGCCGAGTATGTGGACCTGTGCTGTCAGTTGTGGGATTCGTGGCAGCCCGACGCGGTGGTCGCCGACCGGGCTACCGGCATCTACGCGCACCCCGAGAAGATCCGCGAGGTCGTCTTCGGGGGTAAGCACTTCCAGTGCCGCGCACGACATTTCGTCGCTCCTTCGCCGCAGGGCCGACCGGTGTTGTGGCAGGCGGGAGCCAGCGAGCCGGGCCGACAGTTTGCCGCGTCCACCGCCGAGGCGATCTTCGCGATCCAGCCGACGGTGTCCTCGATGCGGGCCTACTCCGACGACATCCGCGGGCGCGTCGCCGCTGCCGGGCGTGATCCGGACGCGGTCAAGCTGTACTACGGCGCGCAGGTCATCGTCGGCGCGACCGACGCCGAGGCGTCCGAGAAGGCCGCGCATCTGCGGTCGCTGCTGCGGCCGGAGGCGTCGCTGGCGATGCTGTCCGGTCAACTGGGTGTGGACTTCTCGACCTTCGATCCGCTCACCCCACTCGACGAGGTCGCGGTTCCCGGAATCCAGGGTGTCAAGGACGCGTTGGTCGCGACGGGCGCGGGCCAGCGGGTGACCGTTGCCGAGGCCGCCGACATCTACGCGTTCCGCTTTTCGATGCCGCAGGTGATCGGCACGCCGGAGTCGGTGGCAGATCAGCTGGAAGTGTTCATCGACGACGGTGGCGCCGACGGCTTCATGCTGCTGGCCACGTACACCCCTGGGTGTTTCGAAGAGTTCGTCGATCTGGTCGTGCCGGAGCTTGTCCGCCGCGGGCGCTACCGCACCCGCTACCCGGGGCGGACGCTGCGCGCGAACATCCGCAACGACTAGGTGGCCTACGGGCCGCTCGCAATGACGACCGGGGACGCGGCAGATCAGTAGTCGACGCGGAATCCCCCGATGAGGCCGATGATGTTCCCGTCGGGGTCCGGGAAGCGGCTCAGCCGCACCCCTTTACTCGCGTCGACGATGTCGCCGGGGTGTAGACCGCGCTGCGTCAGCTCGGCGATGTGGTTCTCCAGATCGTCCACCGCGACGTTGAGCTCGTCTGTTCCGGCTCTGTCCGGGTCGTGGAACACCTGCACCCACGCCCCCGGCAGCACCTGCCATTCGACCAGGGTCGGCATCGGGTTGTTGTCCTCCCCGCGGCCGAACAGGGATGCGTACCACTGCCTGCTCATCGCGATGTCGCGGACATGGACGACCGCCAGTACGTGGGCGATAGACATGCGGCTCTCCTTTCTTCTCACGGATACCGACTCCGGACCACCGCCGATCTCACCGCTCCGGCCGCAGCCGCGTCCGGACCTTGCTAGGTTTTTCCGGTGCCGGGTAGCTGGGGACCAATTCTGACGGAGCTCATTCCACTCGCCCTTGTCATCGCGCTCTCCCCGCTGTCGATCATTCCCGCGGTCCTGGTGCTGCGGAGTCCGCGGCCCCGCGCGGCGGGGGTGGCGTTCTGCATCGGCTGGCTGGTCGGCCTGGCCGTGCTGACCGGGATCTTCCTGCAGTTGTCCGATCTGGTCGGCGGGATCGGCACCAAGCCGCCGAACTGGGCGTCGTGGCTGCGCATCGTCATCGGCGTCGGATTGATCGTCTTCGGCGCCTACCGCTGGGCCACGCGTAAGCAGTCCGAGCACATGCCCGGATGGATGACGCGCATGAGCGGCCTGACTCCACCTCAAGCGTTCGGCATGGCGGCGGCGCTGACCGTGCTCAACCCCAAGGTGTTCTTCATCTGTGTCGCAGCGGGTTTGGCGATCGGATCGGCGGGACTGGAATCGCCGGCCGTGTGGGGCGCCGAGATCTGGTTCGTCGCGATCGCGGGCATGACCGTCGCGATTCCCACTCTCGGCTACGCGATCTCCGGGGGGCGCCTCGAGCCGACGCTGAACCGGGTCAACGCGTGGATGGAGCGCCAGCACGCGGTTCTGGTGGCTGCGATCCTCGTCGTGATCGGTCTTCTGTTGCTGTACAAGGGCGTTCACGCCCTAACCGGGTAGGCCCAGCTCCTCGGCATCGGCGGTCAGATACCGCGTCACGGTCGGGGCCAGCAGCCTGACCACATCCTCGGCCGGCAGTTCGGACAGCGGCGCCACCCTCATCACGTACCGCAGCAGCGCGGTCCCTACCAGGCTGCTCGCCGCGAGCATCGCCCGCAGCCTGGCCTGGTCACCGCCGCCGAGCTCCCCGGACACCGCGGTCAGCACGTAGTTCTGCATGAAGGTGCGGAAAGCCTCGTGCGCATCGGAATTAGACGTGGCCGACGCGAGCATGGCGCGCATGGACTCGGCGCTCTCGGGCGCTTCCCAGATCCCCAGATAGGTCCGCACCATCCTGGTCCCGATGTCGGCGTCGTCCCCATCCGAACCGGCGAGCGCCGCGACCAGTACCGCGGGGTCGATGATCAGGCGCAGCGCCTCGCGGAACAGCTGCTCCTTGGAACCGAACAGATACAGCACCATCGACGGATCCACCCGGGCGTCGTCGGCGATCGCGCGCAGCGTGGTCCTCTCGTAACCGTCGCGTGCGAAGCGTAGCTTCGCCGCCGCCAGCACCGCGTCCCTGGACACCGGCTCGCCCTGACGACGGCCCCGGCGCCTCGTTGTTCCGGCTGGTCGCGGCATGCACCGACGCTACCATTTCAATCATCGTTGAATTACGGCCGGATCAGGCTTACGCTCTTCTCACCAGCATTTCAACGACTGATGAAAAGAGACCGTCATGACGTCGACGCGCTCACACACCGAACCGTCGGCCGCCGTCCGTGCCGGCGGCATCGTCGTCGCCATCACCGCGCTGCTCGCGGTGGTGGCTCTCGCCTTCGCTCTGCCCGCGGCCCGGTCAGGCCCGCACGACGTGCCGATCGGTGCGGCCGGACCGGAAGCCGCCGGCGGCCGGATCGCCACCATGCTCGACGAGAAGATGCCGGGCGCCTTCGCGGTGACCTACTACCCTGGTGAGGCCGCGCTTCGCGACGCGATCCGGAACCGGGACGTCTACGGCGGGTTCGTGCTCCCGTCACGACCCGGTGAGCAACCCGCGCTGTTGATCGCCAGCGGCGGCAGCCCGGCGGTCGCGCAGTTGCTGACCCAGCTGGGCGCCGAGCTGGGACGGCAGACCGGCACACCGGTGCGCACCGAAGACCTCGCCCCTCCCACCGCCCGGGATCCCCGCGGCGCGGGTCTGGCCGCGTCGGCGCTGCCGATCACGCTGGCCGCGATTCTGCCCGCCATCGCGCTGGTGCTGGCGCTGCGGCGCGAGATCTGGACCGGCTTCGCCGCCGCCGTGGTGTTCTCCGCCGTCGCCGGAGTCACCATCGCCGCGCTGCTGCGATTCGTCCTCGGTTCGATCGACGCGAACTTCTGGGGTGTGGCCGCCGGGCTCACGCTCGGGGTGGCCGCGACGCTGCTGTTCATCTTCGGCCTCGGCTCGCTGTTCGGCAGAGCGGGCCTGGCCGCCGGTGCCCTGCTCGCGCTGCTGGTCGGCAACCCGTTGTCGGGTCTGGCCGGCGCCCCGGAGATGCTGCCCGCCGGCTGGGGCCAGTTCGGCCAGCTGCTTCCGCAAGGCGCGACCGCGACGCTGTTGCGGTCAACGGCGAGCTTCGGCGGCGCCGGCGCCACAACCGCCGTCATCGTGCTGACCTGCTGGGCACTGGCCGGCGCAGCGCTGGTGGCGGTCGCCGCCGTTCGCGACAGGACCGCAGGCGCCGACGTGACTTAGGATCGTGCGGCGTGGGACTCGAAGACCGCGAATCGATGCGCATCCTGCGGGGGGCGTTCGACTTCGACCGCGGCTCCGAGTCGCTGATCGCCGACTTCTATACCCGATGGTTCGCCGCGGACCTGTCCGCGCGCGACCTGTTCCCCCCGGACATGGAGAAGCAACGCCAGGTCTTCGCGCAAGCCATGTGCTGGCTGTGCGACGAGCTCATCGCCCAGCGCGCCGAGGAGCCCGTCGCGTTCCTGGCCCAGCTCGGCCGCGACCACCGCAAGTACGGTGTCACACAGGAGCATTACGCGACTATGCAGCAGGCGCTGCTGGACACGCTGCGCAAGGCGCTGGTGGAGCAGTGGGACCGTCGGCTCGCCGAAGCCGTCGACGACGTCGTTCAGCTCGTCGTCGGGGTGATGAGCGGTGCGGCCGACGCCGAGACCAGCCCCCCGTTCTGCGACGGCACCGTGCTCGAACACCTCCGGCCCACCCGCGACGTCTCGGTCGTCCGGCTCAAGATGGACCATGCGCTGGCCTACCACCCCGGTCAGTACGTGCCCGTGCAGGTGCCGCAGTGGCCGCGCCGGTGGCGCTACCTGAGCCCGGCGATCCCGGCCGACCCGCAGGGCTACCTCGAGTTCCACGTCCGCTCGGTCGCCGGAGGCATGGTCAGCACCGCCGTCGTCGGAGAGACCCGGCCCGGTGACCGCTGGCGGGTTGCCAATCCGCACGGCGCGATGGAGATCGACCGGGCCGCGGGGGATGTGCTCATGGTCGCCGGCAGCACCGGCCTGGCGCCGCTGCGGACGTTGATCATGGACCTGACCCGGTTCGGTGAGAACCCGCGGGTGCACCTTTTCTTCGGCGCCAAGTACCCGTGCGAGCTCTACGATCTGCGCACGCTGTGGGAGATCGCGTCGACCAATCCGTGGCTGTCGGTCACACCGGTTTCGGAGCTGAACTTCGACCCGCCGTGGGCGGCCCACTTCCCCGACCCGACCCCGCCCCGTGGACTGCATGTGCGCCAGACAGGTCTGCTGCCCGAGGTCGTGACGCGGTACGGCAACTGGGGCGACCGGCAGATCCTGCTCTGCGGCCGGCCGGAGATGGTGCGGGCCACCAAGGCGGCCCTGATCGCCAAAGGTGCCCCCGCCGAACGGATCCAGCACGACCCGCTGGCGGGCTGAACAACGCATGGCAGGATCGCAGCCATGGACGCGTTCGAAACCGTCACGCTGCGTGATCCGTCGTCCCCGCTGACCGCGACCTACGCTCCGGGCGCCGGCATGGTCGGCACCTCGCTGTCCGACGACGGGGTCGAGCTGCTCGGCCAGCGCCGCGGTCTGTACGCCTACGTGTCGAACCACAAGACCATGGGGATCCCGATCCTCTACCCGTGGGCCAACCGCCTCAGCAGCAACGGTTACGGGGTGGACGGCGCGGTGGTGACGCTGACCCCGGGCACCGGGGGCGTGCGCACCGACGAGCACGGGGTCCCGATCCACGGCATCCTGGCCGCCTATGACGACTGGACCGTCACCACGATGCTGGAGTCGCAGCTGAGCGCCGAACTGGATTTCGCGGCGCGGCCCGGCCTGCTGGCCAGCTTCCCGTTCCCGCACCTGCTCACCCTGGACGTGACACTGCGCGACCGCACACTCACCGTCACCACCACGGTCACAGCGACGACCGGGTCCCGGGTGCCGCTGTGCTTCGGCTTCCATCCCTACCTACAACTGCCCGACGTGCCGCGTGCGCAGTGGCAGATCGAGACACCGCCTATGCGGTACCGCCCGGTCAACGCGTGGGGCATCCCGACGGGGCTCATGGAGGACCGGCCGGCCCACTCCGAGACGCTGGGCGACACGGTGATCGACGACGGCTACGACGAGGTCGCACCCGGGTCGATGTTCGCGCTGTCCGGCGGCGGGCGGCGGATCGAGGTGCATTTCGACGAAGGGTTCACCGCCGCACAGGTCTTCGCCCCGGGCAACGACGACGTGGTGTGCTTCGAGCCGATGGCGGCCCCCACCGACGCACTGCGCAAGGGCGGTTACCGCGAGGTGCGGCCCGGCGAGTCCGCGGTGGCCCGGTTCCGGATCAAGGTCGCCTGACCCCAAGGTGCCCTGACTTCCAAAAGGCCGAAATCGCATTCCCTGCGGGCACATCGCGAAAAAGGCCGCGTGGAATGCGATTTCGGCGGTTCGGGGTGCGGCGCGAGAGCCCCGGACTACGAGCGCTTGTTGCGCGGCTGCCACACCACCAGCGCGGTGCTCTTGGCGCGCGGCTGGGCCCGCAGGTGCTCCACTTCCTCGCTGAGCTCTCGCACCCGGGCCTGAAGCGCCTCGACCTGATTGGTCAGCTCGATGATGCGTTTGATCCCGGCGAGATTGACCCCTTCGTCCTGTGACAGCCGCTGCACCTCGCGCAGCAGCTCCACGTCACGTTGCGAATAACGCCGTCCGCCACCGGAACTGCGCTGCGGGCTGACCAAACCGAGCCGGTCGTAGGTACGCAGTGTCTGCGCGTGCATACCGGCCAGCTCGGCGGCCACCGAGATCAGGAAGGTCCTGGCCTCCTCGTTACGGCTGGACCGGCCGGCGCTCACAGCGCACCGGCCCATCCCGCCCGCGGGTCGAAACCGCTGGCGCGTTCAGCTTTCGCGTACGCCTCCAGTGCCTCTGCGGCCTCGCCTTCGAGGTTCGGCGGCACAGCGACCTTCACGGTGACCAGCAGGTCGCCGTGGCCCCCGGAACGCTTCGGGACGCCCCGGCCGCGGACCCGCAGGATGCGGCCGTCGGAGGTGCCCTTCGGCACCCGGACACCCACCTTGCCCTCCAGAGTCGGAACCGAAAGCGTTGTCCCCAACGCGAGTTCGTGGAAACTGACCGGGACGGTGACCGTCAGGTCGTCGCCGTTGCGGCCGAAGACCTTGTCCGGCTTGACGTGGACGGTCACGTAGAGGTCGCCCGACGGCGCCCCGCGCAACCCGGCCTCGCCCTGGCCGGCCAGCCTGATCCGCTGCCCGTCCTCCACGCCCGGCGGGATCCGCACGTTGATGGTGCGCGTGCGGGTGGTCACCCCGGTGCCCCGGCATTCGTCGCACGGGTTCTCGATGATCGAGCCGCTGCCCCGGCATTCGGTGCATGGCTCGGAGAATCCGAACGCGCCCTGGTTGCGGCTGACGACGCCGGCCCCGTTGCAGTTCGGGCACACCTTCGGGCTGGTTCCCGGACGTGCGCCGCTGCCATGGCAGTTCGTGCACGGGGCCGGGCTGGTGAGCCGCAACGGCATCGCCACACCCTTGGTGGCCTCCAGGAAACTGAGCGAGGTCTCGGTCTCCAGGTCGTTACCGCGGCGGGGCCGCGACGGCCGCGGCTGCTGGGCGCCACGGCCGAACAGCCCACCGAAGAGATCCCCGATGTTGGCGCCGCCGGCCTGGCCGGCGGCGTCGAACAGATCGTTGAGGTTGAACTCCGTGCCGTCGCTGCCACCGAAGCCGCCGAACCCCCCGCCGCCACTGAAGCGGCCGCGACCGAACCCGCCGCCTGCGAACAGCCGGCGGGTCTCGTCGTACTCCTTGCGTTTCGCGGGATCGGTGAGCACCTCTTTGGCTTCGGAGGCAGTCTTGTAGCGCTCCTCGGCTTCGGTGTTGCCCGGATTCCGGTCGGGGTGGTTCTCCGCGAGGATCTTGCGGGCGGCCCGCTTGATCTCCTTCTCGTCGGCATCGGAAGCGACGCCGAGCACTTTGTAGAAGTCCTTCTCAACCCACTCGCGTTGGGCCATGGTGCGTCACCTCCTTACCTTCTTGTCACGGTTGCTGGTCGATTCTCACGATTGTGAGGGTTGTTCCGGCGCGGCGTCGGCATTCTCGGCCTCGGACGCGTCGGGAACGGTGTCGACGACGCCCACCATCGCGTGGCGGACGACCTGTTCGCCGACTTTGTAGCCGCGCCGCATCACGTTGCCGACCACCGGATGAGTGCCCTCGCCCTCGTGCTGCACGGCCTCGTGCAGCGCGGGATCGAACTCCTCACCCTCTTCGCCGAAGCCGGTCAGGCCCAGCCCCTCGAGCGTGGAGACCAGCTTGTCCGCGACGGCCCGTAGCGGCCCGGACTCCAGGTCTCCGTGGCTGCGTGCCCGGTCGAGGTCGTCGAGGATGGGCAGCAACTGGCTGATCACCGTGGCCTTGGCCCGGTCGGCGATCATCTGCTGGTCGCGCAGCGAACGCTTGCGGTAGTTGGTGAAGTCGGCCTGTACCCGTTGCAGGTCGGCGAGCAGCTCTGCCGCCTTGCCGGCTTCCTCGGCTTCGACCGCCGACTCACCGGCCGACCCCGCCGGCGCCGGCCCACTGGGGGCCGGCCCGGCTGCCGGAGTCTCGCGCACCTGCCCGGTCTGCGGGTCGATGCGCCGTTTGTCGGTGACCGTGATGGGTTCTTCTCTGTCGACTGGATCGCTCACTTGCGCTCGCCGCCGTTCGAGCTGTCGTCCTCCACCACCTCGGCGTCGACCACGTCGTCGCTGGAGCCCGATCCACCGGCGGACTCGCCACCGGGCGCGCCGCCCGCGGGCTGCTCGGCCTGGGTGGCTTCGTAGATCGCCTGGCCGAGGGCCTGGCTCTCCTCACCGAGCTTCTCCATGGCCGACTTGATGGCGCCGATGTCGGTGCCGGCAAGTGCGGTCTTGGCGTCGGCGATCGCGGCGTCGACCTTGGACAGCGTGTCCTCGGGAACCTTGGACCCGCCCTCGGCGGAACGCTGTTCAGAGACGAACTTCTCCGTCTGGTAGACCAGCGACTCGGCCTGGTTGCGGACGTCGGCCTCTTCGCGGCGCTTGCGGTCCTCGTCGGCGTGCGCCTCGGCGTCCTTGATCATCCGGTCGATCTCCTCCTTGGACAGGCCGGAGCCTTCCTGGATCTTGATCGTGTTCTCCTTGCCGGTGCCCTTGTCCTTGGCGGTGACGTGCACGATGCCGTTGGCGTCGATGTCGAAGGTGACCTCGATCTGCGGGACACCGCGCGGGGCCGGCGGGATGCCGGTCAGCTCGAAGGAGCCGAGCAGCTTGTTGTGCGCGGCGATCTCGCGCTCGCCCTGGAACACCTGGATCTGCACCGACGGCTGGTTGTCGTCAGCCGTGGTGAAGGTCTCCGAGCGCTTCGTCGGGATCGTGGTGTTGCGTTCGATGAGCTTGGTCATCACGCCACCCTTGGTCTCGATACCGAGCGACAGCGGGGTGACGTCAAGCAGCAGAACGTCTTTCACCTCACCCTTGAGCACACCGGCCTGCAGCGCGGCGCCGACGGCGACGACCTCGTCCGGGTTGACGCCCTTGTTCGGCTCCTTGCCGCCGGTCATCTCCTTGACCAGATCGGAGACCGCGGGCATCCGGGTGGACCCGCCGACGAGCACGACGTGGTCGATGTCGCCCACGGCGATGCCGGCGTCCTTGATCACCTGCTGGAATGGCTTGCGGGTGCGGTCCAGGAGATCCTGGGTGATGCGCTGGAATTCGGCGCGCGTCAGCTGCTCGTCGAGGAACAGCGGGTTCTTGTCGGCGTCGACGGTGATGTAGGGCAGGTTGATCGACGTGCTCTGCGAGCTCGACAGTTCGATCTTGGCCTTCTCGGCGGCTTCGCGCAGCCGCTGCATCGCCATCTTGTCCTTGGTCAGGTCGATGCCGGCCGAGGCCTTGAACTTGTCGACGAGCCACTCGACGATCCGGTCGTCCCAGTCGTCGCCACCGAGGTGGTTGTCACCGGAGGTGGCGCGCACCTCGACGACACCCTCGCCGATCTCCAGCAGAGACACGTCGAACGTGCCGCCACCGAGGTCGAACACCAGGATGGTCTGCTCTTTCTCACCCTTGTCGAGGCCGTAGGCCAGCGCGGCGGCGGTCGGCTCGTTGACGATGCGCAGGACGTTGAGGCCGGCGATCTGACCGGCTTCCTTGGTGGCCTGACGCTGGGCGTCGTTGAAGTATGCGGGGACGGTGATCACCGCGTCGGTGATGTCCTCACCGAGGTAGCTCTCGGCGTCACGCTTGAGCTTCATCAGCGTGCGTGCGCTGATCTCCTGCGGCGTGTACTTCTTGTCGTCGATCTCGACCGTCCAGTCGGTGCCGATGTGGCGCTTGACCGAACGGATGGTCCGATCGACGTTGGTGACGGCCTGGTTCTTGGCGGGCTGACCGACCAGCACCTCGCCGTTACGCGCGAACGCGACGACCGACGGTGTGGTGCGGGAGCCCTCGGAGTTGGCGACGACGACCGGATCGCCACCCTCCAGAACTGCGACGACGGAGTTGGTGGTCCCGAGGTCGATACCGACCGCACGAGCCATAGTTGCTGCCTCCTGAGTAGACGTTTCATCGGACTGAGTGCACCGGACTCAAG
The DNA here is from genome assembly GCF_052245755.1 of Mycobacterium sp. 4D054. Taxonomy (NCBI): domain Bacteria; kingdom Bacillati; phylum Actinomycetota; class Actinomycetes; order Mycobacteriales; family Mycobacteriaceae; genus Mycobacterium; species Mycobacterium sp. 4D054. The sequence continues at coordinate 47,655 of NZ_JBQQCF010000017.1, forward strand.
ACTGCTCTTTTCGACACGTCTCTGTCAACCCAGACTTGAGTCAAGTTCACTCAACTATCGAAAGATGAACGAGCCCGGCCCGGGGATTTGTTCCCGGGTGCGGATCGAGAACTGCGAAGGGGCCTGGGTGTACCCGGCTAATTTCCGTCGGGGGCGGCGCCGAAGACGAACCGCCGACCGCTGACGATGAACGGGCGGATCCGCACGAAATGGGTCTTCACCGTCGCCGTCCATGGCATCAGGCCCGCGCACTCGGCCTCGGCGATCTCCTCGTCGGTCCGCAACGAGCGCGAGGGTCCCTTGACGATCACGCTCCAGCCCTCGGCGCTGTTGTAGCCGTCGGCCTCGAAGAGCACCTCCTTGCTGATCGCCGCCGCGATCAGCTTGGTGCCCTCCGCGGTGCTGAACAACACGGTGCGGTTCTGGACAGCGAAGTTGATCGGGAAGATGTACGGTTCCCCGTCGACGCAGGTGACCAGCCGCCCGAGGGGCGCCCCGGCCAGCAGATCCCAGCACTCCGAGACCGACAGGATCGAGACCGGCTGGCCCTCGTGCGACATGGGGGTGATGTTACCGATCCGAGTCGACATCGGACCCCCCTACGAGCACAGCCACCGCGAGTCACTCCCGTCCCATGCGCCACAGCTGCGTACGCTGAGGGGCAATGAGGACTCAGGTGGCCCTGGCCGCGACGGCGCTGGCATGCGCAGTCGCGCTCGTCGGCTGCCAGTCAGCGGTCGAGGGCACCGCGACGCGGGAACCCGACTCCCACAGCGAACCGGAGTTTCCGACCACCCGGCCAAGCCGTCCGAGTACCACACCGCCGCCCACCACGACCCGTCCTGCACCGTCGACACCGCCGCGCCCGTCGGGCGGTGAGGTGCTCCAGCCGCAGAACGGCTATGTGTTCATCCAGACCAAGAGCGGCAAGACCCGATGCCAGCTCAACCAGAGCGAGGTCGGCTGCGAGTCGGCTTTCACCGACGCACCGCAGATCGACGGTCTGCCGGCCAACGGGGTGCGCCTGCGCGCCGACGGCGAATTGAGCTGGGTGCTGGGCAATCTGGGCGATATCCCGGCGGTGACCCTGGACTACCGCACCTATTCGGCGGTGGGGTGGACGATCGACGCCGGCCAAGACGGCACCCGGTTCACCAACGACAGCACCGGTCACGGCATGGTGGTGCGTGTGGAGGGCGTCGAGAGCTTCTGAGTACCGGGGTGCGAACGACCGATTGAAAGTCCCAGGACTTCAGGCGATCTCGCGCGGCCATACTGGTCGTGTCCCGCACTCTTTTGGAACCGGCCGACGGGCCGCAGAAGGGAACGAACTGACATGACCGTTGCGCAACGTGAACGGGCGGCCCTGGTGGCCACCTTCCGCGACGCCCCGCCGGATGCCCCGACGCTGTGCGAAGGATGGGACGTGCGGGATCTCACCGCTCACCTGGTGGTACGGGAACGCCGGCTCGACGCGTCCCCGGGCATCATGATCCCGGCGTTCGCCGACTACACCGAGCGGGTGCAGAAACGGGTGGCCGCGTCCACCGACTGGGACGCGCTGCTGGATCAGGTCGCGGAGGGCCCACCGCTGTACTCGCCGTTCAAACTTCTGGATCCCATCGCCAACGTCGCCGAGATGTTCATCCACCACGAGGACGTGCGCCGGGCCCGCCCGGGTTGGGAACCCAGGCCGCTTGACGAGCAGACCACCTCTGCGTTGCGCCGACCGATCGCGATGATGGCCAGGATGACGCTGCGCAAGGCTCCCGCGCATGTGGTGTTCCGCACCCCGCAGGGCGAGACGGTGGCCACCGCGGGCCGCGGCCCCCAGGTGACGGTCACCGGCGACCCCGGGGAGCTGCTGATGTTCGCGGCGGGCCGCGACGAGGCGAGGGTGCAGCTCGACGGCGCCCCCGACCTGGTGGAAAGACTCAAGAACGCCCGAGGCGGACTCTGAGCCTAGGCTGGCGACCGTGGCCGTGACACATTCCCCCGACTTCCGCGTCTTCGTCGAACCCCAGCAGGGCGCGACCTACGCCGATCAGCTCGCCGTCGCCCGGACCGCCGAGAGTGCCGGCTATTCGGCGTTCTTCCGGTCCGATCACTACCTCGCGATGGCCGGCGACGGATTGCCCGGCCCCACCGACTCGTGGGTGACGCTGGCCGGCCTCGCGCGCGAGACGTCGACCATCCGGCTGGGCACGATGGTCACCTCGGCCACCTTCCGGTACCCCGGCCCGCTGGCGATCTCGGTCGCTCAGGTGGACGAGATGAGCGGTGGCCGAGTCGAATTCGGGATCGGCGCAGGCTGGTTCGAAGCCGAGCACAAGGCCTACGCGATCCCGTTCCCGCGGCTGGGCGAACGCTTCGACCGGCTCACCGAGCAACTGGAGATCCTGACCGGTCTGTGGGACACCCCGGTCGGTGAGACGTTCGACTACACCGGCCGGCACTACACGATCAGCGACTCCCCCGCGCTGCCCAAACCCGCGCAGCGTCCGCACCCCCCGATCATCATCGGCGGCGGTGGCGCCAAGCGAACCCCGGCGCTGGCCGCGCGGTTCGCCGACGAGTTCAACATCCCGTTCGTGCCGCTGGAAACGCTGACCGAGCAGTACGCCCGGGTGGCGGCCGCGGTCGAGACGGCGGGCCGGGCCAAGGACTCGCTGACCTACTCGGCGGCGTTCGTGTTGTGCGTCGGCAAGGACGAGTCGGACATCGCCCGGCGGGCCGCCGCGATCGGCCGGGAGGTCGACGAACTGCGCTCCAACTCCCCGGTGGTAGGCACCCCCGACGAGGTCGTCGACAAGCTCGGCCCGTTCCTCGAAGCCGGTGTCCAACGGGTCTACCTGCAGGTTCTGGACCAGTCCGATCTCGACCACGTCGAGTTCTTCGCCGAGCACGTCATCCCCCGCATCGGCTGACCCGGCGGCGGGAACCCGCTCACGTCTACTATCGGTGCCCGTGAGCAGCCGGGACCATGACGACGCGCCGGAGGACCCGCCCGTCGCTTGGCACAACCAGACCTCCACCCTGCTCGCGGCGAGTGTGGCCGGTCTGGCGGCGATCGCGCTGGTCATCACGCTGATCTCCTATGTGGCGCGGCAGTTCAGCGAGCCGGAGCCCGCCCCGTTGTACTACGTGCCACCGGCCACCACGGCCAGCACGACCAAATCTGGGGTGTCGACCACGACCGGGACCATCACCAGCACCAGCCCGCCGATGACCAGTGACATCAATCCGGAGTCCACCACCGAGACCACGTCGGAGTCGTCCACGACGACCAGGAGCACCCGCCCGCCCCGCACGCGAGAGACCGATGACGAGGCCCGGACGACGACGACGCGCAACCGGCCGCGCACCAACGTGACACGCACGGTGTCCCCGGTTCCGTAGCCGCGAGCGCCTACTATCGGGTCCCGTGGCGCGATACGGCGATTCCGACGACCAGAACTACTACTCCGAAGAGGAACCGACCCAGCTCAGCAACTACGGGACGGGCTACGGAGACTACGGGACCGGCGGCTACGACCAGCCGCCGCCGGACGCCGGTGCCGACACTCCGTGGTACCGCAAGCCGGTCGCGCTGGTGTCGCTGGGCGCAGTCGGGGCGCTGCTGATCGCGCTCATCGTGTTCGGTCTGGCCAAGGCGATCACCGGGGATTCCGACTCCGAGACCGGCACCACCACCTCGCTCACACCGATGACCACGACGTCGGCTCCGGCGGCGGTGCCGCCCGCCACCGTGACCGAGACCGCGACCCCCACCACCACCGAACTGGCCACGACCACCCCCGAGCCGACCACCACCACGACCACCACCACCACCGAGCCGACCACCACGACCACCACGACAACGAGCCCGTCGGTCAGCACGAGCACCAGCACGGTCACGCAGACCGAGACGCAGACCGAGACGGTCACCGAGACCCCGGCGCCGCCCGCGCCCTAGCAGGCCGTGTCGGACTCCGGCAGGCAGCTGGTTTCCGGCGCCGGCGCGGGGTCCGGCGCTGGCGCGGGTTCCGGCGCGGGCGCTGGTTCCGGCGACGGCGAAGGCTCCGGCTCCGGCGACGGCTCGGGGGACGGCGACGGCTCCGGCGACGGTGAAGGCTCGGGCGATGGTGAAGGCTCGGGCTCCGGCTGGGGCGACGGCTCGGGGGACGGTGACGGCTCGAGCTCGGGGGCCGGCGCGAGAGTGAACACCGGCCACGGGATCCGCCCCGGCGCTGCAGGTGCCGGCGCAGGTGCCGGGGCCGCCGGGGCGGGTGCGGCTGCGACTGCCGGTGCCGGTGCGGGTGCGGCCCCTGATTGCTTGACCACCCGCTCCTCGGCCGTAGCAGGAACTGGAACGTCGACCGCCGGCCCGGGCGCGGCGACACCGGTCACCGGCGACGGCACACGCGGCACGGCCGGGGCGGTGGCCGGCGCCGGTTCGGCGGTGGCCTCCTGCCAGGGTTGGACCGCCACCGGCGCCGCGATCCCCTCGGCGCCAGACGGCGTGGTGTCGGCCTCCACCGTGTGGGAGGTCAGGACGAACGCGCCGACCGCGACCGCGGCGGCACACGCCGCGCCGGCGAACAGCACGCCCGGACGGCGGTACCACGGCCACGGCTCCGGCTCGCCGACCTCGTCCTCGTGGTCCTCGTGGCCGAAGTGCACCTCGGGGCGCGCGTACGCCGGGTCGTACAGGGCGAACACGGTGGACGCGTCATCGTCGGCCTGGGCCGACCAGGCGAGCGCGGCATCGGCCGACCGGGCGAGCGGCACGGCCACGGTCGCGACCGTCGGCCCGGGGACCACTGCGGTGGGCAGGTCGCGTTCCGCCGCACGCAGCGCCAGCAGCTCGGCACCGGCGGCGGCCGCCACCCGGGAATGTGCCGGCTTCACCACCGGCGCCCGAAGCGCCGCTGAAAGGCGTTGTGTGACAACAGGTATAGCGGCACCGCCGCCGACGGTGACGACCGCCGAGACCTGGACGGGGAGCACCCCGTTGCGGTCCAGGGTGTCGACCAGGACGGCGACGAATCGGTCCAGCGGCCCGGCGAGGGCGTTCTCGAGCTCGGCGCGGGTCAGTCGTACCGCGGTGCGCCCGGTCGGCACGGCGGTCGCGGTATGCCGGCTCAACCGCTCCTTGGCATCCCGGCACAGCGCGCGCAGGTCGGCCAGCGCCGCGACCGCCGCGGTGCCGGCCGGGTCGGCTTCGAGCGTCGTCATCACCGTCTGAAGCACCAATTGATCGACCAGGTCGCCGGAGAGATCGTCGAACCGGACGGTCCGCCCGATCCCCGCCATGCCGCTACCCGCGTCGGCCAGCGTGATGCTGCTGCCGGTCGCACCGAAGTCGCACAGCACGACCACACCGCGGTCGGGCAGGCCGCGCTCGGCCTGCACCGCGGCGAGCGCGGCCACCGCGTCGGACACCACGGTCAGGTGCGGAACCCGGGTCCGGAGCGCCGCCACCGCCGCTCCTGACCAGTACGCGGGAACGGCGACCGCGGCGACATCCGGCCGGCGCTGCGGTCGGGCCAGGCGTGTCATCGCCTCGATCGCGTCGGCCGCCAACTGCTCGGCGTGGTGGTACGAACCGTCGGCGGCCACCAGCGGCACCGGGTCCCCGACGCGGTCGACGAAACCCGCCGGCGACAGTGGAGACAGGATTTGTGCCGCGCTCCGGACCGTCGGCCTGCCATCGGCGACCGCGATCAGGTTGGCGGCGCCCAGCGAGACGCCCAGAGAACTGCGCATACTTCTAGATCGCTGCGCGCAGCGGAAACGTTAAGTGCGGGCGTACTCCGCCACCAGCGCTTCGGCACTGCGCACCGCGGCCCGGCACGCCCGCGCGGTGAACGGGTCGTTGAGCGGGTGCTCGGCGCGCCGGCGCCAGCGCTGGGCCGCGGCGAACGCGGCGCGCGGGCCGTCGTCGGGAGCCTCGGGCGACAGGCCCAGCCGGCTGGTCGCATCGGTGCCCGCACCGCCGATCAGGCGCCGCAGCGAGGCCATCTCGTCGTCGTTGAGAGTGGTCGGCCGCGAACGCAATTGGCTCAGCAACCGGAGTTCCTCGAAGGCGTGGGTGTCGGCGAGCAGCGGCTCGATGTCGGCGAGGATCCGCGGGGTGCCGTAGATCGGGTGCAGTTGCACGAACTGGCGCAGCGACAGCAGCGCGGTATGCGCCTTGAGCAGATCCGAGCGTTGCGCGAACTGCTGGTCGATCACCTCGCGCAGCGCGAGCAGCCCGCTGCGTTCGAGCAGCTCATCGGCCAGCGCCACGGAATCGTCCACCCCGGCGCGCAGCACCGCGATCGCGATGCGGATGCCGAACATCCCGAACCGGTCCAGCAGCTCGGACCTGGTCGCCGCATCCACCGGCAGCACAGGTTCCCCGTCGCGGACGAAGCGGTCCACCGACAGCATCGCTTTCGCCAGCTGGGCCGGCTCGACCTCGGAGAGCCTCTTCAGCGCCACGAACTCGCTCTGCCGCAGCGTGCGGGCGGTCAACGCGAGGAGCCCGGACACCGGCACGACGGCCTGGCAGATGCCGGTGCGCTCCAGTTCGGCGGTGAACCGCTGGGCCACGTCCTTGGCCGACAACATCGCGTCGATGCGGCCGGCGCCGATCTCGTCGGCTCTCGAAGCCACACCGATGACGCCGAGCGCGCCGGCCGAGCCGCCGACCAGCTGACCGATCTGCTTGAGCAGTGCGATGTCGGCGGCGTTGAGAGTGCGCAGCAGGAACACCACCGCGTCGACCCGGGGCACGCTGTCGTCGGGCACGAGAAGTCGCAGTGTGCGCGCGGAGACATCCTGGGACAGCGACGAAGTGCCGGGGGTGTCGATGATCGTCGCGTCGATCAGCTCGGCGGCGGGCCATTCCACGTCCAGATCCACCACGTCGTCGGGGTCTAGGCGGGCGAAGTCGAAGCTCAGGCCGCGGTCCGGTCCGTTCCGCTCACGCATGATCGGCACGTTGGAGCGCCGTCCGCCGCGGTGGTTGGCGGTCACCTTCGGGGTCGGGCCGTGCCGGAACCAGGTGACGATGCGCGTCGCCTCGGTCGCGTCCGTGGGCGCGATCTCGTCCCCGACCAGCGCGTTGACCAGCGTCGACTTGCCGGCCTTGAGGGTTCCGGCCAGCGCGATGCGGATCGGCTCGTTGAGCCGGTGCCCGATCCGCTCGAGTTCGGCGTGCACGTCAGGACGCCTGCGGTAGGCGGGGTCGGACCGGTAGGCGGCGATGGTGCCGCCCAGGATCGCCCGCACTCGGTCACTGGTGCTCAGATTTCACCGTCTCGGATCGCTCGACTGCTGACCGTTCGAGCTTAATGAGGCTGGGAGCTGAGTTTGCGCGTGTGGTCGACGACCTGCCGCAGGATGCCGAGCTGGCGGTCCAGTTCCTTGACGCGGTTGTTGCGTTCGGTCTCCTCCAGCTTGGCCGCGGCGAGGGTGGCCTGCAGCGACTCGTTCAGCGAGCGCGTGGTCTGGTTGGCGATCTCTCGGTAGTGGTCGCGCAGCTGGCGCTGGATCCCCTTGAGCCGGTCCCGTGACTCCTTGCCGACGACGAAGGCGACGTCGTCGACGAACCGGCGGACGTTGGCCTTGGCCTCGCTGCGCACGCGCAGCATCCGGTTCTCCATGTCCTCCTTGTAGGCCTTGCGGCCCAACACGAATCCCGCGCCCAGCGACAGCGGGTTGAACATGCCGAGACCGGCGAAGGAGGTCAGCATGCCGAACATCAGTACGCCGCCGTAGGAGCCGCGCATCCCGGTGACGACCTTGTGCCCGAACTTCAGCGGTTTGGCCTCGAGCTGGGTCAGCGACTTGAACTCGCCGAAGTCGGCGCCCATCTCGCGAGCGTCGATCGACGGCATCCGCACCGCGTCCAGTCCCGCCTCCCGGAATGTGCGGGCCACCTCGGCGGCCAGCGCCTCGGCACGCTGGTATGCCCACACGAAGTTGTCGCCGACGGCGGTGGCCACCGAATCCTCCAGCTCGGCGCCGATCGCGGCCCAATTCTGGGTGGGATCGCAGCCGTCGATCACCCGCTCGGTGTGAAAGGTGATGTTGCGGAACCGATGTCGCAGATCGTGATCGACGTCGGCGGTCAGGTCGGCGATGCCGTCGTTGAGCACCTGCTGCCACAGCGCGGTCTGCTGCAGCGCGTCTTGCGCCTCCTGCTTTCGGCGCTCGAGGTCTGCCGAGAGATGGTCGCGGGCCTGCGGGTCGTTGAGCGCGGACAGCTCGGACTCGACGGCCAGGCTCAGGTGCTCGGCCGCCGCGCGGACCTCGCCGATCACCTGCTCGCGGACACGGTCCCGCTGGCGGGCCAGCACCTCGTCGGACAGGAACTTCACCAGTGCCGGAAAGTTGGACTCCTCGTTGAGCTCCTTGTCGTTGAGCGCCACCGCGTGGCTGCGCAGCGTGGAGGACACCGGCACCAGCGGGGCGGTGACCCCGGCGCGCCCCAGGTGCGCGCGGTTCGCGTCGACCACCTGCCGCCAGTGCGGGTACAGATCGGTCTTGGTGGCGACGAGCAACGCGACCGGGCAGATCTCCAGCGCCTGCCGGATGAAGGTCATCTCCGGCTCGGTGAACTCCTGGCTGGTGTCGCTGATCATCAGGACGGCGTCCGCGTCGGGCAGCAGGCCCAACGTCGCCGACAGGTGCGGCTGCCCGTGCCCGCCGACCCCCGGGGTGTCGATGAACGCCAGGCCGCCCTTGAGCAGAGGGCTCGGGGCCTTCACCTCGACGCGCAGCACCTCGCGGCCCCGGGCCTGCGGCGCCCTGCGCAGGTCGCTGCCCAGATCGGCCGTCGGGATCTCCACCAGCTCGGGTTCCTCACCGTCGGGCCGGGCGACCACCAGCCGCGCGGACGGTTGTTCACCGTAGGACACCACGGTCGGCAGCACCGTCGACTCGTCATCGCCGACCCGCGCGACCGGCATGTTCAGCAACGAGTTCAGCAGCTGGCTCTTGCCCTGTTTGAGCTGTCCGGCGATCACCACCCGGATCTGCGGGTCGGCGAGCCGCGCCCCGGCCCGCTCGAGCCGGTCCGCGAGATCACCGCGCTGCTGGGCGTGCGCGATCTTGCCGACGTGGTCGATCAGCTCGACGATCACCGTGTTGGCCGGCTGCGTCATGGTGCCCCTCTGGTTGCTGCGGCGTGGTTCAACGGTAGGCGCGCGAACCGGCGGGGACCATCACGGTCCCCGCCGGTGTCGCGCGGTGGCGGATCAGAAGGCGTCCAGAGCCGCCTGGGTGTCGTTGTGGGAAGCGACGTCGGTGTCGAAGTCGGTGTCGACGCCGGTGACGTTGTCCGAGAACAGGTCGGTGTTGGTCTCGTTGCCCGAGCCGATGTTGGACTCGAAGCTCGACGAGTTGTCCTCGACCGAGGTCTCGGTGGAGGTCGAGATGTCGTTGCGCACCGAGGTGTTCACCGAATTGTCTTCGGTGTTCTTGCTGCCGAAGTCGCCGTCGATCTGGGTGCCGGTGTTGACGTCGTTGTCGGTGATGATGATGCCGCCGCCGTTGCCGCCGGAGCCGCCGACCGCGTTGCCGCCGCCGATGCCGATGAGGCTGCCGCCGCCGTCGGCGCCGCCGCCGTTGCCGCCGCTGGTGTCGACGTCGTTGAGCACCGGGGCGTCGTTGTCGGCGATCAGGTCACCGCCGGCGGTCTTCGAGTTGTCCTCGACCTCGTTGTCCTTGCCGACCACGACGTTGGAGCCCGAGCCGGCGAGGATGTCGCCGTTGTTCATCGTGTTGCCGTCGCCCAGCGCGGCGCCGTCACCGCTGACGATGTCACCGTCGTTGTCGCCGTCGACCACGACGCCGCCGTTGGTGGCGGTGTTGCTGGTCTTGTCGCCGAAGGTGATGTCACCGAAGCCGAGGTTGAACGCGCCGTTCTGGGCGTTGGCGCCGGCGTCCTGGACCGGGCTGGCCACCGGGACGTTGTTGCCGCTGAGCAGGTCGGTGTCGGTCTCGGGGGCGAAGGTCGGCGCCCACGAGGTCTGCGGGGAGAACGGCGAGGCGAAGTTGGAGGCGAGCTGGTGGTGGTCGGCGACCGCGCGCTGCAGGCCCACGACCGGATCGCCGCCGCCGAGCGCGTACCCGGCGGGAGCGGCGGTGGCGGCCACCGACGCCAGCTGGGCGGCCGTGACGTTGGGCAGGCCCGCGTCGCGCAGTGCGCCGTCCGGGTCGGTGACGAAGGCCGCCGCCGAGGCCGGGCTGCGGAACAGGTCGAGGATGAAGTCGATGATGGTGTTCATGGCAGTGCCTTTCTGCTCTGTCCGGGGTGGTGCTCGCCGGTCACTCCGGCGATCTGGACACCACGTTATGGAGTTCGCCAACCCCCGAAAACGGGGTTCGCTCCCATCCCCGTACGGGCTCACCTAGGGGTTTTGCGTGGCGGGCACTAGGGGATTAGGGGGTCGCCCGGGGGGTGCTTCGGGCATGGAAAAACCCGCAAGGAACGCGTGGTCCTTGCGGGTTTCCGGCTGCCGCTCAGGTGAGTCGAACAGCGCAGCTCAGTCGAACAGATCGATACCCGACGCGTGGTCGTCGGCATCGGGGCCGTCGAAGGCGGCCGGGGACTCGATCCAGTGCTCGGACGGGAGGACGGTCGGGTCGATTCCGTCATTGAGGCCGTCATCGACCACCAGGTCGTCCACCGGAACCGCGGTCGGCACCTCGAGCAGGTCAACGGTCTCGGGTGTCGCCTCCCCGGCGTCGATGACGGCACGCTCGGGCAGGCTCTCGTCGGGTAGGTCGAACGCATCGAACGCGGCGGTGGCCGCTCCGCTGGCCCACACGTTGTCCACCGGGGCCGCGGCGAAGGCGTCCACGCCGTAAAACGGTGCCGTCGTCGACATCGACTCGGCGACCACCGGGATCAGGTTCTGCACATCAGCACTGGTCACGCCGGTGAGATCGGCATCCGCAAGGGCCTGCGCCGGGTCGGCCGCGTAGCGCGCGGCGGCGTCGGGATCACGCACCAGCGTCATCACGAAATCCAGCAAGGCGTTCGGCATGGCTCGATGCTATGCCCGCCGACCCGGTACCGGATCGGTGCGCAGCCCAACTCCGGCGAATTCCCATTAGGGGATAGCCCGTTAGGGGATCCGCGACATTAGGGGCACATGCCCCGGTAAAGCGTCGTCAGGCGCTAAGGTGGTCCACGGTCCAGACAGGAGAGAGCTCACATGACCGAACCGCTGGGGTTGTCGATCGGGATGACCAACCTGGTCGCGGCCCGCGTTGGTCGCCCACCGGTGACGCGACGATCCATCCTGAACCTGTACGGCGACCGGGCGCCCGAGGTGGGCGCCCGGTCGGAGATCCCCGGCTTCACCGAGCCGCGGCTCGTCCTGACGGGGTTCGTGGAACGCGTGGGTGACCCCGTTCCCCTGATCGCGGCGGACGGCTCGGCCCATCGCGGCGAACAGACCCTCGCCCAGGCCCTCGACGGAATGGCGGGGCTGGTCGACGGAGGCGCCCCGATCGCGGTCGCGGTACCCGCCCACTGGGGCCCCGGCACCGTCGGGGCGCTGCGCGGTGCGCTGCGCACCCAGCCGCGGCTGTCCCCCAACGGCGTCCCACCCGCGCTCATCCCGGACGCCGCGGCGGCGCTCGCCGCGCTGCGGGTGGCACCGGGGCTGCCGAACCAGGGCTTCATCGTGCTGGTCGATCTGGGCGGCAGCGGCTCCAGCATCACGGTGGCCGACGCGGCCGCCGGCGCCGCGATCGTCGGCCAGACGGTCCGCTACGGCGAGTTCTCCGGCGAGGCGATCGATCAGGCGCTGCTCGATCATGTGCTCAGCGGCATCGCGGCCGCCGAGAACCCTGACCCCGCGGGAACAGCGGGCACCGCCGCGGTAGGGCCGCTGGCGCAACTGCGCGACGAGTGCCGTGCGGCCAAGGAACGGCTCTCGGCGGAGACCGCGACGGCGGTGCCGGTCGCACTGCCCGCGTTCACCTCCGACGTCCGGGTCACCCGCCCCGAACTCGAGCAGCTGATGTCCGAACCGCTGACCGGCCTGCTCTCTGCGATCGAGGATGTGCTGCAGCGCAAGAACATCGCGCCCGCCGACGTTTCCGCGGTGGCCACCGTAGGCGGTGGCGCGGCCATCCCGCTGGTCACCCAGAGGCTCTCCGAGCGGCTGCAGGCGCCGGTGATCACCACCCCGGAGCCGGCGCTCAACGTCGCCGCGGGTGCTGCGCTGGTCGCCAATCAGAGCCTGGCCGCCGATGCTCCCACCGGCATGGCGCCCGCCGCCGATGCGCCGACGGCGATGGGCCACGCCGCCTGGGCGGCCGGCGCCGCGGGCCTGGCCGCGACCGAGTCCGCCGGCGACGGCGCCTCCTCGGCGACGTTCCGCGCGCTGGCGTGGTCCCAGGACGACGCCGCCGGTGATCCTCTTCCGTACACCGGCGGGGACTACACCGCCGCCGGCGCCTATGCCGACCCGGCCGGCACCGCCGCGCGGCCCGCCGTCGAGTTCACGCCCCAGGACGAGGGTTACACCGACGTGCCTCCGGCACTGCCCTGGTACAAGAGGCCGCCGGTGCTGTTCGGGGTGGCAGCGGCCGCGGCGCTGCTCGCTGCGGGCGGGCTGGCGGTGACTCTGACCAGTTCCGAGGGTGATTCGGGCACGGTGACCGAGACCGCCACCCCGCCCGCCGAGACCACTCCGGTGCAGCTGCCGCCGCCGGTCACGACCGTGACGGTCGGCCCGGACGGAGTCGCGACCACCACGGTGAGCCAGCCACCGCCGCCTCCGCCGCCGCCGGACACCACGACGCCGGCCACCACCACGACGGCGACGACCTCGCCGACCACCACCACGACGACCACGACGACCACCACCACGACGTCGCCGACCACGACGACGACCAGGACCACGACCACGCGGCCGACCACGACGACGCCGCCGACCACGACACAAGCACCGCCGCCCACCACGACGATCCCACCGCTGCCCGAGCCGGTGGATCCGCCCGACCCGATCATCACGACCGTCCTCCCCGAAGTCGGCGCCTGACTGCGGCATGACCAATCCGGGGGTGCCGCGGCACTCGGATCTCGCACCTGCCGCGCGGGAGGCCGCCGCGGCGGTCGAGGCCAATCCGCGCGCCGCGCACAAGCTCGTCGTCACAGGCGGTGTCGGCACCGGCAAGTCCACCCTGCTGACCGCGGTGCGCGCGGCGCTGCGCGGTGCCGGACGTCCGGTGCTGGCGCGTCCGCCGCGGCCCGACGATCCCGCTGACACCGTGACGGTCGTCGACGACAGCCATCTTCTCGACGGCGCCGAACTCGACCGGCTGACCGCACTCGTCGCCGACCCCGCGGCCACCGTGGTGATCGCCACCGAACCGCTGGCTCACCACCGGCCGTTGCGCGAACTGACCACTACCCTGGAACGGGAACGGCCCGCGGTGACGCTCGGGCCGCTGCCCGCGGTCGAGGTGAGCCGGGTCGCCGCGGCGGCGCTCGGGGTGCCGGCGTCCCCGGAGTTGTTGCGCGCGTTGATGTCTGCGACGGCCGGGCTGCCCTTCCTGTTGGCGCCGGCGCTCGCCGCGGCGGCAGGCGGCGGCCACCCCATGCGGGACGCGGCCCGATTCGGGCTCATCGAGCGGCTCCGCGGGTGCGACGAACGCCTGCTCGACGCTTTCGTGGTCTCGTCGCTCAGCTTCGAGCTCGGACCCGACGACGTCGCCGCCGCGCTGGGACTGTCCTCGCAGGACGCGCTGTCGGTCGTCGACCGGGCCCGGGCGAGCGGGCTGATCGAACCGTCGCACCCGCAGGACTTCCAGCACTCGGTGCACCGCGCGGTCGCTCAGATCGTCGGTACGGCAAGGCATCACGACATCGAGGTGTCGGTACTGGCCTCCCAGCTCGAAAGGGGAACGCTGACAGCCGATCTGGCGTTGCGACTGGCCGAGCACGGGCTGCGGGACGAGCGGTTGGCCACCGCGCTGAGCGAGCTGGCCGGTCACACCCGCGCGCACCCGGCCCGCACCGCGCGCCTGTACCGGGCTGCCGCCGACGCCGGTGCGACGGCGTCCAGCGCGCAACTGGCCGACGCGCTCGCCCTGACCGGTGACTGCGCGACGGCCGGCCGGCTGGCCGACGAGCTGTTGACCGCCCCCGACCCGGCCGAGCGGGCCGCCGCGGTGCGGATCGCGGCGAGCATCGCCATGCACGACACCGGCGCCGCGCAGGCGCACGCGCTGTTCGGTTGGCTGGGCCCGGTGCCCGATGCGGTCCTGGGGGCCGCGGCGACGATCGCGGCCGTCGCGGCGGGTGACGCCGCCGGGGCGCGGGATGCCGCCTCGACGCCCGCCGAGGGCCCGCCGACCTCCACCGCCCGCGCCGCGGCCGGCCTCACCGAGGGCCTGGCGATGACGCTGGACCGGCCCTACCCCGTCGCCGTCGCCCGGTTGAGCCAGGCCCTCGGCAGTGATCTGGGGTCGGCGGCGACCCTTCCCGACACCCCGGCCGCGCTGGTGACGCTGGCCGCGTTGCACGGCGGGGACGCGGTTCGGGCGCGCAGCGTGGCCGGCCGCGCGGTGCACGCGGATGCGGAGCGCGGGGCCGCCGATGCCGCCTTCGTCTCGCTGCGGCACCGGCTTCTGCAGGCCTGGGCCTTCATGCAGGACGGTCAGCTGGCGGCAGCCACCAACGCGGTCCAGCCTGCGACGGGGCCGGCCCCGCACCGCCGTGACGCGCTGTGGGCCGCGGCATTGCAGACCGGCGTCGCGCGGCGCAGTGGGGACAGCGGCGCGATGCAGAAGCACTGGTATTCGGCCATGGAGGTGCTCACCGAGTACACGGTCGATGTCTTCAGCGTGTTGCCGCTGGGCGAACTGTGGATCGCCGCCGCCCGGATGCGGCAGGTGGACCAGCTACAACATCTGCTCGACGAGGTGTTCACTCTTCTCCGCGGGCTCGATGACCCGGTGCTGTGGACCGTGCCGCTGCATTGGGCCGGCGTGCACGCGGGCATCCTGGCCAACTCGCCGGAGGCGGTGGCGCCGCACGGTCAGGCGCTGACCGCCGCGGCGACCCACTCCGGGTTCGCGCGGGCGCTGGCCACCGCGGGCCGGACCTGGTTGCGCGTCCTGGCCCATCAGGTCGACGTCGACGAGGTGACCGTCGCGGCCCGCGCTCTCGCGCAGTTCGGCCACACCTGGGACGGCACCCGGCTGGCCGGACAGGCCGCGTTACAGGCCTCTGACCCGCGGATCTCGCAGGCCATGCTGCAACTCGCCCGTGATCTCAAACACACCGCGGCCGGCGATGCGGCGGCCGACCCGGCGGACGCCGACACCCTCGCGGCCACGACGGTATCCGCGTTACCGTCCCGGCCGGCCGCGGCGCACCTGTCCGATCGCGAACGTGAGGTCGCCGAACTGTTGCTGCAGGGTTTGCCCTACCGCGACATCGGCGCCCAGTTGTTCATCTCGGCGAAGACCGTCGAACATCACGTCGCCCGGATCCGGCGACGCCTCGGTGCCGAATCGCGTTCCGAGTTGCTCTCGATGCTGCGCGCGCTGATGGAGACACCCGGCGGCGACCGACCGATCTGAGTCGCCTCAGCCACGAGTTAGGTGAGCCTTTGTAGCGGCCTTTCCCCGGTGGATGTAACTATGAGCAGGCACCGAGCTAAAGTTACCGCCCAGTAACATACTGTAAGTTACCCACGGGTAACAAGAAAACCGGAGGCACGCGTGGATACGCAGATGTTGATCAGGATCGTCGTCGGCGTCCTGATGATCGCCGTCGTGGGCGTCTTCGCCGCCAAGCGTGTGCTCTGGCTGACCAAGCTGATCCGGTCCGGGCAGCCCCTGAGCGAGGGCAACAACCGCAAGGACAACCTCCAGAAGCGCATCACCACGCAATTCGAAGAGGTCTTCGGGCAAACCCGGCTGTTGCGCTGGTCGGTGCCCGGTCTCGCACACTTCTTCACGATGTGGGGCTTCTTCGTCCTGGCCACGGTGTATCTGGAGGCGTTCGGCCTGCTCGTCGACCACGACTTCCACATCCCGCTGGTCGGTCGCTGGGATGCGCTGGGATTCCTGCAGGACTTCTTCGCTGTCGCGGTGCTGGCCGGCATCATCACGTTCGCGATCATCCGCATCGTGCGCGAGCCGAAGAAGCTCGGCCGCGACTCCCGGTTCTACGGATCGCACACCGGCGGCGCCTGGCTGATCCTGTTCATGATTTTCAACGTCATCTGGACCTACGCGCTGGTGCGCGGCGCGGCCGTGGTCGTCGGCAACCTGCCCTACGGCAACGGCGCGTTCCTCTCGCAGTTCATGGGCGCGATCCTGCGCCCGCTCGGCCACACCGCCAACGAGTGGATCGAGACGTTCGCCCTGCTCGCGCACATCGCGATCATGCTGGTGTTCCTGCTGATCGTGCTGCACTCCAAGCACCTGCACATCGGTCTGGCGCCGATCAACGTCACGTTCAAGCGGATGCCGAACGCGCTGGGCCCGCTGCTGCCGGTGGAGTCCAAGGGCGAGCTGGTCGACTTCGAGGATCCCGCCGAGGACGCGGTGCTGGGCCGCGGCAAGATCGAGGACTTCACCTGGAAGGGCTACCTCGACTTCACCACCTGCACCGAGTGCGGTCGCTGCCAGTCGCAGTGCCCCGCCTGGAACACCGGCAAGCCGCTGTCGCCGAAGCTCGTGATCATGAACCTGCGCGACCACATGTTCGCGAAGGCGCCGTACTTCCTCGACGGCAAGGAGTCGCCACTGGAGAACACCCCCGAGGGTGGCATCATCGAGAGGCTGGTCGACGAGGACGACGAACACCACGTCCCCGAATCCGGCTTCGAGCGCATCCCGGCCGACTCGCCGCTGCAGGCGACCCGTCCGCTGGTCGGCACGCTTGAGCAGGGCGGCGTCATCGACCCGGACGTGCTGTGGTCGTGCACCACGTGCGGTGCGTGCGTCGAGCAGTGCCCGGTCGACATCGAGCACATCGACCACATCGTCGACATGCGCCGCTACCAGGTGATGATGGAGTCCGAGTTCCCCGGCGAGCTCGGCGTGCTGTTCAAGAACCTGGAGAACAAGGGCAACCCGTGGGGCCAGAACTCCAAGGACCGCACCAACTGGATCGACGAGGTCGACTTCGACGTGCCGGTCTACGGCAAGGACGTCGAGTCCTTCGACGGCTACGAGTACCTGTTCTGGGTCGGTTGCGCCGGCGCCTACGAGGACCGCGCGAAGAAGACCACCAAGGCCGTCGCCGAGCTGCTCTCGGCGGCCGGCGTGAAGTTCCTGGTGCTCGGCGAGGGCGAGACCTGCAACGGCGATTCGGCGCGGCGGTCCGGCAACGAGTTCCTGTTCCAGCAGCTGGCCGCGCAGAACGTCGAGACCCTCAACGAGCTGTTCGAGGGCGTCGAACGGGTCGACCGCAAGGTCGTCGTCACCTGCCCGCACTGCTTCAACACCCTGGGCCGCGAGTACCCGCAGGTCGGCGGCAACTACACGGTGCTGCACCACACCCAGCTGCTGAACCGCCTGGTCCGCGACAAGAAGCTGGTGCCGGTCAAGTCCACCGACGGCAGCCCGAACGGTCAGGACATCACCTACCACGATCCCTGCTACCTCGGCCGCCACAACAAGGAGTACTCGGCGCCGCGTGAGCTGATCGGGGCCTCGGGCGCGACGCTGACCGAGATGCCCCGCCACGCCGACCGCGGCCTGTGCTGCGGCGCCGGCGGCGCCCGGATGTGGATGGAAGAGCACATCGGCAAGCGCGTCAACACCGAGCGCACCGAGGAGGCCTTCGACACCGGTGCCTCGGCGATCGCGACCGGCTGCCCGTTCTGCCGCGTCATGATGACCGACGGGGTGGACGACGTGGCCGCGACCAGGGACATCGAGAAGATCGAGGTGCTCGACGTCGCGCAGCTGCTGCTCGGCTCGCTCGACAAGAGCACGTTCACGCTGCCCGAGAAGGGCACGGCCGCCAAGGAGGCCGAGGAGCGTGCGGCACGGATCGCCGCCGAGGCGCCCGCCAAGGTCGAGGAGCCCGAAGCCGAACCCGAGGCTGCTCCGGAACCCGCCAAGGCCGAGGCGCCGGCCGCCGCACCCGCCGAGGCCAAGCCGGCCGCGGCGGCACCGGCCAAGGGACTCGGGATCGCCGGCGGCGCCAAGCGCCCCGGTGCGAAGAAGGCCGCCCCGGCGGCCGCGGCGCCCGCAGAGGCCCCTGCCAAGGCCGAGCCGGAGGTCAAGGGCCTGGGCATCGCGGGCGGCGCGAAGCGCCCCGGCGCCAAGAAGAAGGCCCCGGCCGCCGCCGCACCGACCGCACAGGCATCGGCACCCGCAGAGGCTCCGGCCGAGGCTCCCGCCAAGCCCGAGCCCGAGGTCAAGGGGCTCGGCATCGCCTCGGGCGCACGCCGCCCCGGCGCGAAGAAGGCACCGGCCAAGACCGCGTCGCCGAACGAGGGCGCGGGCACCGTGGTGCAGCCGCCCAACGTGGACCCCGATAAAGCGGCCACCGGCACCGAGCCCGCCGACACGGCCGACTCAGATCGCGGGCTGGACGCACCCAGGCCTGAGCCCGAGGTCAAGGGCTTGGGGATCGCAGCGGGTGCGCGCCGGCCGGGCGCCAAGAAGAAGGCCCCGGCCGCGGCGCCCAAGACCGAGCCGACGCCCGAGCCGGAACCGACGGCGGCCGAACCCGCCTCGCCGGCGCCGTCGCCGAACGGTTCCGGTGACGGCGGCGACCGCGTCGTCGGTGACGAGCCCCCGGTGAAGGGTCTCGGCATCGCCAAGGGCGCCCGCCGGCCGGGCAGGCGCTGATCACGCGGTGATATCGGGGCCGCCGTCGCGACTGCGACGGCGGCCTCGGTGTTTCCGGCACCGAAATTGACTTGGACACCCGTGGGAGACTGATCGTCGTGAGTACCCATCAGGCGCCGTGGCACACGGCCAGTGGCCAGCATGCGCGCCAGCGTGAGTTCACCCAGTCGAGCAAGCTGCAGGACGTTCTGTACGAGATCCGCGGCCCGATCCACGAGCACGCCTCCCGTCTGGAGGCCGAGGGCCACCGGATCCTGAAGCTCAACATCGGCAACCCGGCCCCCTTCGGGTTCGAGGCCCCCGATGTGATCATGCGCGACATCATCGCCGCGCTGCCCTACGCGCAGGGCTACTCCGACTCCAAGGGCATCGTCAGCGCCCGCCGCGCGGTGTTCACCCGATACGAGCTCGTCGACGGCTTCCCGCGCTTCGACATCGAGGACGTCTTCCTCGGCAACGGCGTCTCCGAGCTGATCACCATGACGCTGCAGGCGCTGCTCGACAACGGCGACCAGGTGCTGATCCCGGCCCCGGACTACCCGCTGTGGACGGCGTCGACCGCGCTGGCCGGCGGCACCCCGGTGCACTACCTGTGCGACGAGACGCAGGACTGGAACCCCGACATCGCCGACCTGGAGTCCAAGATCACCGAGCGCACCAAGGCGCTGGTGGTGATCAATCCGAACAACCCGACCGGCGCGGTGTACAGCCGCGAAATCCTCGAGCAGATGGTCGAACTCGCCCGCAAGCATCAGCTGCTCCTGCTGGCCGACGAGATCTACGACAAGATCCTCTACGACGACGCCAAGCACATCAGCCTGGCCAGCCTGGCCCCGGATCTGCTCACGCTGACGTTCAACGGATTGTCGAAGGCCTACCGCGTCGCGGGCTACCGCTCCGGCTGGCTGGTGATCACCGGCCCCAAGGAACACGCGAGCAGCTTCATCGAGGGCATCAACCTGCTGGCCAACATGCGGCTGTGCCCGAATGTGCCTGCCCAGCACGCGATTCAGGTCGCACTGGGCGGACATCAGAGCATCGACGATCTGGTGCTGCCGGGTGGCCGGCTGCTCGAGCAGCGCGACGTCGCCTGGGAGAAGCTCAACGAGATCCCCGGGGTGTCCTGCACCAAACCCAAGGGGGCGCTGTACGCGTTCCCGCGGCTGGATCCGGAGGTCTACGACGTCGAGGACGACGAACAGCTGGTCCTCGACCTGTTGCTGCAGGAGAAGATACTGGTCACCCAAGGCACCGGATTCAACTGGCCCACACCGGATCACCTGCGCATCGTGACACTGCCATGGGCCCGTGATCTGGCCGCCGCCATCGAGCGGCTGGGCAACTTCCTGGTCAGCTACCGGCAGTGAGCAGCCCGCGCGCCGACAGTACCGACGCGCGTGGGCCCACCGCCTCCCTGATGTTCCTGCTGAAGATCGACCATCGCTCCTGACGCCCGAACACACGGTGCAACAGCGCGACATAGCGGGTCAGGGTGTCCATGTCACCGGTGGCCGCGAGGTAACAGCAGGTGCTCTCATAGGCGATCAGCAGATTGTTCTCGACGGCGTACTCGACCAAATGCGGTGTGGTTTGGATACTTTCCATCGCCGACAGCGTTCGGCCCAGATCCGCGCACACCCCGTCGGCGAACCCGTCCATGTCCGTGCTGCGGTCGAACCGCAGTTCGTAGGGCGCTCCGGGCGCCAGCGCCTCCCAGCGGCGGTTCAGGAGCAAACTCTGAGGCGGGTGCAGTTGATGCTCATGCCCCGGGCAGGCGGCGTCGACCTCCCCCGAACCCATCCCGACGTTGACGAAGAACCCGTGCCACCGGGTCACGCCGTTGTGCCAGTTGTTCTGAAAATTGATCCTGTCGCGCAGCGGGCCTCGGGGGCGTTCGAAGTCGTGGCCCGACCTTTCGAATCCCCGTTCCAACAGAAACGCGCCGACCGCCCCGGACAACATCGCCTCGAACGACCGTCTCAACCGCGCCCGCTCGACCTCCCTTTCGACCATGCACTCAGGCTAAGGCCGGCCGTCGAAGCGTCCGCGCGGCAATTTCCTAGGCTGGTCGGGTGTCTCACGCGCACCCGCACCCGCACTCGCACTCGCTGAACGGCCCGTCACCGCTGGGTCCGCTGGCGGCCAGGATCGTGGTCGGTCTGCTCGTCGCGATCGGGATCGCGACGCTGATCGGCGGTGCCCTGTTGTGGCCGACCGGGGAGAAGGCCGACATCCCGCTGCCGTTCCAGAACGCCGCGGGCGGGGCGGTCACCACCGAGTCCGGGCACGTGCTGTCCAGCAGCGCCGCGGTGTGCGGCAGCCCGTCGGCGGGCGCGGTGCTGACCTCTGATCCGATACCCGCCGAGGGCGACCGCGCGGCCTGTGTGCAGACGCTGGTGCGCATCGATTCCGGCCCCAACCGCGGCGCCAACACGCTGCTGGAGTTCAGCGGCGGGCCCGGCCAGCCGGTCCTGGCCGTCGGGGACGACATCCGCATCAGCAGGCAGGTCGATGCCACCGGCAGCACCACCTACGCGTTCTACGACTACGAGCGCACTTGGCCGCTGACCGCGCTGGCGGTGGCGTTCGCGATCGTGATCGTGGCGGTGGCCCGGTGGCGGGGCCTGCGAGCCCTGGTCGGCATCGTGGTCGCCTTCGGCGTGCTGGTGGTGTTCCTGTTGCCGGCGCTGCGCGACGGCGCCCCGGCCGTGCCGGTGGCGTTGGTGGCGTCGTCGGCGATCCTGTACGCGGTCATCTACCTGGCCCACGGAGTCAGCCTGCGTACCAGCGCCGCGCTGCTCGGGACGCTGGCGTCGCTGCTGCTGGCCGCGGTACTGTCCTGGGCGGCAATCGAATTGGCGCATCTGACCGGACTGTCGGAAGACCAGAACAACGAGGTCGCGGCGTATCTGGGCAATGTGTCGATCACCGGGCTGCTGCTGGCCGGCTTCATCATCGGCTCCCTCGGCGTGCTCAACGACGTGACGGTCACCCAGGCATCCACGGCCTTCGAACTCGCCGCGCTCGGCAACGGTGCGGGCCGGCGCGACGTCTTCGTCGGCGCGATGCGGGTCGGACGCGACCACATCGCCTCCACGGTCTACACGCTGGTGCTCGCCTACGCGGGCAGTGCCCTGCCGCTGCTGTTGTTGTTCAGCGTCGCGAACCGCTCGCTGGGCGACGTGCTGACCAGCGAGAGCGTCGCGATCGAAGTCGCCCGCTCGGCGGTCGGTGGAATCGCGTTGGCGTTGTCGGTGCCATTGACCACCGGCATCGCGGCGTTGCTGGCCACCCCGCAACCAGCCGGGCGTTGACGGCGGCGTTTGGCCGGTAAGCCGTCGGGTACACGGGCGCACGTGACCCAGCCTCAATACACCTCTGAAGTGACTTTGGAGGTCGACGGTCATCGGAGCGCGGTGACTGTCGACCATCGCGTGACGCTGTTGGACATGCTGCGGGAGAGGCTTCAGGCGACCGCGCCGAAGAAGGGGTGCGACCACGGGCAGTGCGGCTCGTGCACCGTGCTGGTCGACGGACGCCGGGTGGTCAGCTGCCTGACGTTCGCGGTGGCGGTCGACGGAGCGCGAGTCACCACCGCGGCGGGACTCGGCACCGGCGACGAGCTCCACCCGGTGGCGCAGGCGTTCCACGAGGAAGACGCCTTCCAGTGCGGGTACTGCACTCCCGGCCAGATCTGCTCGGCCGTCGGCATGCTCGACGAGGCCAAGTCCGGTGCCCCGAGCTTCGTCACCGACGACCTGGAGGCGTCTCCGGAGCTCACCGACGCCGAGATCCGTGAGCGGATGAGCGGAAACCTGTGCCGCTGCGCGGCCTACCCGAACATCGTCGCCGCCATCGAGAAGGCGGCGGTCCGGTGAAGCCTTTCGACTACCACCTCGCCACCAGCCCGGCCGACGCGGTGGCCACACTGGCCCGGCATCCGGGCGCGGTCTACCTGGCTGGCGGCACCAACCTCGTCGATCACATGAAACTCGGTGTGGCCGAACCGGATCTGCTCGTCGACGTCAGCCGCCTGGAGCTCGCGGAGGTCAGCGCCACCGACGACGGCGGCGTCAGCATCGGCGCCAACGTGCGCAACAGCGAGCTCGCCGCCCATCCGGTGATCCGGTCGCACTACCCGATGCTGACTCGTGCGTTGCTCTCCGGCGCGTCCGGGCAGTTGCGCAACGCAGCGACCACCGCCGGTAACCTGTTGCAGCGCACCAGGTGTGTGTACTTCCAGGACGTCACCACACCATGCAACAAGCGGGTCCCCGGCAGCGGCTGCTCGGCGATCGGCGGCTACGTGCGCTACCACGCCATCCTCGGCGCGTCACCGAACTGCGTCGCCACCCATCCGTCCGACATGGCGGTCGCCATGAGCGCCCTGGACGCCCAGATCGTGGTCGAGGGCACCGAGGGACCGCGTTGCATCCCGGCCGGCGAGTTCTACCGCCTGCCCGGAGACGAACCGCACCGCGACACCGTCCTCGAGCACGGTGAGCTCATCACCGCGGTCGAACTCCCGCCCGCCCCTGCGAACGCGGTGTCCGACTATCGCAAGGTGCGTGACCGGGCCTCGTTCGCGTTCGCCCTGGTGTCGGTGGCCGCCGAACTCAGCTTCGTCGGCGAGGCCATCGCGACCGCGCGGATCGCGCTCGGCGGTGTCGCGCACAAGCCGTGGCGGGCTCGGCACGCCGAAGAGATGCTCAACGGCGCGCTCGCGTCCGAGGATGCGTTCGCGGCGGCCGCCGATGCCGAACTCGCACCGGCCGAACCGTTGCCCGGCAACGAGTTCAAGGTGGAGCTGACCCGGCGTGCGCTGATCGCGCAGCTGCGCATGCTGACCGAGCGAGGCCGGCGATGACGCTGCTGCAGCCGCGGGCAATCGGCGCCTCCGTCGCGCGCCGGGACGGGCGGGCGAAGGTCACCGGCACCGCCACGTACGCGTTCGAACAGCAGGTCGACAGTCCGGCCTATCTGCATCCGGTGCAGTCCACCGCCGCACGCGGGCGCGTCATCGCGATGGAGATCGCTTCGGCCCGTGCCGTCGACGGTGTTCTGGATGTGCTGACGGTGTTCGACGCGCCGGAGCTGGCCGACACTTCCGATGGCGAATTGGCGATACTGCAGGACGCGCGGGTGCATTTCCGCGGTCAGATCATCGGCGGCGTGGTCGCCGAGACCGCCGAGATCGCCCGTGAGGCAGCCGCGTTGGTGGCGGTGGAGTACAGCGAAGAACCCCATGACGCCGAGCTGCGCCCGGATCATCCCGGCCTCTACACCCCGGAGTCGGTGAACGCGTCGTATCCGTCGGACACGGCCGAGGGGGACGTCGACGCGGCGCTCGAAGCCGCCCAGTTCACCGTCGACCAGACGTACACCACACCCATCGAGCACAACAACCCGATGGAGCCGCACGCTTGCATCGCACGCTGGAGCACCGACGGCGGCGCCACGTCGGTCACTCTGTACGACTCCACGCAGGGAGTGCACGCGGTGCGCAAGACGCTCGCGCCGCTGTTCGGGTTGGATCCCGAGCACGTACACGTGGTGGCGCCGCATGTGGGCGGTGGGTTCGGTTCCAAGGGCGCGCCCCACGCCCACAACGTGCTGACGCTGCTCGCCGCGCAGCGGTCCGACGGACGCCCGGTGAAGCTGGCACTGACCCGCCAGCAGATGTTCTCGCTCGTCGGCTACCGCACGCCGACCATCCAGCGGTTGCGCCTTGGTGCGGAACGGGACGGACGCCTGACCGCCCTTGCCCATGATGTCATCGAACAGACCTCGGCGGTCAAAGAATACGCCGAGCAGACAGCGGTGACGTCACGCAAGATGTACGCGTCGCCGAACCGCCGGACATCGCACCGGCTGGCCGCGCTCGACGTGCCGGTCCCGTTCTGGATGCGGGCCCCGGGCGAGTGCCCCGGCACGTTCGCCGCCGAGGTGGCGATGGACGAGCTCGCGGTGGCCGCCGGCATCGACCCGATCGAACTGCGGATCCGCAACGATCCCGAGGTCGATCCCGAGACGGGTAAGCCCTGGTCGGGTCGGCATCTGGTGGAGTGCCTGCGGCTCGGCGCCGAGCGTTTCGGATGGGCGGCGCGTGATCCGCACCCCGGCAACAGGTTTGTCGGCGAATGGTTCACGGGCCTCGGGGTGGCGTCGGCGACCTACCCGGGGATGGCGATGCCGGGCAACGCGGCTCGCATCACCTACGCCGCCGACGGCCGCTACGAGGTGCACATCGGCGCGGCGGACATCGGCACCGGAACGTGGACGGCGCTGTCCCAGATCGCGGCGGATGCACTGGCATGCGACCTGGCGGCGGTCGATCTGCACATCGGTGACACCGCTCTGCCGCCGGCGTCGGTGGCGGGCGGATCGTCGGGCATCACGTCCTGGGGGTCGGCGATCGTCGCTGCGGCCCAACAGTTCCGGCGTGACCACGGTGATCCGCCCGCGGTCGGGGCCACCACCACCGCGGAGTCGGCCGAGAACCCGGATGCCGACGCGTACACCGTGGCGTCGTTCGGCGCGCACTTCGTCGAGGCGCGCGTCAACCGGGACACCGGCGAGATCCGCGTGCCGCGCATGCTCGGGGTGTTCTCGGTCGGCCGGGCGATCAACGCGCTGACGCTGCGCTCGCAGCTGATCGGCGGCATGACGATGGGTCTGTCGATGGCGTTGCACGAGGAGAGCGTGCGCGATCCACGCTTCGGGCATGTCGTGACCCAAGACCTGGCGAACTATCACATCAGCGCGCACGCGGATGTGCAGGACATCGACGCCATCTGGCTCGACGAGGTCGACGAGCATTTCAACCCGATGGGTTCGCGCGGCGCCGGGGAGATCGGCATCGTCGGCTCGGCCGCGGCGGTCGTCAACGCGGTCTACAACGCCACCGGGGTCCGGGTGCGCGGCCTGCCCGTCACGCTGGACAAGGTGCTGGCCCGCCTCTCCCTGCACGACTCGACGAAGCCATCGAGGATGCGGTAGGAGAACTCGCACGACCCCCAGTTGACTTCGGGATGCCACTGCACCGCGGTGAACGGGTGGTCGGGGGACTCGAAGGCTTCCACCAAACCGTCGGGGGCGTACGCGGCAGCGGTGAAGCCCTCGGCCAACCGGCGCACCCCTTGGTGGTGCTGGCTGTTGACCTTCATGCGGGAGCCGGCCTGCGTCCACCGCGCGATGCGGCCGCCTTCGACGAGCTCGACGTCGTGCGCGGTCTCGAGCAGGGCCTCCTCCCCCAGACGGTGCGCGATCGGCGAGGGGAAATCGCGGGGCAGATCCGCATAGAGCGCGCCGCCGCGGGCGGCGGTGACGAGTTGGGCGCCACGGCAGATCGCCAATGTGGGGAGACCCAGTTGCCAGGCGGCTTCGAACGCCGCGATCTCGTTCTCGTCGCGGACCGGGTTCACCCAGGTCAGTGTCGGATCCTCGGGGTCTCCTCCCCATCGGCGCGGATCCACGTCTCCGCCGCCGCTGATGATCAGCCCGTCGACGGTCCCGACGGTGTGTGCGATGTCGACGATCGAGCTCGCGCACTCGACCGCCATCGGTATCGCTCCGACGGTTTGCAGGCCGTCGAACATCTTGCGCCAGTGCACCATCCGGTCGAGTTCGGTGGCGTTGAGGGTGACGGCAATCAGGGGTTTCGCGGTCATGGGTTTTCCTCGTCGGGGCCTGCGTCAGCTCAACCGGACGGCGATCCTGCGCAGCAGCTTGGTCGCCAGGATGTACGGCGTCGCACCGAAGGGCCACTGCGAGACGACCTTGCCGGTTCCGGCACGGAAATAGTTGTGGGTCTTGGCCCAGACCGTCTTGGCGAGCTGGGCCTGCAGCCAGTCGTTGTAGATGACGAAGGCCGATCGGCGCACGTCGATGACGCGGCTGCCGGTCTTCGCGGCGCGGCGGATGAGGGAGGCGGCGAAGTCGGCTTGCGCCTCGTAGAAATGGACCAGCGGTACGGAGTTGGTGTTGGGCCCGTACATGATGAAGAAGTTCGGGAAGCCGGGCACCATCATGCCGAGGAATGCCTCCGGCTCTCCGCGCCACGCACTGTGCAGCTCCTGCCCGCCCTGGCCGTAGACCTGGTAGTTGCCCAAGTAGTTCGCGGCGTCGAAACCGGTGGCCAGGACGATGACGTCGAGATTGTGTTCGTCGCCGTTGGCGTCGATGGCGCCGGTGCGGGTGAGGCCTTTGAGCGCGTGAGGCACCAGTGTCACCTTGGGGCTGCGCAGTGACGCATAGTAGGTGTCGCTGCACACGGTGCGCTTTCCCTCGAAAGCAAATGTGGGCGTGACCTTTTCGAGAAGATCAGGACGCCCGGCGAGCTCTCGCCGCATGAACTCCAGCGAAGCTTGGTGCCGCCGCCTGTGGAACCTTCCGGTGCTGCGGGCGTGACTCGACCGCAGCTGCCTGCGGTCATAGTCGAAATACAGCGCCCACCGGCGCCACGCGTAGACCGCGCGCAGTCTGTTGAGTCGGCGCTCCAGCGGCGTGAAGTCGCGACTGTTCTTGGGCACCAGCCAGTTGGGCTCGAGCTGGAAGATCGTCACGTCTTCGGCGACCTTCTCTGCCTCGGTGACCACCTGGACCGCCGAGGATCCGGTGCCGACGATGCCGACGGACTTGCCGGTGAGGTCCAGGCCGTCGATCCACGCCGAGGTGTGGCACATCGCGCCCCCGAACTCGTGTTCCTCGCGGGCGAACGGTGGAACGACCGGGATGTTGAGGAACCCCACGGCGCTGATGACCGCGGTGAACTTCCCGTGGTCCGTGCCGGAGGACGTCGAGACCGTGTGGGTCTGATCCTCGTCGGACCAACGGACGTCGATGACCTTCTCGCTGAACCTGATCCGCCGGGGCAGGTCCCACTCGTGGGCCACCCGTTCCAGATACTCCTGCAGTTCCTGCCAGCCCACGTGGGTGCGGGTCCAGTCGCTGCGCGCGTAGGAGAACGAGTACACGTGCGACTCGAGGTCCACCTCCGCGCCCGGGTAGCGGTTGAACCACCAGGTGCCGCCGATCCCCTCGCCCTGCTCGAAGATGACGAAGTTCTCGATACCTTTCTGGCGCAGCGCGATCGCGGCGGCCAGGCCGCTGAACCCGGCACCGATGATCGCCACGCGTGGGGCTGGGACGGTTGCGGTCATCGGTGCTGTCTCCTCGCTCGTGCCCGGATGGGCGATGCAATCTCAAAAGCTCTATAGGTTCAGTATTTAGACCATTAATGTCGGTGTCAATAGCGGCCCGCCGGCCGGTCTGTCTACTTGGTCTGGGCGATCCAACCGCCGTCGACCACCAGGTCGGTGGCGGTGATGAACGATGCTTCCTCCGAGAGCAGGAAGCGGATGGCGTTGGCAATGTCGGCTGGAAAACCCAGGCGGCCCAACGGGGTCCGCTCCTCCATGTTGGTGCGCCGCGCGGGGTTCTCGCGGTACAGCGGCTCGATCATCGGAGTCAGGATCGCGCCCGGGCACACGGTGTTGGCGCGGATACCCTCCGGCGCGAGCTGCAGCGCGAGGCTGCGGGTCAGCGAGACCACCGCGGCCTTGCTCACCTGATACGCGTCCAACGGTGAATCCATGTTGCGCAGGCCGGCGATGCTCGCGACGTTGACGATGCTCCTGCCATGGCCGGCCCGCAGCCACGGCACCGCGGCGACGGTGAGCCGCCGTGTTCCGTGCAGGTTGACCCCCATGGTCAGTTCCCAGACGGACTCCTCGGCGTCGAGGCTGGATCCGTCTCGGTCGAAGAGCGCCACTCCGGCGGCGTTCACCAGGTAGTCGAGCGCGCCGCCGGGTACCGCGGCCAGCAGTTCCTGGGGGTCTCCGTGGAGGAGGTCGTACGGGACGTACTCGACGTCCGAGGGGAGCCCGGGCAGGGCCGCTGCGAGGTCGGTGGCGAGGACGTGAACGCCGTCCGCGGCCAGGCGCGCCACCGTCGCGGCGCCGATCCCGCCGCCGGCACCCGTCACCAACGCGGTGCGGGTCATCGCTGCTGCACCGCCAGCGCCTCCGACAGCCGCCGCCCGGCGAAAGTCATCGCATCGGAGGCTGTCGGGAACACCTCGTCGAGACCGAAGAACCCGTGCACCATGCCCGGGGTCCGATGGGTGGCCGTTGGCACACCGGCCTCGGCGAGCGCCTCGGCGTAGAGCTCGCCCTGCGGACGGATCGGGTCACATTCGGCGAGGATCACCGTGGCCGCGGGCAGGCCGTCCAGGTCGGCATCGAGAATGCTCACCCGGGGATCGGCGGCGGCGTCGCTGCTTGGCAGGTAATTGTCCTGGTGCCATTGCATCTCGTCACGTTCGAGCATCACGCCCTGGTACTCGTCGTCGAAGCCGCGCGTCAGATCCGTCATGGTCACCGGGTACACCAGCAGCTGGTGGCGCAGCGCCGGCGCGCCGGTGTCACGGACGTGCAATGCGACGGCGCCGGCGAGGTTCCCGCCCGCGCTGTCGCCCGCGACGGCCAGCCGGGTGGTGTCCACTCCCAGGCCCGAGGCCGGGTCGGCCGCCCAATTCAGCGCGTCGATCGCATCATGGACCGCGGTCGGGAATCGCGACTCCGGGCCCCGGCGGTACCCGACGGAGAGCACCGCGCTGCCCGACGCGTTGGCCAGCAGACGGGTCGCCACGTCGTGGGAGTCGATGCTGCCCAGCAGCCAACCGCCGCCGTGGTAGTACACGGTCAGCGGCAACGCGGCGGCGTCTTCCGACGGCAGGTACAACCGGCCGGGAATGCTCTGGCCGTCACGGGTCGGGATCGCCACGTCCCTGACGCGGTGGATCGGCGGCTTCGCCAGCGCCCCGAAGGTGTCCTCGAAGTTCTGCCGGGCCGTGGGCACCGGCAGCAGGTGCGCGTTGGGGCGCCCGGACTTCTTGGCATCGGCGAGCATCTTCTGGGCGATGGGGTCGATGGGCATCGGAACTCCTGTGAAACGTGTTGCGGGGAAACAGAACGAACGGTAGGGGTCAGACGCGTTCGTAGTAGCGGCGCATCTCCCAGTCGGTGACGGTGTGGGAGTCGAACGCGACCAGTTCACTGCGGGATGACGACAGCAGGTGTTCGAACACGTCGTCGCCCAACGCCGCGCGTGCCATCTTGCACTCCTCGAACAGGCGCAGCGCCTGATGCAGCGAGGTCGGGACGACCGGCACGTCGGTACCGGTCCAGGCGTTACCGTCGAAGATGTCCGGCGCGGGCAGCTCACGGGCGATGCCGTCGAGTCCGGCGGCGATGGTGGCCGAGTACGCGTAGTACGGGTTGACGTCTCCGCCGGGGATACGGTTCTCGACCCGGAACGACGGGCCGGTGCCCACCAGCCGGAACGCGCACGAACGGTTGTCCGCTCCGAGCGCTATGGCAGTGCCGGCGAACTGGTCGGGCTGAAACCGCTTGTAGGAGTTGACCGTCGGCGCCAGAAGCAGTGTCATGTCGGCGGCGTGGCTCAGCTGACCGGCCACGAACGACCCGAACTTCCCGGACATCCCGACGGTCTCCGCCGACCAGCTCAGCGGCAGGCCGTCACAGGACCACATGCTGACGTGCAGATGGCAGGACGAACCCACCTCGTCGATCTTCGGTTTCGCCATGAACGTCACCGTCAGGTCCGCGGCGTGGGCGAGTTGCTTGACCCCGTACTTGAACAGCACGTGCCGGTCGGCCATCTCCAGCGTGTCGCAGTAGTCGAGGGTGACTTCCTGCTGACCGAGCCCCCACTCCGGTTTCGAGGACTCGATGCAGACACCGAAATCGGGCATCTGGTTGCGGATCCGTTCGATGAACCAGTCGTCACGGCTCGACTGGATCATCTGGTAGTCGGAGCGGTAGTCCGACAACATCTTCAGGTTCTGGTAGCCGAGCTCCCAGGCCTGCCGGGGCGGGGTGGCGGCAAGGAAGAACTCCAGTTCGGAGGCGAACTTGAACGCCAGGCCCTGTTCGCGCGCCCGCTCGATCTGCTGCCGCAGGATGGTGCGCGGCGCGACCGACAGCATGGTGTCGGACTGCGATTCGTAGGCGTCACAGATGACCAGCGCGACGTGCGGCTCCCAGGGCACCCGCCGCAGCGTGGTCAGGTCGGGGACAAGGCGGATGTCGGCCCAGCCGTTGGCCGCATTGGACACCGGCAGATCCAGAGGGTTCATCTCCAGGTCGACCGCGAAGATGAAGCTGCTGGCGTTGATCCCCGCACCGCGCAGCCCCAGCGACCGGAACGCCGGGATCGTCAGCCGCTTGCCGACGAGGCGACCGTAGGGGTCGGGGGTGGCGCAGACTACGGTGTTGATCTCTCCGGTCGCGGCGAGCTTCTCGAACTGGTCGAGGTCGAGGCGGGTTGATTCGTCGGTCATTGATGCTCCAGGTGGCGGGTGAGTTCCCAGGACGTGATGGTGGTGCGCAGCCACTGCGCATAGCGATCGGCTTCGGCACGGCGGGTGGCGGCGAAGGACGAGCAGAACGCCTTGCCGAGCAGGTCGGGCAGCCACGCCGAGTGCTCGAAAGCGTCCAGCGCCGTGGACAGGTCACCGGGCAGTGGCGCCGGGCCGTCACCGCTGTCCGGTAACCCGAGTTCGTTCTCCAGGCCGTGCAGACCCGCGGCCAGCAGTGCCGACGCCGCCAGATACGGACTAGTGTCGGCTCCCGGTCGGCGATGCTCCACCCGGGCGGATTTCGCGTGATCGAGGATCAACCGGCATGCCGCGCTGCGGTCGTCGTAGCCGTAGGTCGCCGCGGTCGGGGTGAACATCTCCGGGTCGATGCGCTTGTAGGAGTTCACGTACGGGTTGAACAGGGCGGTGGTGTCGGCCATGCCGGCGAGCAGGCCCGCCAGGTAGTGGGTGGCGTCGGCGGAGAGCCGGCCGGGGCCGTCGGTGAAGATGTTGGCGCCGTCACGGGTGAGGCTCGAGTGGACGTGACCGCCGGCACCGGACTTGTCGCCGAACGGTTTTGCCATGAAGCTGGCATGCAAACCGCGCTCGGCACACAGGTCGCGCAGATACTGTCGGGCGCGGACCGCGGCGTCGGCGGCCCGGCACGCCGGAGCCGGAGCCATGGTGAACTCGAAGAAGCCGGGCCCGAGTTCGGTGTGGAACATCTCGATCTCGACGCCGACCGCATGCATGCGATCGATGAATTCGGCGGCCAGGCTGTGCGATTGGGAGACCCTGGTCAGCGAGTAGGCGTTCTCGGTGGAGCCCAGCGGCGAGCGCGCGTCGGCTCCGGCCGGGCCGTCCTGGAACAACCAGAACTCGTACTCGAACCCCAGCACCGGTTCCAGGCCGCGGTCGGCGTAGCGCTCGACGAGCGCGCGCAGGCAGTTGCGCGGTGACATTTCGACCGGCGCGCCGTCAGCGCCCACCATGTCGGCGATGACGGCCTCGGTGCCCGGGCGCCACGTCAACTCGACGCGGGTCGATTCGTCAGGCGTGAGCCGTGCGTCGGGATATCCGTTGGCGGCGTTGCTGGCGGGGGTGTCGGTGACCTCGTCGACGACCGACAGGCCGTAGAGGATGGTGCAGAACGCCAAGCCCGCCGGGTTCATCGTCTTCTCGGTGCGGACCAGCTTTCCCCGGATTCCCAGATCGTAGTCGGGCACCTCGAGTTGTGTCATCGCCACCGGCATCACACGTCTCCTCGTCGGGTCGGCCTGCGGGAGGGGCTGCGCCCCACGCGCTCGTACACGTGGTCGGGAACGTCGGCGGGGTCGCGGTATACCCACCAGGTGCATTCGGTGACCGGGGCGTCCGGGTTCCAGGTCGGCGCGTCGATCACGCGGGTGGGGAAGCCCAGCCGGTCGATCGGCATCACCTCGTTGAGCAGGCAGCAGTGCACGCAGTAGCTGCAGATGCCGACGGTGTTCCACGCCCAGTCGTGGCGCGCGGTGGTCACGGCGAATCCGAACGGGCCACCGGCCCTGGGGGCGCCGTCGGTGATGCGCGCATCCAGGCTACGCCCGCCTGATCCGCATGGGGCGAAGCGGAATCCGACCCGGGTGGGCTCCGTGATGATCTCGATGTCCCCCTGCCGCCCGGTGCCGGCCAGGTGGGCGTGGAAGCCGTCGACGATCGCGATCATGAGCTGGTGGGCAGAGGTCTCCCAGGGTTGGTTGCTCAGCGCATAGCGGTGCTCGTGGACGTCGTACCAGTCGGCCATCAGCGCATCCCACAGATCACCCAGCGCGTGCTCGCCGACGGTGGTGACGGCGATGTCGATCAGACCGCTCACCCGGTCCACGGCACGGTCGTGCACGCCCTGCCAGACTGCACGGGCCGTCTCGATCGCCATCGGGGCGGTCGGCAGCTGGGTGCGACAGGCGTGGGCGGCCTCGTCGACCGCGGTGACGAACCGCGGCCACTCCGCTTCGATGCCGCCCATGGCCTGCTCGCCGATCAGGGCAGTCAGACGTGACGCGGCCTCGTCGACGAGAACGGGTGCCACACCGCGTGATTCGATCCATTGCCGGATCGACATCGGCCAGCGTTCGTACACGTCGCGGAGTTCCTCGGCTTCGGCGACCGAGATCTCGACCAGTTCGGCGGCGGCCTGCCAGTTCCCGCGGTCGAGGTGCTCGACGGCGATGCGAAACGTGCCCTTGGCCAGTTCATCCCAGCTTCCGACGCGCGCCGGGCGTCCCAGCGACGCTTCATAGGCCACCACGGTGGTGGTTTCGGTCTCGGTCATGTGAGCTGGAAACCTCCGTCGACGCGCAGGTCGCTGCCGGTGATGTAACCGGCCTGGTCGCTGAGCAGGAAGGCGACGGCGTGGGCGATGTCGGCGGGGGCGGCGAAGCGTCCCGCCGGTACCCGGGACGCCAGCGCGGACGGCAGTACGCCGGTGTCGCCGTGTGCCGCCGCCATCGGCGTGGCGACGAATCCGGGCGAGACACTGTTGACCCGGATCCCGTCACCTGCCAGCGCACGGGCCGCCGTCTGGGTCAGCATCTGCAGCGCCGCCTTGGACGCCGCGTACTGCGGGGTCGGATCGGGATTGGTGAGGGCCACCACGCGTCCCGCTTCGATCGAGCTGATGTTCACCACGGCGGCCCGCGACGCGAGACGCAGCACCGGGGTCAGCGCGTCGATGGTGTTGTAGGCGCCCATCAGGTTGATCTCCAGGCAGCGCAGCCACATCGTGCGATCCACGCCTGAGAAACCCGTATCGTCCAGAACCCCTGCGCAATTGACCAGATAGGCCACGCGGTCGGGCTCGACGCCGGCCGCGGTCAGCCGGTCCAGCAGGTCCGGTTCCCGGACGTCGATCTCCACACCGGCCTGCAGATCGGCCGGAAAGTCGGGATCCGGTTGCGGCGCGCGGAGATCCATACGAATCGTGCGCACGCCCGCCGACATCAGCGTGCGGGCGATCGCCGCGCCGATGCCCGATGCGGCGCCGGTGACCAACGCGTCGCCGCCGCTGAAGGTCATCGGCAGGGCGGGAGTGGGCACGCCGGCGCTCATTGCGGGCCGAAGCGGCGCTGGTGTTCGGCGAGCGCATCGGCGAAGCACTCCCGCGGCGCGCGGATCACTCCCGCGCCGATCTGTCCCCCATCGCGGCCGGCGAGTCCGACATCCATCACCGGCAGCACCCCGGTCGAGAGAACCTTGCGCGCGTCGATGCCGGTCGGGGTACCCCGGAAGGCGAACTGCGGGATGCGGTAGGTGCTGTTCTCGCCGTGGGTGATCGAGTACATCTCGAGGTTGCGCTTGATCATCACCTCGGGCGACCCGCCCTGATACTCCTGCAGCGACAACGCGCACGCCTGGGCGAATCCGCCCAGGCCCACCGTCTCGGTGATCGGAGACTCGCCCCCCATCCAGGTGATCTCGTCTTCGGTGTGGCCGGGGAACAGCTTGCCCTGATGGATGGGCGGCGGTCCCTCGAACCAGGCGTCGCCGAGCCCGGCGAGTTTCACCGCGAAACCCCGGCAGCTGAACGCCATCGCCGAGATGAGCGTCGAACCGGGCACCACCATCGCGTCGGCAGAGGCCTTGGCCGCGGCCATCGACAGTCTCAGGAAGAAATAGTCATTCTCAGCGAGGTGGAGCAGCGTCTCGCGGACGCCGGGCACGCGATCGTCGCACATGTCGAGGACAGCGGGCATGATCTCCCGGTTGAACAAGATCGACGCCGCGGCGTTGCGGCTGTGCACCTCGTCGCCCATCCGCAGGGCACGCGCGATCAGCGGCTTGAGCGCGATGCCGCCGCGACGGCGGATCGCCTCCCCGACCACGGGCGCGAGCACGGTGTTGACGTGCAGCAGGCGCTGGTGGACGCCCTCGTCGTAGCAGCCGTAGTTCAGCCGGCGCGGTTCCTTGCCTTCGTAGAAGTTGCAGAACCCCCGGTTACCGTGGGTGCGGTTCTCCACCACGAACACCGGCATGGACGCGGTGTAGATGCCGGCCAGCGATCCGACGGCCGCGTAGTCCTGGCAGGCGCCGACCTCGATGCGTCCCGAGGCGAATCCCGCGATCGCGTCCTCACGGCTGTGGGCCAGCCCTTCGAACAGTGCACCGCCGATCAACGCCTCACGCTGACCGCCGGTGTACTCCGGCCACGCCATCGGCGCTCCGGAGGTGAGCACCAGATTCTCGCGGTATCCCGGCAGCACATCGCGTGCCGCGGCCACATCGACGACCCACGGGTCGGCGGCGTCCAGGCGCTCGAACGCCACGGCGTTGGCCTCCTCAACCGAGGTGAAGCCGAGGGCGGGATCGGTGCCGAGACCGGTGGCGCTCACCATGCGACCACACCGCCGTCCACCAGCAGGGTCTGCGCCGTGATGAACGAGGCCCGCGGGGAGAGCAGGAATTCGACGGCCTCGGCCACCTCCTCGGGCTCACCGATGCGCTTGAGCATCGCATAGGACGCGCTGATCTCCTCGCCTCCTGACACGCGCGCCATCGACGGGCTCATCGGGGCGCGGATCACTCCTGGGGCGACGTTGTTGACCCGGATAGACCGCGGCGCAAGCTCTTCGGCGATGTAGCGGGTATAGGCGGCGATGCCCGCCTTGGTGGCTCCGTACACGGAGGCTCCGCGGAAGCGGCCGAAGTGTCCGGTCAGGCTGCCGACGTTGACGATGGCACTGCCCTCGGTGAGCAGCGGCGCCACCGCGTCGGTGACCCGGGCCATGCCGGCGATGTTCACCTGGAACATCACCTCGAGCTTGGCCTCGTCGAGCTCTCCGAGGAACGAATCCCTCAGGATGCCTGCACAGTTGACCAAACCGAACAGCGCCTCACCGTCGTCGACCGTCGAGGCCACCGCCGAATCCACGTCGGCCCGATCGGTGACGTCCATGACGAGGGGCAGTGTGCCCTCCAGGCCATCGCGGCCGAAGTCGACCGCCTCGACGGCATCCTTGAGGTCGGCCGCCACCGGTGCGTACCCGCTCTGCAGCAATCGGCGGCAGATCGCCTGCCCGATGACCCCGGCTCCCCCGGTCACGATGACTTTGTTTCCCAACGCCTCAACCCTTCTCGGCTGGTGATTCGGATTACGGTCTGACCGCCAGTTTCACGGATAAAGCCCTATTGGTCAAGTTTTTAGTTCTTTTATTTCCACGGGTTGCGGCTCGCCCGTCCGACCGGTTCAACCTTTGGTCTAAAGGGCGAGGCAAAGCCCCCGCAAGGACCGATGCGGTACCGTGCTGGCAAACGAAAGGGGGCTCCACATGACTGCGGAACGCCCGCCGGCGTTGAGCCCGGTCCGCCAGATCCCCGCCCACGAACTCGTGGTGGACCAGATGCGCCGGGCGCTGGAACTGGGCCAGTTCCGGCCCGGCGACCGCCTGCCCACCGAACGCGAGCTCTCCGAAATGCTCGACGTGTCCCGCACCACGGTCCGCACCGCGGTGGCGGTCCTGGAACGCGAAGGCCTGATTGCGGTGCGCCGCGGCCGTGGTGGCGGCTTCACAGTGCAGGCCCCACACGTCGACCCCGCCGAGATGCGCCGCGAGCTACGCCGCAACAAGCGGGCCATCCGCGATGCCTTCGACTACCGCATCATCGTCGAGACCGGCGCCACCCGGCTCGCCGCCATCCGTCGTCGCGCCATCGACCTGGCCGACCTGCGTAAACTGCTCGGCGGCATGGAGGCCGCCTTGGACGTGGCCCTGAAGGATCAATCGGCGCAGCGCACCATCGAGTTTCAGACCCTGGACACCGCCTTCCACATGGGCATCGCGCAAGCGGCCCAGAACGACCGCCTGCTCGATGCCGTCGGCGATGCCCGCCGCCGCATGTGGCTTCCGGTGGGCGCCATCTTCGGTCGCCTGGAGCCGAATGCCAACGACTTCCACGCATCGATCCTCGAGGCGATCGAGAACCGCGAGCCCGAGCTGGCCGCGTCGCGGATGGAAGCCCACATCAACGACACCCGGAACACGCTGGAAAGCTGGCTCAAGCGCTGATCCTGCGGCGCGGGCGCCGGCCATCACTCGGCGGGCTTGTCGTCGAACACGGTGGACCCGATGCGGGCGTAGAGCTCCGGCTTGGCCTTGCGCCAGTACAGGGCCAGCGCGATCGACCCGAACAGCAGGGTCAGCAGGATGTACGGAATGAGCTTGAAGAACAGTGTGTCCGAGGCGGTTCCGGCTGCTGCGGACATGTTCGAGGCCATCAGGTAGATGACGTAGACCATGCCGGCACCGCCGATGATGGGAGCGGCCAGGGTGCGCCACCAGCTGGCGGTCTCCGGATGCTGCTTCTTGACGTGGAAGTACACCACGGTGGCGATCGACGACATCGTCTGCACAGTCAGCAGGCACAGCGTGGCCAGGATCGCCACCAGCACGAACAACACCGCGTAGGGGTCCGAGCCGCTGGCCGCGCACACGATCAGCACGATCGCGGCGAACACGCTCTGGGCCAGCGACGCGACATACGGCGAGGCGTGCTTGGGGTGCGCCTCACCCAGGCGACGAGGCAGCAGCCCGTCACGCCCGAAGGCGAACAGGTAACGGGCGGCGGAGTTGTGGATGGCCAGCGCGCAGGCGAATGAACCCCCGACCATCAGCCATTCGAAGACGACGATCGCCCACTGGCCCAGGTACTGCTGAGTCGGCGCGTAGATCAGATCGAAGGGTGTTGCGCCGGAGGCCAGTTCGACTGCCTTGGTGGGTCCGTTGCCGACGATCATGCCCCACGCGATGAACGTATAGAACACGCCGATCCCGATGACGGCGATCATGGTGGCCTGCGGGACGATCTTCTTCGGGTTCTTCGACTCTTCGCCGTAGATCGCGGTGGACTCGAAGCCCACCCAGGACCAGAACGCCATCAGCAGACCCAGACCCACCACGCCGCCGGCGACTCCGTTGGTGCTCAGCGCGCTCACCGGGTTCAACGAGGTCCAGCTCATGCCCTCCGGGTGATGCAGCAGCGACGCCGTGGCGGTCAGGCTCAGCATCACGATCTCGGCGACCAGCACCGCACCCAGCACCTTGGCCGCCACCGAGATGTCCCAATGGGACAGCGTGGCGATGACGATCACGCCGATCGCGGCATATACCAGCCAGGGCAGATCGATCCCGAACTGGGCGGAGATCGCCTGGTCTGCGAACACGGAGAAGATGCCGATCAGGCCGGCTTCCATCGTCATGTAGGTGAACATCGACATCACCCCGGCGGGCAGGCCCGGTATCTTCGACCATCCGCGGGAGACGAACGTGTAGAACGCCCCGGCAGCGGTGATATGCCTTGCCAGAGCGATGAATCCGATACTGAAGATGCTGAGCACGACGGTGGCGATCACGAAACCCGCGGGGGCGCCCAGACCGTTCCCGAAACCGACGGCCACCGGCAGGTTGCCCGTCATCGCGGTGATCGGCGCCGAGAAGGCCACCACCATGAACACCACACCGGCCAGTCCGATGGCGCCCCGCTTGAGGGTGTGTCCTTCTCCGGCCTGGGTGGCGACCTGCGCCGGGGGGTCTGAACGGAGGGCCATGCAGAGCCTGCCTTTCGTCGATGGTGACGTGAGTCACTGAACTGACAGGAGCGTAAGGGCCTAAAGAACTAAAAACAAGACCTATAGACCAATGTTTACAATTGTGGCGCGCAGCACAGAACCATGGAGATACAAGGCACCGCCGCCTCAGCGCTGCAGCAGCTCCAGCAGATATGCGCCGTAACCGGACTTGAGCAAGGTGTTCGCCCGGGCTTCGAGCGTGGCGTCGTCGATGAAGCCCACCCGCCACGCCACCTCTTCGGGCACGCTGATCTTGAGTCCCTGCCTGCGCTCGATGGTGCGGACGAAATCGCTGGCGTCCAGTAGTGAGTCGAAAGTCCCGGTATCCAGCCACGCCGTTCCGCGGGCCAGCGTCTCGACGGTCAGCCGGCCCTGGTTGAGGTAGGTCTGGTTGATCTCGGTGATCTCGTATTCTCCGCGCGCGGATTTCCGCAGCCCGCGGGCGATCTCGACGACGTCGTTGTCGTAGAAGTACAGCCCGGGCACCGCGTAGTGCGACTTCGGCGTGGCCGGTTTCTCCTCCAGGGACAGCGCCGTGCCGTCGTCGGCGAACTCGACCACGCCGTACGCCGACGGATTGGACACCCAGTAGGCGAATATCGCTCCGCCGGAGACGTTCCGGTAGCGCTGCAGGCTGGTGCCCAGTCCG
Organism: Mycobacterium sp. 4D054; assembly: GCF_052245755.1. Classification (NCBI taxonomy): domain Bacteria; kingdom Bacillati; phylum Actinomycetota; class Actinomycetes; order Mycobacteriales; family Mycobacteriaceae; genus Mycobacterium; species Mycobacterium sp. 4D054. Next base: position 87,099 of record NZ_JBQQCF010000017.1, read on the forward strand.
GGACCGTAGAAGATGTTGTCCCCCAACACCAAAGCCACTGATTCGGTGCCGATGTGGGAGGCTCCGATGACGAACGCCTGGGCCAGGCCGTCGGGCTCGTCCTGCACGGCGTAGGTCAGGTTGATTCCGAAATCCGAACCGTCGCCGAGCAACCGGTGAAACGCCGGGGCATCCTGCGCGGTGGTGATCACCAGGATGTCGCGGATGCCGGCCATCATCAACGTGGACAGCGGATAGTAGATCAGCGGCTTGTCGTAAACCGGCACCAACTGCTTGCTGACGCCCATGGTGATCGGATACAGCCGGGTCCCCGATCCGCCGGCCAGGATGATGCCACGCATCAGCCGGTCAGGTCCGCTTCGGTCAGTTCGGTGGCCGCCAGCGCGGCGGCGAGGCCGGGATGACGGAACACCGACGTGACTTTGTCGTGCACGACTCGGAACGCCGCCGCCGCCGAACCGGTCTCCCCGGTGACCGATACCGTCTGCTGCTCGACGACCACCACGCCGTCGTGGACGTAGATGCGGCCAGGTTCGAGCCGTTCGTCCAGCGCCTCGGCCCAGTGGCGCAACGCGGCGTGCCCCTGGGCGGCACCGCCGGCGTGACCGATCTCGATGTCGTCGCTGGAGAGCTCCAGCAGCGTGTCGACCTCGCCGGCGTTCAGCGCGTCATGCCAGGCGAGGACGGTGGCCAGCTCCGAAGTGGTCATGATCGCGAAGGTACCCACTCAGAACGGGGTGCGCTCCAGCCACCCGTCCCAGACGGCGGCATCCCCGAACATCTCGAGCCCGGCGTCGGCGGCCGACCTGCGCCGCACGGTCGCCAGCAGCAGCCCGGTGACGGGGCCGCGCAACGCCACGCTGCCCTTGCTGTGGGTGTGCGACCACGACAGCCCGTCGTCGTCGTGGGCGATGCTCCACTCCCCCGTCGGACCCAGCTTCTCCTCGGTGGCGTGCAGGTGGATCGACTGCCCCGGGTCCAGGGCCGGGGGATGCCGTCGGTCGACGGTGGCCAGTTCGATCCACTCGCTGAGGCAGTCGGCGGCGAAATCGGCGGGCAGTTCGAAATCGGCGCCGAGCGCCAGGGCCGCGTCCGCGCGGTGCACCGCGGTCTCGTGCACGCGGCGGCGGATCCACCAGCCGGCGGGCCGGGGCCCGATGAAGGTCCACACCCGCGCGTCGGCGCCGACGTGGTCGACGGCGTCGATCACCATCCGGGCGCCCTGATCGAACCATTCGATCGCGGCCTCGTGATCGTCGGGCGGTTTGCCGTCCCGCACTTCGCGCGGGTCCAGCGGCTGGTTGCGTCGTTCACTGATGATCTGGGCGGCCCAACGGTTTCCGCGGCCCACGTGGCGATAGAGCTGTTTGAGCGTCCACTCCCCACACGTGGGCACCGGCGTCGCCGGGTCTGCCGATCGAATCAGGTCACCGAAGGCTCGAGTCTGCTCGAGCAGGGCTGCTCGGAAGTCCACCTCTACGAACCTAGCGCGGCGCGCGTCTTTCCAAGGGTGATCGGCAAGGTTGACCACCCGCGCAGCACCCTGGTGTCGCGGCGCCTGCCCGCACCGGCCAGCCGGGCGTCGGGATAGCGCTCGAAGAACGTCCGCAGCCCGACCTCACCCTCGGCGCGGGCCAGCGCGGCGCCCAGGCAGAAGTGCCGGCCGCTCGAGAACGACAGGTGGCGTCCGGCGTTCTCACGTTCGATGTCGAACCGGTGCGGGTCGGGGAAGACGTCCGGGTCGCGGTTGGCGCCCGCGAGGTAGATCACGACGAGTTCGCCGCGCCGGATGTCGGTCCCGCCGACGGTGACGTCCCGGCGTGCGAACCGGGCGCTCATCTGCACGGGCGAGTCCAGCCGCAGGATCTCCTCGACCGCATTCGGCCACAGCTGCGGCCGGGCGGCCAGCGTATCCAGGTGTCCGGGGGTGTCGAGCAGCATCCGGATGCCGTTGCCGAGCAGGTTCACCGTGGTTTCGAACCCGGCCGCCAGCACAAGGCCCGCGGTGGCCTGGAGCTCGCGGTCGGACAGCCGGTTGGCCTCGTCGGCGGCCTGGCTGGCCCGGATCAGCTGACTCATCAGGTCGTCACCCGGGTTGCGGCGCAGCTCGTCGATGTGGCCGCCCAGCCACTCGTTGAAGCCGACGATGCCCTCGTGCACCTGGGTGAACTGCCGCCAGGAAAGGCCGATGTCGAGGCTGGGTGCACCGAGCTCACCGAAGTGCAGGATGTGCCGGCGGTCCTGCTCAGGGACGCCGAGGATGTCGCTGATGACCGCGACCGGCAGCTGCGAGCAGTACCGTTCGACGACGTCGACCACCCCGGATTCGCGTTCCAGGTCGTCGAGAAGCTCATTGGCGGTCTGCTGGACGCGGTCGCGCAGCGCAGCGACCGCCCGCGTGGTGAACACCGAGGACACCAGCTTGCGGCAGCGGGTGTGGTCGGGCGGTTCGATCGACAGCAGCGACGGCGGCTCGATCGGGTGTAGCAGGCCGGGGTGGGTCTTGCGGTTGATCCACTGCAGCGGCTTCGGCAGGCCCGCGCCGAGCGAGGACACCCGGAAGTCGTCCGAGCGCAGGATCTCGTTGGCCGCCTGGTGGTCGACGGTCATCAGCACCGCGCGGCACCGGACCACCGGCCCGTGGTTACGCAGTTCATCGGCGAACCCGGCGGGGTCGTCCCGCACGGCCGGGTCCGCGATCAGCCTGGCCTGTGGGTCTCCGCCGCGACGCGCCCCGACCTTCGACAGACCGCGGATCACCCCGTGCAGAGCCAGCCACCGGATACGTTGCGCAAGATCGGCTGCCATCAGGTCAGCTTAAGCAGGGGCCGCAGATCGTCCAACCGGTCGAACAGGTGCCAGATGTAAGACGACGAGCCGTTCTCCCGGTGGGCGTGCAGATCGGCCAGGTCGGGGTCGTCGCGGTAGCTGTCGAACGCTTCCCGCGACTCCCACTCGACGAGGATCAGGACCTTGCGCGGTGCGATGTCGCCGGTGATCGACTCCTGGAACCGCCCGAGCGCGACGACGCGGCCGCCGTGCTTGGCGACTTCGGCCGGCGAGCGTTTGGAGTAGGCCAGGTATTCATCGCGGTCGGCGATGTCGAACAGGTTCAGCGCGTAGACGGACACGAGCCGACGCTACGCCGCTGCGGGTTCTCCCCCGTACCGGCCCAGCGCGAACACCCGCCAGCCGGCCCGTTGCCACGCGCCGACATCGAGGCAATTGCGGCCGTCCACAACCACTTTCGCCCGCACCGTGTCCGCCAGTGCGGCGGGGTCGAGGTCGACGAACTCCCGCCATTCGGTGAGCACGAGCACGGCGTCGGCGCGGTCGCAGGCCTCCACGGCCGTCGTCGAGTAGTTCAGGGTCGGGAACAGCCGGCGGGAGTTCTCGATCGCCTGCGGGTCGTAGACGTTGACGGTGGCGCCGTTGAGCTGCAGCATCCCGGCGACGTTCAGGGCGGGCGAGTCCCGCACGTCGTCGGATTCGGGCTTGAACGCCGCGCCGAGCACCGCGATGTTGGCGCCCAGCAGCGACCCGCCGCAGGCGGTGGTGGCCAGCTCGACCATGCGGGTGCGACGCCGCATGTTGATGCTGTCCACCTCGCGCAGGAACGTCAGCGCGTGGTTGGCGCCGAGCTCGCCGGCTCGGGCCATGAACGCGCGGATGTCCTTCGGTAGGCAGCCGCCGCCGAAACCGAGGCCCGCGTTGAGGAATCGGCGCCCGATGCGGGCGTCGTGTCCGAGCGCGTCGGCCAGCAGCGTGACGTCGGCGCCGGCGGCCTCACACACCTCCGCGATCGCGTTGATGAAGCTGATCTTGGTGGCCAGGAACGCGTTGGCGACACCTTGACCAACTCCGCGGTCTGCAGATCGGTGACCAGGAACGGGACGCCATCGGCGAGCAGCGGCGCGTAGATCTCCCGTGCCGCCCGCTCCGCCGACCGCGAGTCCCGTTGCACCCCAAACACAATGCGGTCGGGGTGCAAGGTGTCCGCCACGGCGAACCCCTCCCGCAGGAACTCCGGATTCCACGCCACCTCGACGGTGACGCCCTCCGGAGCGAGGCCCGCGGCACGCTCACTCAGGTCTGCGGCGGTGCCCACCGGCACCGTTGAGTTGCCGACGATCACCGCAGCCCGGCTCAGCAGCGGCACCAGGGTGTCGATCACGGCGTGCACATGACGCAGGTCGGCGCCGTATTCGCCCTTCTTCTGCGGTGTCCCGACACCGAGGAAGTGCACGTCGGCGAACGCCGCGGCCTCGGCGTAGTCGGTGGTGAAGCGCAGCCGCCCCGCAGCAATGTTGCGCTGCACCATCTCTGGAAGCCCGGGCTCGTAGAACGGCACCTCACCGGCGGCGAGCTTGGCGATCTTGCCCGCGTCGACGTCCACCCCGAGCACGTCATGCCCCAGTTCGGCCATGCCCGCGGCGTGGGTGGCGCCGAGGTAACCGGTCCCGAAGACGGTGCACCGCATACCGCCTGTATAGGCAGCCGCGGTGAGCGGTCGGCCACCTGCCGCTGAGCGTCGGGCCAACGGCGGGTGACGAGCTAGTTGCGGCCTGCCCCGGGAGCGCAGAAGACCAGGAAGCAGCCGTCGCCGTTGATGTCGCCGGGCACACCGCTGCCCGAGCCGCCGCCGCGCGACGAACCGGAATCCGAGCCCCGCCCGGAGCCGCCGTCGCCGCGGCCGCCGTTGCCCGGGCCGGAGCCCGAGTTCGACCCGGAGCCGTTGCCCGAGCCGTTGCCCGATCCGCTGCCCGGCCACTGGGGCACCTGGGGCACCTGGGGAACCGTGGGTTGGGGACGGGTGGGCTGCACCGTCCGCGTCGGCAGGGTCGGGGCCGGCTTGTCGTCGTCATCGTCGTTCTGCCACGGCGGCCGCCACGGCTCGTCCGGCTTGTCGGGCTCGGCGGTGCGGGTGGGCCACGTCCAGGCGGGCTTGGGCGGGGTCCACTGCGGGCGCGGGAGCACGATCACCGGCGGCGGGACGACCACCGGTGCGACGACCGGCGGGGGCGCCACGGGAGCCGGGGCCGGCGCCGGGGCGGCGGGGGCCGGCGCGGGGGCCGGCGCGGCGGGAGCGGGTGCCTGTTGCTCGACGTACACGGTGCGCGGGGCCTGCTGGGGCTGGGGCGCTTCCCGCACCACCGGCACCGGTGGCTTGATGGTCTCGGCCGACGGCGGGTCGGCGGGCACGTTGGCGGCCTCCTGCCGTGCCGGGGCCGGCTCGGGAGCCTGCACCTGCGGGCTCGGCACGATCACGGCCTGCGCCGGGCTGGGCCGCTGGTCGGCAGTCGGCCGGATGCTGATGGCCAGCGAAACCACCAGCGCGGCAACGCCGATCACGAACAGTGAGGTCACCGCGCTGCCGACCAGCAGGAACGGCTTGCGCTGCTCGTCGACCGGCCGCATCTCGGTCGGCGCGAACTCGTCGACGAGGTCATCGCCGCTGTCGGCGCCGGCCGGGGCCAGCTGGGTGTCCGCGGCGGCCAGCCCCAGCACCGATCCGGCCGTCGGGCCGTCCGGGTCCTGGGAGTAGGCCAGCCCGACCGTGGTGGCCTCGAAGGCCGGCGCGGCGGCCGAGGCCAGCGCAGCGCCGCGGGCGAGCGCGAGGTCGGCCTCGTCGGGCGCGCTGACCGGAAGCGACACGAGATGTTCGAGGTGCGCCTTGACCGAGCTGATGTCCACGCCGGAGCCGACGACGAACATGCCCTGGGGCGGGGCCGGCTGCGCGGCGACCGCCGCGGCCATCTCGGTCAGCACCGCCATCGCGTCGGCACTGTGCAGGCTGCGGCTGAGCACCTTGACCACCGAGCCGTCGTCGGTCTGCACCACCGACAGGGTCGCGGTGTCGCGATCGACGAACAGCAGCGCGGTGGTGTCGTAGCCGACCGCACGGCCGACCGCCTGGGCCAGCGACGCCGCGGCGTGGCTCTCCGAGACGAGCATGACGTCGTCGATGCCGTGCGCGGCGAGCGCGTCGCGAAGGGCGGTCGCCTCGGCGTGATCGCTCCACGTGACACCGATCGACTTGAGGTGATGACCCCCGGTCTCGGCGCTCTCCTTGGTGCCCAACACCGCCGAGACCACATGCTCGGCCGCGTTTGCCGAGCCGTCCCCCGACGTGACGTCGAAGGCATCGTGGTCGACGGTCACACCGTCGGCCTTTTCGCCCTCAACCAGCACCATGCGGACCGTCGTAGGTGTCATCGACACACCTAATACGATGTCCACTGACCCCTCCCGAAGTTTGCTGCAGCGTTGCGGTCGGCACTGCTCACACGGGCGCGGCGAGCCGACAACTAGATACTTCATCGACGCGGTCAGCTGATGCGTTACATCCGACGCTGTTAGCTGAGCGTGGCTGAAGACCTGGCCGGGACACGTCGGCACGAATGACCGGTGGCGCCGGTGCCCACGACATTACTCGCGCCGGGCCAGGCGCGGCGATGACGTTTCAGCTCAGTTGGTCTTGAGGAAATTCTGGTACGAGCGGGACGGGGTGGGACCGCGCTGGCCCTGGTACTTGGAGCCGACGGCGCCACTGCCGTACGGGTGCTGGGCCGGGCTGGTTAGGCGCAGCAGGCAGAGTTGGCCGATCTTCATGCCCGGCCACAGCGTGATGGGCAGGTTCGCCACGTTGGACAGCTCCAGCGTGATGTGCCCGGAGAAGCCCGGGTCGATGAAGCCGGCGGTCGAGTGGGTCAGCAGCCCGAGGCGGCCGAGTGAGGACTTGCCTTCCAGTCGGCCGGCGAGGTCGTCGGGCAGCGTGCAGCGCTCGAGCGTCGCGCCGAGCACGAACTCGCCCGGGTGCAGCACGAACGGCTCGCCCTCTTTGGGTTCGACCAGCGAGGTCAGGTCGTCCTGGCGCTGCGCGGGGTCGATGTGGGTGTAGCGGGTGTTGTTGAAGACCCGGAACAGGTTGTCGAGGCGCACGTCGACGCTCGAGGGCTGGACCAGGCTGTCGTCGAACGGGTCGACACCCAGCCTGCCGGCATCGATCTCGGCCCGGATGTCGCGGTCGGAGAGCAGCACCGCACGAGCGTAACGGGATGACGCCCGGTCAGGGGCAGGCAGCGGGTGCGTCGTTGCGCACGACGTGCGGGACCCCGGCCGGGATGAACACGGCCTGGCCGGCCGGGTACGCGACGGGGATGCAGTCGGGGGCGGATTGGACGTAGACCGTGCCCTCGTTGATGACGGTGTGTTCGGGCCCCGGGTGGGTGTGCCAGCCGCTGCTGGCGGGGCTGTGCAGCACCAGGTCCTGGACATACAGCGTGGTTGGCTGCCCGACGGAGATGATGACGACGGGCGCGCCGGTGGTGCCCTGCGCGAGATCGGTGCGCTCGATGTCGCCGTCGGGCGGGGTCGCGCCGGCGGAAGCAGGCGCAAGGATGGCGGCGATCAGGGCCGCGGTGACTGGGACGACATGCTTCATCAGATTCCCCCGGAGTGTGACTGACCAGCTTGCGGCCACCTCCACAGCGAGGGACCGCCAGGTGTTAACCTTCCTGATCAAACAGGCCGATGTAGTTCAATGGCAGAACATCAGCTTCCCAAGCTGAATACGCGGGTTCGATTCCCGTCATCGGCTCCATGGCGGTTCGGCAGGGGGCGCGACGCCGGCACCTCCCATGACGGCGGCTACGACCGTGACTTTCAGCGATGCCGTACGACGTGTGTTCACGATGACCCCTGTCCCTGCTCCGGTCGACGGACCACTCCAGACTCCGCTGGTGTTGAGGCAGCAGCTTCGTCCCGACCACCGTCGGCCCGGACCTCGATGCGTGTATCCATGGTTCGGCATAATCTCGTTGTCGCCGAGCCGGTTTCACACTGACGCCGCCAGCACACGGTCATTGCGTCCCTGACCCGATCAGCAGTTCGCACGGGCCGACGAACCCGTCATCGGCCTGGTACTGGCGCAACACCTGGTGCACCTCGTCCCAGACGTCCTCGCGCTCGTCCGCGGGGACCCCCGCCAGCATCTGGTGCAGCGCCCCGAACGATTCGCGTTCGAACCGCAGGCACTCCGCCGCGGACGCGAGCCGAAGAGGAGCGTCCAGCGCCTCGACTGTCACGTCGTGAAATCCGGCCTGGGTCAGGAGGTCCGCCAGCACGCCGGGCGCGCCGACGCTGAAGGGCCCCGGCAGGCCCGGCGCCGGTGCCGGTAGGCCGGCCCGGGCGCGGATGACCGACACCGGTCCGGCGAAGAAGCCGTTCCGCGCCGGCGTGGAGTACACCACCACGCTCACGCGGCCGCCGTCGGCGAGAACTTCGCGGAAGCCGGCGACAGCACTGCGCTGATCGGGCAGATAGATCAGGCCGAGGCGCGAAACCACCGCGTCGTACCCGCCACCGACCCGGTCCGCGAGTCGCTCCCCGTCAGCTTCAACGGTTTCCAGTGTGAGGCCCTGTTCGGCGGCCTGCTTCTCGGCGTACTTCAGGATCGTCGGCGATATGTCAGTGGCTACGACGTGGGCACCGCGCCGGGCCGCGGCGACGCTCTGGCCGCCCGCTCCCGCCGCGACGTCCAGGACCCGACTGCCGGCGCCGACTCCCGCCGCATCGAGCATGCGCGTAGTCGCCTCGCCCAGCCAGTCCTCGAGGACCGGTCCCCAGCGGTGCCACGCCTCGGCCGCGTCTTCCCACTGCCGACGTGTCGTTGCCTTGTACTGAATCGGGTCGAATTTCATGTCGTCCTCCTCGAACGGTTTTGCTCTCACCCTTAAGGCGCCAGATTGTTCGATGAAGGCGGAAGAAGCGTTCTGGCAGATTGCCAGCCCACAGACGGCAACAATGGTTGGGTGACCGGCGCGCAGATTCTGCTCGGACGCGAGGTGGCCCTTGACGAGGTGAGCCGCATCGTGAACGGGGCCCAACGCGGTGAGGGTCGCGTGGTGTTGGTCACCGGCTCCGCCGGGATGGGTAAGACGTCGTTGCTGCGAGCAGCGCTGCGCTCACCGTCTCAGTGCGTCGTCGGCTGGGGCACGTGCCTGTACGGCGGTGCAGCGCCCGGTTTTTGGCCATGGACGCACGCGCTCAACGGGATAGTGCGGCGGGTCGGCGTGGACGCCGCCCGCGCCGCAGCCGGAGCGGATCTCGGCCTGGTCGCAACGGTCGCCTCGGCTCTGGGTGAACCTGCAGGCGTCGAGTCCTCCAGCCGCGGACGCATGCTGATGCTCGATGCGACGCTGACGTGGCTTCAGACGCTGGCCGCCGATCGCGGCCTGGTCGTTGTGCTCGACGACCTTCAGTGGACCGACGACTCGTCACTGGAGCTGTTGGAGCTCGCGGCCGCGGCTGCGTGGCCGTCTTCGGTGAGCGTGATCGGGGCCTATCGGCACGACGATCTCGAAGACAAGTTGGCCGAACGGCTGACTTCCGTGAGAGCCCGGGCGGAGCACGTGAGACTCCACCCATTGGCCCGCGAGGCGGCTGCTCAGCTGGCGACGCTGCTGACCGGGAAGCCGCTGGCGGACCCGGAGGTGTCGACCCTGCTCCGACGGGCCGGCGGGCACCCGTTGTTCCTCCGGGAACTCGCCCTCGCGGCCGCCGACGGTTCACCGGCCAACGACATTCCGTCGGCGATCCGCGAAGCGATCGACCGCCGAGCCCGTCGTCTGGACCCGCGGACCTCACGCGTGCTCGGGGTAGCGGCGCTCGCCGGATCGGTCGTGTTGCCGGACGTGGTCGCGGCGACTCTGGGCTGCGCTCGTGCCGAGGTTGAGCAGGCGCTCGCCGAGGCTGTCGCCGCCGGCGTCCTCACCAGCACCAGCGACGGGACGCGCTTCGCGCATGATCTCTACCGCGAGGTTCTCGCGGCGGGGGTCGCACCAGCCGAGCGCCCCTCACTGCACCTCGCGGTGGGTCGGGCACTCGCGACGCGCGCCGAACGAGTTGCCGGCGTGGCTCCCTCGGAAGTCGCCCGGCACTTTCGCTTCGCGGTAGGAATCGGTGCAATCGATGAAGCCGTGAGATGGGCTCTCCGCGCCGCACGTGCAGACCGCGCCTCGTCTGCCCTCGCGGAGGCGGCCGAGCACTTGCGGCTGCTGCGCGGCGCGGTTGCCGACGCCGCGGTGGTTCCGCCTGCCGGCGTGCTGGTCGAAGTACTCCTTGTCGAAACGGACCTGTTGGCCCGGGATGGCCGCGCAGCCCAGGCTCGCGACCTGCTTGCGCAGGCCAGGACGACAGCGCGCCACGGCGGGGACACGCGGGCGAGCGCGTTGGTCGCGTTGGCCGCGGTCGGACTGGGCTCGCAGTTCGCGACGCGCCGGGACGAGATCACCGCGGAACTCGAAGACGCGTTGAACGCTCTACCGGATGCCGAGACGGCTTTGCGGGCCAAACTGGCTTCTGCGCTGGCCCGCCAGCTCACCCACTCGGTCGCCGAAGAACGAACGCGGGCAAGGGAGTTCGCCGAGGAGGCACTCACCCTCGGACGGACCACCGGCGACCCCGACGTCCTCGCCGACTGCCTGCTCGCCCGCCACGACGTGCTGTGGACACCAGGCGCCGCGGCCGAAAGAGCCGAGGTGACCGTCGAACTCGTCGGCCTGGCCCGCCGCAGCGGTGACGCCGAACGCTTGGCCGAAATGCTGCTGCTGCACGCCAACGCGCTATTGGAGAACGGACGCGTCTCCTTCGACGCCACCCTCGACGAGTGCCTGGCGCTGTTGGAACAACAGGGACAGTTACGCCACCGATACACGGTGGCGACACGACGGGCCTTCCGCGCACTGCTGCACGGAGAGTTAAAGGAAGCCGACTCGCTGATCGACACCGCCGTCGCGCTGGGCGAACGACTAGGCGAGCCCGACACGCACAACGTGCGGATGTCCCAGCGCCTCGAGCTGGTCCGGGCTCGTGCGGCGCCGACCGAGTTGGTGGCATTCGCCGACGAAGCCGTCAGGCACTGGACCGGCGCTCCGGTGCACGCGCATGCGGTCGCCGCGGGCTTCAACGCCAGGGCGGGCGATCTCGACGCCGCCAGCCGCCACGTCTCGGCGGTACAGGACCTCGGGACCTGGCGGGCCGAGCGGTCCTACCTCTGGTCGGTGTTCGTTCGCGAGCTCGCTGTCGCCGCTGTCGCGGTGGACGAGCGGGTCCTGTGTGAGGAGCTGTTGACCGAGCTCGAGCCGCTGGCCGATTCGTGCGGGGTCAACGGCGCACTTGTCGCCTTCGCCGGCAGTCACGCGCACACCGCCGGCCGGCTCGCCGCCGCACTTGGGCAGCCGGACCGGGCGAAATCCCTTCTGGCGCAGGCATGCCGGGTATACGAGCGCCTCGGCGCCTGGACGCTGGCCGAGGCACGCACCGACCTCGAGGCGGCACAACGTGACGGCGCGACGCCGGCCACCCGCGCGCTGCGCAGGCGAGACCTCGACTGGGAGGTGACCTACGACGGGCAGACCGCCGTCGTTCGGGACTGCAAGGGCATGCATGACATCGCCGTGTTGGTGCGGCAACCGGGTGTGGAGGTACACGTTCTCGATCTCATGGCAGCCGGGGTCACGTCCGACGATGCCGGCCAGATCCACGACCACCGCGCTGCCAGCGAGTACCGCCGCAGACTCGCCGCGCTCGCCGATCTGCGTGAGGAAGCGATGCTGATAGGTGACGCGAGCCGCCTCGCCAGGATCGACGAGGAGCACGATGCGCTGGTGGCAGAACTCCGCACGGGCACGGGCTTCGGCGGACGGCAGCGTTCCTTCGCCAACAACCCCGCAGAGCGCGCCCGTAAAGCCGTCGCGGGCCGGATTCGCGACGCTCTGCGCCGCCTTGAGCCGGTGCTGCCGCACGCCGCCGCGCATCTGGACCAGAACCTGGTCACCGGAATCCGGTGCCGCTACCGCGGTGAAGCTCGCTGGCAGGTGGACGGCTGACGAACACGCGATCCGAGGCGGCGGTCCACTGGTTCCAAATCCAGTGTGAACCCGCGTTCACCCCTCAGGTGAACACGACCTGCAGGCCGTCGTGTCGGCTACCGGCCAGCCGCATGAGGACTTCCGGCGCCTCGGACAGTGGTTCGTAGTCGGTGATGATGTGTTCGGCGATGCTGTCGCCCGCCACGGCGAGAAGCGCAAGGGTTTCGGCGCTGAGCCGATCTCGGTCCCATATATGGGTGGTCCCGCGCGGTACCCGACCGATTTGCGCGCAGCGCAGGCTCAGACCGTTGTGGTGAAATTCCTCCCCCAGGCGCACGTTTTCGCATCCGGCCGGGTAGAACGCCATGTCGATGACCGTGCCCTGAGGGCGCACAATCCGCAGAGCCATCGCCAATGCGCTGTCCTGACCGCGAGACTGGAACACCACATCGGCGCCGCGGTCGCCGACCCCGTGGCGCCACCGGCTCTTGAGTACGGCCGCCGGGTCGACGTCGCGCGGATTGAGCGCTTCGAAACCGAGATTGCCCGCGACCTGACAACGTGACGGCGTGGGATCGACGAGCACGACTGACGCGGCCCCGTGGAGCCGGGCGAACAACGCGGTCAGCAGGCCCACGACACCGGCGCCGGTGATGACGACGCGGCGACCCTGGACGCCGTCGCCCAGCCCACGCACATCGGTCCCATGGATGTCGGCGGCCGCGTGCAGAAGGCCGTTCGCGCAAATCGGGCCCATGTGAGCGACATAGATCCCTAACACCGGCTCTAGCGTGTCGGGTACTTTGACGAATCGGTCCGTCAGCGCATCTGCGCGATACGCGCTGCGGTGACCGTAGGTCATGGCCACCACGTCACCCGGGGCCACGGCCGGGCTGACGCTCTCGGTCACCAGCCCAACCTGCATGTAGCCGAACTTGTCGATCGGGTAGCCGGCGTCCGGTTCTCCTGGCGTGAACAGTCCCAATTCCGGATCCCACCGCCTGTGCAGCGCTGGATTAGAGCCCTTCACCCAGCTGAGGTCCGTTCCGGTCGACAGCCCGCTGAACGCGGTCTGCACGTCGAATTGCCCCTCCCGTACAGGCCCCGGCGACGGCTCGTCCCGGAGCCTGACCTCACCGCGACGCTCGACTACGACGGTGTAGCGGCGGTCAGTCATCGAGTCTCACGGTCCGACGCTCTAAGGCGGAAGTCGATATGGCGCAGGCTAATTGGTGGGTCTGGAGGGCCTCGTCGTAGTCGACAAGGATGCGGCTGCGGGCAGCTCTGTCACCGAGCACGGCATCCACGAACGCACGGTCGGCGGCGCGCTTGGCGTCATCGGGCCGCAGGCTGCGCTGCACCGGCCCGTGGGCGGTCCGTGCGATCACGCAGTCCTCGTGGATCGTGACCGATACATCGTCGGCGTGTATGTCGAGGCCCGCCAACTGTTTCCACTTCAAGCAGCATGCCGCGGCCACGGTTCCGACCGCCCCGGAACGAAACCTCAGGATCGCCACCGTCGCTGCGTCGACGTCTGCCTCGGCAACACACGGTGGCGCGGCGTTCGCGTAGGCCGTCACTTCGACGACTTCGCCGCACAGCAGGCGAATCAGGTCCAAGACGTGGACCGCCTGCTCGATGATCTGACCGCCCGACAGTGCTCGTCTGCTCCACCACGACACCGGCGGCACCCGGTCGATCCATGACCCGGCAACCAGTCGAACGGCTCGCCCGTCGAGTAGTTCCCGGACCTGCGCCACCGCCGGCGAATAGCGCCAGTGATGGCCGACCGCGGTGACGACGCCGCTTCTGCGCGCCGCGTCGGCGATCCGCTGCGCGGTAGGAAGGTCGAGCGCCAGCGGTTTCTCGACGAACATCGCCGTCCCGGCGGCGAGCGCCTGTTCCTCGATGACGCCGTGAGCATGCGGCGGAACACAGACATAGACCGCGTGCGGTGACCGGTCCAGCAGCGCCTCGAGGTCGCGGGCGGTGGTGGCGCCGGCGAGAGTCTGCGCGGCTGCCGCGTCGTGGTCGGTGACGGCCACGATCTCGACGTCGGGGAATCCGGCGAGGTGGCGTGCGTGGCGGGTAGCCACACCGCCGGCACCGACGAAGCCCACCCTGCAGCGATTCACGGCCTGATCTCCCGCCTTCGGCGACGGAGCACGAGTACCCCTAGGTTGTCGCGGTTACCCCGCCCGTGGAGGATTTGACGCGCACGCAAGGGGTACATGGTGCTATGCGCGCGCCGGCGATCGGCACATCCGCACCGGGATCGACCCGGAGGCGCGACACGAGGCTCCCACGGCCATGACTTCGACGGTGCTGATCAACGCGGGGCCGTGGCTGTCGGTCCCACCGGACGGATACGGCGGCATCGAAAACATCGTCGCCACGCTCATACCGCAGCTTCGCCGGCAAGGGGTCCGCGTCGTCCTGGCAACCGTCGGCCGCAGCACCATCGACGTCGACGAACAGATCGCAGTATTCGACGAGCCGCAGTTCGGCCACCTCGCCGAGCCTTACAACGACGTCGTCGGTATCGCCGCGGCACACATGCAGCGCATCGCCGAAGAACTGCGATGCCGGTCGGACATCGACATTGTTCACGACCATATGGAGGTCTTCGGCCCGAGCATGCTGGCCGCCATGGGGCTCGACAGGCCCCCCGTTCTGCACACCTTGCACTGGGACCTGGCCAAGCATGCGGCGTTCTACAACGCTTTCGAAGGACACGGGTGCTTCGGGATCAACGGCGTCTCCGCCTCGCAGATGCGCCGCGCGCCCGAGCAGCTTCGCTCGTACAGCCTCGGGCACGTGCATCTGGCCACACCGCTCGCCGACGGCGCGACCCACCGAACCGCACCGCAGAAGGACGAGCACCTCGTCCTCGTCGCACGGGTCACGCCCAACAAGGGACAGCACATCGCCGCGCGCCTGGCCCAGCGGTTCGGCTGGCAGCTGGTGTTGGCCGGACCGGTCGGGCCTTACACCGCGCCCGAAGGAATCGATGCCGACCCGGATGCGGATCGATACGCCGACGTACGGTACTGGCGACAAGCGGTCGCGCCGTATGTCGACGGTGACCGGGTGCAGTGGATCGGAAGCACGATGGGAACGGAGCGAGATCACCTCGTCGCGACTGCCCGAGCGACCTTGTTTCCGGTGTGCTGGGAGGAGCCGGGCGGTACCGCGGTCATCGAATCGCTCGCCCTCGGCACGCCGGTGGTCGGATTCCGCCGTGGATGTCTGCCCGAACTGATCCAGCCGGGTACCGGTCTACTCGCCGACTTCGGTGACGAAGCCACACTCGGCCGGCTCGTCAGTGCTGTTGACGCGATCGATCCCGCCCGCTGCCGGGAAGCGGCCGAACGTCGCTACGCCCCCGCGGTCATGGTCAGGGCATATCTCGCGTTGTATGAGCGCTGCATCGACGGCTACCGTGCCGCGGCGCGGCGCAGTTCGGCGGAGAGATGGTGTTGCAGTGGCTGTCCCACCGCCGACATCCGCACGGTGTAGGTGAGGGTGTCGCCACGGACCTGTAGCGAGCGGCCCACGGCCGACACCTCCTTCGCCGATGAGTAACGGCCGACCGCGCTGGAGACCAGATCGATGCGCAACGTGTCGCCGTCGGCGCTCAGCTCTCCCTCTTGGATCTCGGTGATGCCCGTCGGATGCGCGAGGACCCATTCGATCCGGCCAGGCGCGGGCGTGCGCAAATAACCGGTCTCGGCATGGAGCGGCCGACCGTCGTCGGCAGCGCGTGTGCGTTGCACATACGACAGGAACGGCTTGCCGATGTGTCCGAACGTGACCTCTTCGAGGTAGTCGAACGACTGGATCGTCGGGTAATCGCCCGTCCCCGTGCCCTTCCAGCTGCCTAGCATCGGCGCCAGCACGGCCACGTCGGGATGCAGTTCCGCAATGGCCATCAGCCCAGGATAGGAGGGCGACCGGTCCGATGCCGGGGACTTTGCGACGCCGTGGCCGACTCGATTCCCGGCGATATCGGCGGGTTGTCCCGACCAAAGCGCACCAATTTGTTCTACGGTTCGAAGGTGCCAAGCATGGATCGTCGCCGCGCAATGTTGACACTGGGGTTCGGGATGGCCGCTGCCGCCCTGCCGCTTCCCAAGGCCGGCGCCCAGCCGGCGATCGGCGACGCGCCGCCTCCGGGACCGGGCGGGGCGGGGCTCCCACAAGCGGCCGTGCCCGCCCTGCTGTGGGCCGACGAGTTCAACGGACCGGCCGGCGCACCGCCGGATCCCGCGTCCTGGTTCATCGTGCCGGTCCGCGAGACCATCCGGAACCCGCACGAGTGGGACAAGCCGTTCAACATGGGCCGTTACGTCACCGACCAGGAGCATGTCTTCCAGGACGGGAACGGCAATCTGGTCATCCGCGCCACCCGCGGTGAGGGCGCCAACATCCAGGAGAAGTACGCCAGCGCCAAGATCGTCGGCAATTGGCGCGGCGGGGTCGGGACGACGTGGGAAGCCCGCATGAAACTCAACTGCCTGACCGACGGGGCCTGGCCGGCGTTCTGGCTGATCAACGACAACCCGGTGCGCGGCGGTGAGATCGACATCGTGGAGTGGTACGGCAACCGCGACTGGCCTTCGGGCAGCACCGTGCACGCCCGACTGGACGGCACGATGTTCCAGACCCACAAGCATTCGATCGACGGCGACTGGCACACCTGGCGAATGACCTGGCTCCCCACCGGCATGTACTTCTGGAAGGACTGGGAGCCGGGCATGGAGCCGTTCTTCACCGTGCCGTCGAACTCGCTGCCGGACTGGCCGTTCAACGATCCCGGGTTCACGATGGCGCCCGTCTTCAACATCGCCGTGGGCGGCTCCGGCGGCCGCGAGCCCGCCGGGGGCAACTACCCCGCGGAAATGCTCGTCGATTGGATCCGAGTCTTCTGACGGCTTGCAAAAAAAATGACCTCTCGCTGACGTTGCCGACAATTCGCGCCAATCGTCGTCGAACGGCGGTTATCGTCCGCCCGTGACCTCGACCCGGTGGGCGCTCTGGCTGGGGACCCTGGCTGCCGGTGCGGGACTCGCCTTGGGCGCAGGACAGGGCGTCGCCTCGGCCGACACCGAGACGTCGACAGACAACGATTCGTCCGCCCCGTCAAAGCTCTCATCGGCAGAGCGCGCCGACGATCCGCAAGCCGCCGACAGCCCCGCCGATCCGTCCGATCCTGCAGAGGTTCCCTCGTCGGCGGAACGCCCGGTCACCTCCGCGACTGACGCCGACGAAGACCTCGATGAGGACGTCGGGGGCGAATCGGCCCTGTCGGAGGACCCGCCGGCGCGATCGCGGTCGACCTCCTCGACGAACGTCGACACCGAGGTCGAGAACGCGCAGTCCGAGGATGCCGACGGCGCCGAGCCCGCCGCTCACGTCACCGATGTCGGCGACGAACCAGCCGAAACGACCGGGCCCGAAACCACCGAGGCCGAAACGAATGAGCCCGCGCCCATCACCGCGGCTGCCGCCAACCCGGTGGTGACCGGCGTCAAAACCGGACGTGCGGCTCTGACGATTCCGGTGGGGCGCAACGGATACAGGACGCGTGCGGACTGGTATCTGCCGACCCAGAGCGACGGTTCGGTCGCGGCGACCGGCGTCGTCTGGCTCCAGCACGGCTTCCTCGGCAACAAGGCGGCGGTGTCCAAGCTGGCAAAGACGCTGTCACAGCAGACCAACAGCATTGTGGTCGCGCCGAATTTGTCGTCGTTCCCCCTCGCGTGCGCGGCCTCCTGCATCAACGGTGCGCCGATGCAGGAGGCCGTCGCGACGATGTTCCTCGGCGCTCGGACGTCGCTGACCTCCAGCGCCCACGCAGCCGGTTATCTGGGCGTCCTCCCGGAGGCGTTCGTGATGTCCGGCCAGTCGGCGGGCGGCGGCTTCGCCACGGCGGTCGGCGGCTACTACGCCGAGGACCCGCTCGGCAACGGCAGCCTCCGCGGGGTCATGATGTTCGACGGTTTCTCCTTCAGCGGTCGCCTGCCCTCGGCGCTGGCCAAGCTCGACGACCCGTTCGTGCCCGTCTACCAGATCGCCGCGCCGCCGCAGCCCTGGAATTCGTTCGGAGCGTCCACCAAAGAGCTGGTCGCCGCCCGGCCGGGTCAATTCGTCGGGGTGACCCTGGCCGGGGGCTCACACGCCGACTCGCTGATCGGCGGCAATGCGCTGTTCGACCTCCTCGCCCAGCTGGTGAGCGGGTTCTCCCCGCCGGGCAACACGCAGGCGGTCTACACGCTGGCCACCGGATGGATCAACGACCTGTATCAGGGTCTGGGCCCGACCGACGGCACCGGCATCTACGGCGCCCCCGACCAGTACATCGTGATGGGCGACGCCGCCGCGATCGTGCTCGCTCCCCCGCCGGTGGTCGATCTCGACCGTTACCTGGGCACCTGGTTCGAGGTGGGCAGCGTCAAACAGTTCTTCTCCATCGGCCTGGTCAACACCAAAGCCGTGTACAGCCTCAACCCCGACGGGTCGGTCAGGGTCGAGAACTCCGGCAACTACTTCGTCGACAACGGGCCGAAGTCCTCGATCGTCGGCTCCGCGTTGCCGGTCGACGCCACCAACAACAAGCTCAACGTGCGGTTCTTCGGCCCCGCTTCGGCGCGGCCCCCGGGCAACTACTGGATCGTCGATCTGGATCCCGACTACCGGTGGGCCGTCGTCAGCGATCCCACCGGCCTGAGCGGATTCCTGCTCAGCCGCACCGCTGTCGTGTCGGAGGACTTCTACCGGGAATTGCTGGACCGGGCATCGGTCTACGGCGTCAAGGGACGGATCACACCGACGCGGCAGCCCGCGCAGGGTCGGCGGGCACGCGCGCGCTCCAGAATGTGAACGACCAGATACGTTCGCTTTCAACAAGTTTGCTAGCTTTTCGGCCCGAAACCGTCATTGAGATCGACAGCCGGGACTACGCTCTGCACAGCGGCCCCATCGGGGAGGTGCCACATGGCTCATCCGTCCATCGATCCGACGTTCTACCGGACCGCCGCCGAGGCGGCGGCCGCTCCCGACGAAAAGCTGGCCTACGTGGTCGCTTTCGATCGCGCCGCCCGAAAACCCGACGCCATGACCGTCGTCGACGTCGATCCGGCGTCGGCCACCTACGGGCAGGTGGTCGGCTGGACCGACGTTGCCGGTCTCGGCGACGAACTGCATCACTTCGGCTGGAATGCCTGCAGCAGTGCCCTCAAGCACGAAGGCCACGACATGCACGGCCTGGCCCGCCGGCATCTCCTGGTTCCCGGGCTGCGCTCGTCCAACGTCTACGTATTCGACACCCAGCCGAATCCGCGGACCCCGGCGCTGGTCAAAACGATCGACGCGGCAAACCTGTCCGCACAGGCCGGATACTCGCGTCCGCACACACTGCACTGCGGTCCCGACGGCGTCTTCCTGACCTGCCTGGGTGGGCCGCAAGGCGACGACGACGGACCAGGTGGGATCGCGCTGCTCGACCACACGACGTTCGACGTGCTGCGCGCCTGGGAGACCGATCGCGGGCCGCAGCACTTCCACTACGACGCCTGGTGGCACCTGAACCAGAACGTGCTGATCTCCAGCGAATGGGGCAGCCCGTCCATGATCGAGAACGGCATCGTGCCGGAACTGTTGCTGGGCAACAAGTATGGCCATGCCCTTCATTTCTGGGACCTCGCCACAGGCCGGCATCTGCAGCGTGTCGAGCTGGGCCCGCAGCACCAGATGGTGCTGGAGGTGCGCCCGTCCCACGACCCGGACGCCACGTGGGGCTTCGTCGGCGTCGTGATCTCCACCGAGGACCTGTCTGGGTCGGTGTGGCGCTGGTTCCGCGACGGCGACGAATGGAAGGTCGAGAAGGTCATCACCGTCGCGGCCGAGCCCGCCGACCCGGATCTCCTGCCTCCCGCGCTCAAGCCGTTCGGCGCGGTGCCGCCGCTGATCTCCGACATCGATCTGTCGGTGGACGACCGGTTCCTCTACGTGTCCTGTTGGGGCACAGGTGAACTCAAGCAGTTCGAGGTCTCCGATCCCGCGAGCCCGCGACAGACCGGATCGGTGCGGCTCGGCGGGATCGTGGGCCGCACACCGCATCCCGCGATGCCCGACCTGCCGTTGGCCGGCGGTCCGCAGATGGTCGAGGTCAGCCGCGACGGAAGCCGGGTGTACTTCACCAACTCGCTCTACGGGGCGTGGGACGACCAGTTCTACCCCGACGGTGTCGGCGCCTGGATGGCCAAGCTCGACGTTCCCACCGACGGTGGGATGAGCGTCGACCAGAACTTTTTTCCGCACGGCGACGAGTTCCGCGGCTTACGCGTCCACCAGATCCGGCTGCAGGGCGGCGACGCGTCGTCGGACTCCTACTGCTTCAGCTGACCGCGTCGGACGTACACCCGTCTGATCAGCCACGCGGCGGCCGCGGCGGTGAGCAGGAGCAGCCACGGCCACGATCCCTGCCGGTGCACCCAGCCCGCGATGGCGCCCTGCACCCGTCCCGCCGCGGCGATCACCGGATCCGCGGGGTCGCCGCCCGCGAACAACCGGATCTCGTAGTAGCCGTAGTACGCGACGTAGAGCCCCACCAGGATCAGCACAACCCCACCGATTCGGTTGACGTACGGCAGGATCCGCCTGAGAGGGTCCGCCAGCGCGGAGCCCGCGACGGCCGCGCCGACGGCCAGGGTGCCGACCACCAACGCGAATCCCCCGGCATAGGCCAGATAGATCCACGCCCGTCCGCCGGCGGTGCCGAAACCGGCGCCGGTGACGGCGAGAAAGGGTCCCACCGTGCACGACAGCGACGCCAGCGCATAACCCACCCCGTACCCGAACATCGAGCCCAGGCGCGCCGTGGGAGCCGAGAGGCCGGCGGTGAACCGGTCCGGCATCAGCACGGTCAGCGCGCGCCCGGACAGCAGCCAGCCGCCGAGCGCCACGAGCACGACACCGACGACCACCGTGACGTAGGGAATGTGCTGCTGCACCGCGGAGGCCAGCGCAACGGTCAGCAACCCGAACACGGCGAACACCACGAGGAAACCGAGCGTCATCGCCACCGTCGCGGCAACCGCACGTCCCACCGCCGTCGAAACCCGGGTGCCGCTCCCGCGCACCACCAACGCGAGATAGGCGGGCAGCATCGCGAACCCACACGGGTTCAGCGCGGCCACCATGCCCGCCGCGAACGCCAGGCCGACCAGATCCTGCTGCACGCGGTTACGCGCCCAGCGCGGACACCCGCTCCTGCAGCTCCTGTTGCGGCATGGCCGACGTCGGGTTATTCACAAACGTCGACGAGCCGTCGGCGCGGTAGAACACGTACGCAGGCTGCCACGGCACGTTGTAGCGCGCCCAGATCGAACCGTCGGCATCGTTGAGATTCGGGAAGTTCAGGTTGTACTTCGACACGAAACCCTGCATGGCCGCGACATCGGAACGGGCGGCGACGCCCACGAACCTCACTCCCGGATTGGCGGCGGCGACCCTGCTGACCGACGGCGCCTCGGCGTTGCAGAACGGGCACCACGGCGTCCAGAACCACAGCACCGCGGGCTTGCCCTGCAGTGACGCGCCGTCGAACGGCGCGCCGCCCAGCGTGGTCCCGGTGAAGTCGAGCCGATCGTCAGCGACCGCCGTCGGTGGGCTCACCGTCGCGAGCATGAGAACCGCGGCGACGACGCCGGCCGCGAAACGGAGAAATCGATGGATCATGAGCGGCTCCTCTGTCGCCAAACTACGCCTGTGCGACACCTCTGCACTCAGGAATGCTTCTCGATGTACGCGTCGGCGTCCTTGTCCGTGGCGTCGACGCCTTTGATCTCCTCATGCCTGGCATAGAACTGCAACCACTTCATCCCGAGCTCGTGACGCAGCTCCAGCGTTGCGCTCTTGATGAAGTCCGGCATCGCCTCGCGTTCCTCTTCATCGAGGTGCGACCCGTTCTCGGCGCGCGCCTTGTGCACAGCCTCGAACCACGGCTCGCTTCCGGGCTGGTGCTGCCGCGACTGCCGCACCGCATCCCTGATCGCGTTGTGGTCGGTGATGGCGTCCTCGGCTTCGTCCTTGGGGTCTCCCTCGGGATTACCGGGATCGTCACGACCGCCGTGTTTGAGTAGCGCCGGGTAGAAGACTTTCTCCTCCGCATCGGCGTGGGCGTCGAGCCGCCGGCCAAGCACCTCCCAGATCGCGGCGAGTTCGTCGGTGGTCGTCGCGTCGTCGAGCCGGAAGAACTGACGGCGCAACCAGTCGTGATCGGCGTAGATGAGCTCGATGATGTCGGCCATGACCCGTCGATACCCGCCACAGAGGTTGCCTACTCCACCGGGTGCGGGGGTAATCCCGAAAGCGCGCAATGGGTGCAGTTCTCGACCGCGATCCGCTCGGCATGGCCGGCCGGCGCGCGCCGGATTCCGACGCCGGCCATCACCGCAGCGATCACCATCATCACGGCCGAGATCAGCACCGCGATGCGGAAGCCGGCCGCGAAGGCGTCGGGCGCGGCGTAGTCCCCGCCGCTGATCCCGGCCAACCCGGGCAGCACGGCCACCGCCAGCAGCCCACCGGCCCGGGCCACCGCGTTGTTCACGCCGGAGGCGGATCCGGCCATGCTCTCCGGGGCCGAATCCAGCACCGTCGCAGTCAAAGGCGCGACGACGAGCACCATGCCCGCACCGAAGACGATGGCCGCGGGTGCGACGTCGAACACCCACGACGCGTCGGCATCGATCCGCATCATCAACAACAAGCCGACTGCGGCAATCAACGGGCCGACCGTCATCGGCAGCCGCGGACCGATCCGGCTGGACAGCGCTCCCGCACGCGACGAGAAGACGAGCATCACCGCGGTGAACGGCAGCAGCACGGTACCTGCGGCGACCGGACTGAAGCCGGCCACGATCTGCAGTTGCAGCACCAGCAACAGGAACACCGCGCCGAGCGCACCGTAGATCAGCAGCGTCATCGCATTGGTCACCCGGAAATTTCTGTCGGCGAACAGCTTCGGTGACACCAGGGGATGGTCGGATCGGCGCTCGACGATGACAAACGCGATCAGGGCGAGCACCCCGACGCCGATGCTCGCCACCGACCCGAAGCTCACATCGCCGCCTCCCAGCGCGGTGAGCCCGTGGGTCAACGCCCCCAGACCGGCGACGGCCAGCGCGGCACCGGCGAGATCGAGATCCCTCGGAGCCTCCGGGTTCCGGCTTTCGGGCACCCGCGCAACCGTCACCGCCACCACGATCACAGCCAGCGGCAGGTTGATGAGAAACACTGCGCGCCAGCTCCACTCGACCAGGAAGCCACCCAGGAACGGGCCGATGGCTCCGGCGATCCCGCCGAGACCCGACCACGCGCCGATGGCCGCGGCCCGGTCCCCGGGGTGGAACGACGCGGAGATCAGGGCCAGGCTGCCGGGCGTGAGCAGGGCACCGCCGACGCCCTGTAGGGCTCTCGCCGCGATCAGCACCTCGGTGCTCGGAGCCAGGCCGCAGGCCAGCGAGGCCAGCGCGAACCAGACCACGCCGATCAGGAAGACCCGTCGCCGCCCGAACCGGTCACCGAGTGACCCGCCGAGCAGGATCAGCGAAGCCAGTGTGAGCGTGTAGGCGTTGACGATCCACTGCAGGCTGCGGAATCCCGCTCCGAGGTCGCTGCCGATGTGCGGCAGCGCAATGTTGACCACCGTGCCGTCGACCATCACCAGGCCGGATCCGAGCACCGTGGCCAGCAGCACCCACCGGCCCGCCGCCGTGCCCATCCTCAGCCCCGTCGCATCCGCACACATGCCCCAAAGACTGCCCTGTCACCTCTGCCGACACACCTTGTCCGGCGCGAAAGATGGCGTCATGACCGGACGCGCATCGCGCGCGGCCGGCGAATGCGGCAGGAGACCAGCCATGTACGTCATGACCAGTGCCGGCCTGGGGCAGCCTCAGGGTGCGCCGACCGACTGTTCGGCGGTCTCGCTCGACCGCTTCGAGAAGCAACCGGCCGATCTCAGGCGGGTGGTGTCCGCGTCGGTGACCAGGCCTGCCGAATGGTTCGACGGTCTGGACCGTGACATCCGCTTCGCACTGACCGCGATCTTCAATCGGATGTGCCGATACGGAGTGTGGCCTCAGGTCCGGCGGATCGTCAAGGTCACCGCCGGCGAGGCGCCGTTCCTGGTCGCCGATCGCGCACTTCGGGTTCCCGGGGTCACACCGGCGGTGTACTTCACCGCACAGTCCGGCGACGCACTGATCCAATCCCTCATGGCGACCGGCCGGTTCTGCATGGCCCAAGGTGTGGGCGCGAGCCTGCACAAAGGACAGACCACGCTGCGGGAGATCTCGAAATCCGACAGCCTGCACATCTCGGTCGGATCACCGCGATCGCGAGACGAGTTCGACGCTCACATCGACCTGTACTCGCCGACCCCCGAGCACACCGGCAGCAGCTTCTGCTCGAATCGTCCTTCGACCGCCGCAGTCGCTCACATCGGCCGCGAGGTGTTTCCCGAAGGCTTCCGCAAGGTGACGGGAATTCCTGGGGTACAGGTCTTTCCGGAGCCATCGGCAGCGCCCCCGAGTCCGCCGTCGCCACGGCAGGAGCCGGTCACGCCCAACATCGTGCAGATCGAATGGCAGGGTGCCCGACGCGCGCCCGGGCAGCGCACACCCCGACCGGCGGGCCCGGTGCTGCCGGTCGACGTGGTGACCCGCATCGAACGCGCAGTCAAGGAGCAGGTCAGTCCGCAAGCCCTGCTTCCCTCACATGTGCGGGTACGTCTGACCAGAACACGGCGAGCCCTGGAGACCGCGGGACCCACCGAGGAGACCGCGGCGCGGTACGCCCGCGACGCCGCGGAGCAGGAAGCGCAAACCTATCCCGACGCCCAGGCGCTGGCGTTGAGCCTCGCCGAGCAGCTCGAACACGCGCACCAAGCCAAGGCGACGTCGGTGACAGTGCCTCTGCCTCAGTACGGACGAGGAGATTTGAGCAGCCGAAAGGCGATCGCCGGTGAGATCCGGCGGATCGCGCTCACCGTGCGCAAGTTCCTGCCCAGCCGCGCCCAAGGCGTACGCAGCATTGTGATCCTCTTCGGCACCGGCAAGGCAGGCACCCGGGTGGAAGTCCAGCTGCCGTAATCGTTTTCGCCGAGGGAGCAGATGTACCTGCACACCGTATCCGAGATCGGCCAGGCTGTTCGCACGCCGCTCAGCGCGATCGACACTGCGATCCGGCACGCCAGACGGCAGATGAAAGCCGAGAGCGTCCGCCACCGAGCGAAGTCGCGGCAAGGACATACGGTGGCTTCGGTCCTCCGGGACTTCGGCAGGTTCTCACTGTGGGCGCGCGAAGCCGAATTCTTGGAGAACTTGAAGACGGTGTACGAGAACCAGTCGGGAGTTCCGTTGAACTACACCAGGTTCCCGGTCACAAAGAAGGACCCGCAGGGCCGTTCCGGACGCAGCACCCCGTGGCGCTTCACACCGCAGCGGCAGCAGTTCGACCGATCGGAGGCCGCGGGCAGCTTCTGCCTCGGTTCCGCGCGGAGCATGGCACTCCGGTCGATATTCGGAATCGCCAAGCCGACCTATCGCCAGGTTCTCGCCGCGTTGAACAAGGACATCCTTGCGGCAAAGTCGAAGGGCGACACACCGACCGAGGCGCGACTGCTGATTAGCCGCATCGTGAGCCATTCGGCCGATCCGGGCTCGCTGGCGCAATACAACCAGGACCTCGCAGACCGATACGGCGTCACCAACGTCAAAGTCGTCACGGTGGACAGAGCGCGGGCGCTCGACGCGCTCAGGGCGGGCTCACCGGTCTTGGCTGATCTCGTCGGAGGTCGGCACTGGGTGATGGTCAGGCGTTCGCCGCGCGGCGAGCTCTGGGCCAACGATCCGCTGTTTGACCCACCGATCCAGAAGATAACGATGTCCAAGTTGGGCAACCGGTTCGAGATCGTCGTCGACGCGACGACCCTGCGACCGATCACGCCGGGAAGCGCCGCCGCCTACCAGAGGTGAACCGCGCGTCAGCAGACCGCCGCGGGGCAAGGCGTGGCCCGGCAGTTGCAGACGTCGAACGGATCCGGTGTGATCCCCGCCAGCCGCAACGCGAATGCCTCGTAGCACGCGTTCCGGATCCTGCCCTCGCCGACGTCCCGGAGATGCCCGTAGAGCAGATGCAACATCTCATGGATGATGATCCCGGCCCGGATATCTCGGGTGGCCGCCCAGAACATCGGGCACAGCACCACGGTGTTGCGTCCGACGTTCGCATGCACCCAGGCGTTGTCGCACGGTGTGCAGCACGTCAGATCGTTGTCTGCGCATCCGGCCACCGCCGGCCGGCATTCGAAGGTGATGCGACGTCCACCGTCGAGCTCCCTGGCCACCGCCCGCAATCGTTTGGCGACGCTGACTCCCGACGCCTCGTTGCCGGCCCATGGGACCGGCCGCGACGGGTCGTGTCCGAAGAAGCTGCGGAAGATCCTTGCGGTGCGTACGGCATCCGCGCCCCGCGCAGCAGGCGCCACGCTGATCGAGGCATCGACCTTGTCGGCTGCGTTGTTGGCCAGCCTGATCGCGCGAACGATCGCTTGCCGCAGCGCGGTGAGACACTGTTCGGCCGTCGGCAGCGGACATGGAGCACACGCCGGAAAGTCGAAGATCGGGGCGCCCAGCAGCTCATCCTCTGCGCTCACCCCCGCCATTCCGGCCGCGACACGTCCGGCTTTGCGCCGGTGCACCAGCTTCTGCATGCCGGCCGGCACCGGTTGATCGCTCAGATACATGGCCGCCTCCTTAATCAGTGCAGTGATTGGCTCACAGCAACCGCGGTGCGCCACCGAAACGGGTGTCGTACCAATGCCGTCCGATGATCCGACCGCCGACCTCGGACAGGATGTCGGTGCCGGTGGCGCCGACATTGCGGACAACGAACTCGATGGTTACCGATTCGGCGAGCCGGATGTCCACCGGCACAGCCGAAGAACCCCACGGATTGATGATGTGATCGAAAGTCAGATAGGGGTCCAGCGGATACGCCCCGGAACGAATCTGCCATTGGTAACCCGGTGTGCGGATCCTGGTCGGATCGGCAGCGTACCGGTCGGTGAATTGCATGAAGTAGCGCAGTATTCCGCAGTATTGGGGCCGCAGCGAGTACCGCGCCAGCACAATCTCCTGCCCCGGTTCGGGGGCGGGTAGCACAGCGCTGTTGTCGAACGGCGCCGTGTCAAGCGGGTTGTCGCAGACCTCGCACTGGCCTGCACCCGGACATCCGCAATCCTGGTGCACCGGCATCGGTCATGTCCCGGCGCCGAGGATCTTGTAGCCGTGCAGCGCGATGAACAGCTGTGCACCCTGGTACAGCGGCCCCTCCGAAATCTCGTCGACCACCACCCGAATGGTGGACCGGGGCTGAAACAGCATCGGCTTGGCCATCGGCCGGAACGGGCGCCGACCATCCGGGCTGCCGAGCCCGGCGGTGTTGTGGATAGCCCGGTTCTGCAGTTCGCGGCCGGTACCGCTGTCGATGATGCTGTAGGTGAAGTCGATCCCGAACACCTTTGCCGCAAGCGCCCGTATCCCAACCCGCGGATCGGTGAAGAGTCCGGCCAACAGCTGGTTGACATCCGGCTGACTGAAAATCACCGACCCGGGCGGCTCGGCGGGCACGAAGCTGTACCCGATCGACGTCGCGATGAACACGCCGTCGACGGAGACGTTGATGACGTCCTCGACCCGCGCGCCCCGTCGCCCGGCCAGAGTGAAGACCGCCACGTGGTCATAGGGGATCTCTTTGAGCCGCACGGGCGCTCCCCACCCGTTGGTCCGCAGCTCCTGCCGCGGACCGAGCAGCCGTGCCGCTCCCAGCTGTTCGTCCTGCATGTCAGCCGCCTCCTACCAGAGCGGGCGCCACATGTCGGGCGCGTTCACGGGCCGCACGAACTGCGGGGTCTGCGGTGGCTCGGCGGGGACATACGCGTCGATCCCCCGCAGGCCGGAGCACGAGCACACACCCCCGCGGGGCTCCCGCACGTAGCCTTCGGTACCGCGCAGTTCATCGTCGTCGCCGTCGAGTTCGTCGCTGCCGTCCAGTTCGTCGCTGCCGTACAGCTCGTCGTCACCGACACCCGGCATCTGGTACAGGCCCCCGTCGGGTGCCTGATACAGCGCAGCGAAGCCCGTCAGATCCTCGCCGGTGTCGTCGGGCACCGGAACCTGGGGGTCCTGCTGCGTGACGGGTGGAGGCGCCACCGGCGCCCGTCGGACGACCGGCGCCGGCCGCACTGCCGGCGCCAGGAACCGCCGCAATCTGGGCACGACGCGGGAAGCCACCATCGGCAGCACCGTTTTGGCGATGCCGGGGAGCAGCGACCAGAAGCCGACCGGGTCACCGAGTCCGTCGTAACCCTGCACCCACTGATACAACCTGCCGTCGTCGCCCAGCCGTACCTCACCCGGTACCGCGTCCGCACCGTCCTGCAGATCGTCGTCGAATCCCTGAACCTGGAACAGTGACCCGTCCGGAGCCTGATAGAGCGCACCGTAGTCTGCGACGTCGTCCAAACCCTGAACGGTCATCAGTTCCTCATCACCGAATCCGTCAAGACCGTTGTCAGCCATTGCCATCCCTGTCTTCCGTCACTGCACATCGCGGGTCAGGTAGCCGTCGAGGACCACCCAAATATGCCGAGGGCCGATCTCGTCGAGCAGCAGCGCAGTGACACCGCGCGGGAACAGCATCTCGACACGGAAGTTCTGCTGCGGGTCGATGAACACCGGCTCGGCGAATCGGAACGTCGAAAGCGGGTCGGGCTCACCGTGACTGAGCGGCATCTCGCCGCTGGCACCGAGCACACCCGCGCCGGACGGGAACATGTACGTCGGAGCGGTGATGGCCTCCTTCTCACCGACCAGCAGTGAGACCACCGAGCCGTAGATCAGCTCAGGGATGAACAGATCACGGGTGTCGTAGCGGTCCGGGTTCGGACCGCTGATGACTACACGCATGGCTCTGGCTTCGAAGGTATTGAGGCTCGGAAGCACCCCGGACGCCTGCAGATTGGTCTCCAGCCTGGTCTTGTTCTGGACGTCGACGAAGAACCGGATGACGCTCGGATCTCGCATCACATCCGCGAGCGTCTCGCCCTCGTTGATGAAAATGGCATCGTAGAGGGGGCTGTGCAGCTTCTCCTTGACGCCTGTCACACGTGCCATGGTCTGAATCTCCTTTTCTCTGTACGGCTTTCAGTGCCGCCGTACCGTCGGCCGGTAGTATCGGGGTGCCGGCGCGGGCACCGGCCGCGGCCGCACCCAGCCCGGCCGCCACAATGAAGGAAGCGGGTAATAACGCGCGCGGGGGTAGTAGGGCGTGGCGGAGGTGTAAGCGGAGGGATAAAAGGCCGACGCGGCCGGTGCCTGGTACCCGGGCTGGTCGGAGCCGCGTATCACGGCGTCGAGCCGGCCCGCACTGCGCGGCCGGTTGCCCGGCGGCAGCCCTTGCCGCCAGAGTCGCAGCAGCAGCCGTCGCACCCAAAGATCGCGGGACAGCATCCCCCGCGCCCGCAGTGCGTCCCAAACCTCCTTCACCCGCGGATCGCGCGGCTGCAGACCCATGGTCCGCACCGCCTCCACCAGATCCGCGGCCCCATACGACTGGCCGAGGCCGTCGTCGAAGTCATGCAGGCTCATGCCCGGTCTCCTTTGCAGCGAGATGACTTTCTTCACGATCGCCCGGGGCTTCCAGCCCATAGGGTGTGACACCGTGGCATCCACGGCGATCCAGCGCCCCCGGAACCGGACTTCCGGGTAGACGTGGGTGAAGAGATTGGGGCGCCGAGGGTTCGGGCCGATGACGACGATCCGTACCGGATGCCCGATGGATTGGAGCATGGCGCCGAGCAGGATGGTCATGTCGTCGCAGTCGCCGGCGCGCAGCTCGAGCATTCTGCGCGCCGAGTGCAGCAGCTCCACGCGGTGCGGGTCGCGGGTGTAGCGGATGTTGCTCTGCACCCATTCGAACAGCGCCTTGATCTCGCCGAGATAGTCCCTGGCGCGGATCCGTTGAGCTCTGAGGATGTCGACCACCCTCCGGCGTACCGTGAAGTCCTTGGCGCCGTCGAGGATGAACGAGCGGATCCGCTCGACCGTCCAATCCGTTCCGCGTGATCCCGACGGGATTCGGGTCGTTGTAATCCGCAGTGGCGCTTCGGTTTCGGCCAGCGCAGTACCGTTGGCGCACGCGACGCTCATGTCAACTCCACACACTCGCGCGCAGCGCTTCGGCGCTCAAGGGCTGCGCCCGGCACTGCCCGCCGCAGAACTTCGGAAAGATGCGGATCGTCTCCTCGTCGGCCGAACACGCCACCACGGTGACCGCCGGACATGCCGCGGCGACCCGCTCGGCACGGGTGAGATCGCGTGTCCCGGCTTCGATCACCACGGCGTTCGGGGTCCGGGTGACCAGGACGGTCATCACACATTCGAGTGCGCATTCATCGATGACCAGCTCCGGCGACGACAGGATCGCGCGGATCCCCCGCCGTGCCACCTCGCCGAAACCTGCCAGCAGAATCTGGAGCACATGTGGCCTCCTACCTTCCGGAGACCGACGCTAGTCAGACGTTGCCCCCTTCACGAGAGGCCGACGGGCAACCTTCGGGGCAACCGGTGCGGCTTATAGCGCACCCTGCCGGGCCATCACCGCGACCGCCTCGGCCCGGGTGCGGCAGTGAAGCTTGGCGAGGGTGTCGTGCACGATGTTCTTGACCGTGCGTTCCGAATAACACAGCTCGCCCGCGATCTCCCTGGTCGTGCTGCCCTGAGCGAGCAGTCGCAGCACGCTGAGCTCTCGGCAGGCGAGCACACCACGATCGCCCAGTGAACCTGCGCCGTTCCCGTGCCCCAGCAGGGGCGACAGCACCGACGGCGGTATCGAGCCCAACCCATGGGCGACAGCCCGGCACGCGGCCACCAGGCTGGCCGGGGTGATCTCCGCACGGAGCAACAGCCCCGCGAATCCGGCCTTGACGGCCCCCTCCATCAACACCACCGAGCCGGTCTCTGCCACCCCCACACACCTCGTCCCAGCGGCGGCGAAGTCGGGTGCCGCCGACACGGCCGGGCCGTCCAGTTCCAGCAGCAGGATCTCGACGGCGGCCAGATCCGGCGCCGGAGTCAGATGTGCGCTCTCCCCCACGATCTCGAAACCGGACGTGGTCAGGCACTCCGCGAGCCCCCGCCGAAAGATCGCGTTGGAGTCATCCACCCAGAGGGCGACCCTCCGATCCATCCGTCCATTGAACCAACATCGACGGCTCACCGGACTGGGTTGTGGTGCGTACCTTCGGGCCATCGCCGCAGACCGGTTGCCCGTTGGTGTTGCCCTTTAGCCTCGATCCACCGATGAATCGCCTGTTCGGAGGGTGTTGATGTAAGGAAAGTGCCCTTTGAGCTGGGATGATTGGAGTTACCACACTTCGATCAGCCCACGTTCAGAAAGGCACTTCCGGTGCAAGT
>NZ_JBQQCF010000018.1:0-114851 GCF_052245755.1 Mycobacterium sp. 4D054
CATACACGTCGGTGTGATGAAAGCCGGCATCGGCGTAATCGCGCTGGCGACAGTGGAACAACACAGCCACAGCTTCAAGCCGCTGCGCGATCGCCGCCGACTCGGCACGCGCCGCCGAACCCATCGCATCGATAAGCTCCCGCGGCTCGACACCCTCGAACATACCTTCGATTATGGCAGGCAGCACTGACACGATGACGCACCAAAAAGCGTGCGCGAAGGGGTGATTCACCGCAGCGGCGCACACCACCGCAGCCGGGTGCCACCGGAGGGCACCGGGTCGACGGTGAATATGCCGTCGGCCTCGACCGCCCGCTGCTGCAGATTGTTCAACCCGCTTCCGGTGATGTCCGCGGGGATACCCCGGCCGTTGTCGACGACCTCGATGCACAGCTGGTCCGAGGCGGTGACGCTGACGTCGAGCGTGGTGGCCGCGGCGTGGCGGACCGCGTTGCTGACGGCTTCGCGGAGAACGGCTTCGGCGTGGTCGGCAAGCACCCCGTCGACCACGGACAGCGGTCCTTTGTACTGCACCGTGGTGTGCAACGTGGGGGTGGTGAACTGGGCGACGGCCTCGTCGAGCCGTTGCCGCAACCGGGTGCTGCCGCCCTGACCGCCATGCAGATCGAAGATCGCGGTGCGGATCTCCTGGATCACCTGCTGCAGGTCGTCGACGCACTCGGTGAGTCGTTCCTGGACGTCGGCGGCGCGGGCCCGCGGAATCGTGCCCTGCAGCGCCAGTCCGACGGCGAACAAGCGCTGGATCACGTGATCGTGCAGATCGCGGGCAATGCGGTCGCGGTCGCTGAGCACGTCGAGTTCGCGCAACTGCCGCTGCGTGCTGGCCAGTTGCCAGGCCAGAGCCGCCTGGTCGACGAACGCCGCCATCATGTCGAGATCGTCGCCGTTGAACGGCGGCGCCGGCTGGGGCCGCACCGCCACCAACACGCCGGCGACCGTCTCGGCTGTCCGCAGCGGCAGCACCAGCGCGGGTCCGGGCCCCGAGTGCTGAAAGTCCAGCTCGTCGAAGCGGCGCGGCGTCCCGGTCGCGAAGACGTCCCCGACCGGGCTGTCCGCGATGGGGATCGCGGTCGAGGTGCTCACCGGGCTGTCACCGGCGGTCGCCGCCACCACCAGCTCGTCGACCGGGCCTTCCAGGTCATCGAGGTCGGGACGCACCGCGACCCAGGTGGTCTGCGCTCCGCTGAGGTGCCGCGATTCGTCGGCGACCAGCCGGAAGACCTTCGCGGGATCGACGCCGGAGAGCATCTCGGTGGCGATGTCGCGGGTGGCCTCGATCCAGGACTGCCGGATCTTGGAGTGTTCGTAGAGCCGGGCGTTCTCGATGGCGATGCCCGCCGCGGCCGCCAGCGCCTGGACCAGGACCTCGTCGTCCTCGCTGAACGGCTGCCCGCCCGCTTTCTCCGTCAGGTAGAGATTGCCGAACACCTCGTTGCGGATACGCACTGGTACGCC
This sequence comes from Mycobacterium sp. 4D054, assembly GCF_052245755.1. Lineage (NCBI taxonomy): Bacteria > Bacillati > Actinomycetota > Actinomycetes > Mycobacteriales > Mycobacteriaceae > Mycobacterium > Mycobacterium sp. 4D054. The sequence continues at coordinate 1,477 of NZ_JBQQCF010000018.1, forward strand.
CAGAAACGTCCGCATCGGTGGATGGTGTTCGGGGAACCCGACCGAGGCCGAATGCTTCGAGATGCTGTCGAGCCTGATCGGCTTCGGATCGTCGATCAGCACACCCAGCACGCCGCGTCCCTCGGGGAGGTGCCCGATCTTCTCCCTGGTGGCCTCGTCGATGCCCTGGTAGATGAACTCGACCAGCTCGTGGTCGTGTCCGCGCACCCCGAGCGCGCCGTAGCGGGCGTCGACCAGGTCGATCGCGGTTCGTACGATTGTGCGCAATGTTTCGTCGAGTTCCAGCCCCGACGTCACCACCAGCATGGCGTCCAGCAGCCCGTCGAGCCTGTCGCGCCCTTCGACGATCTGCTCGACACGGTCCTGCACTTCGTTGAGAAGTTCGCGAAGCCTAAGCTGAGACAGCGTGTCGCGGAGCGGACGCGCGCCGGTTTCGGCGGCCGGCTTGCCCTTGCGGGTCACGCCACCATGGTGCCATCCGTGCGGACGAAACGTGCAACATCGGTCCGAATCCCCGTGTCAGGCATCCGAATGTGATAGTTGCGCCCGGAAATACCGCTCGGCGTCGTCGCGGTGGAACACCGAGGTGCCCGGGGTCTGCAGCTTCGCCGTGGCCGCCGCCATCCCGAACCGCACCGCCCGCTCCAGCGGCCAACGGCGGGCGAGGCCGACGGTGATGCCGGCGACCATGGCGTCGCCCGCGCCCACACCACTGACCGACGTGACCGGCAGCGCCGGAAACCGTTCGCCATCAGTGGATGTGACCAGCAGCGCGCCCTGCGAACCCAACGACACCACCACCGCTTTCGTCACGCCGCGGTCGATGAGTTCGCGGGCGGCGGCGACTTGCTCCGGTTCCGTTGCCAGCGGTCTGCCGACACACTCGCGGAGCTCACGGACGCTGGGCTTGAGCAGGTGGACTCCGGACGTGACATGGCTCAGCCCGCTCCCGGACGTGTCCAGAATCAGCAAAACGCCTGTAGCCGTGCAGACGTCGGCGACCCGCCGGTAAAAATCGGGCGGCACCCCCGGTGGCAGGCTGCCGCTGGCGACGACGATCTGCGCGGACCTCGCGGAGCGCCGAAGCGCCTCGAGGCACCGCGCCTGTTCACCTGCACTCAGGACGGGCCCGGGGAGAATGAAGCGGTACTGCTTGCCGCTGACCCGCTCGTTGACGGTAAAGCTCTCCCGCGTCGCACCGTCGATGAGCACCGGGTCCTCCGGTACGCCGGAGGCGTGCACCAGATCGATGACCCGCGCACCGGTGGAGCCACCGGCGGTGAACACCGCCGACACCGACGCACCGAGTGCGTGGGCGAAGCGGGCCACGTTGACCCCGCCGCCGCCCGCGTCGTATCTCTCTGCGCGGCAACGGATCTTCTCGGTCGGAACGACTTCGTCGGCCTCGGCGGTGACATCGAGCGCGGTGTTCATCGTCAACGTGACGATCGCCGAGCCGCTCATAGACCGGTGGGGTAGGTCTCGGGAGTCTCGCCGGCCACCCAGACGCTGGTGACCTCCAGCGGCTCCAGCGCGGTGGTCTTGTCGATGTGGATGATCCCGTCGTACTGTTCGCCGGGCCGGACGTGATAGTAGTGGCTCTGCCGCTCGGTGGCGGGCAGGTAGATCACCCCGATGGCGCGCCCGAGCCGGACGTCGTCCAACGGTTCGGCGGCGGCGCGGCTGATCAGGGGCGACACCAGGTACTCGGGACGGTCGACCTCGTGGAACAGCTCTTCCACACTGCCGTTCAGCGCCGGGCGGACCACCTTGCGCTCGGCGACCCCACCCCACTCGCTCGCCGCTGTGACGGTGCCAGCGTAGGTGGTGAAGCCGATCAGGCGGGCCTGTTCGCCGAGGCTCTCGCGTGCCAGCTGCCCGAGAGTCAGCTGGCCGTCGGCACCGACCTCGGTGGCCCGGGCATCGCCGACGTGAGAGTTGTGCGCCCACACCACGAGCCGCGCCGGTTCGGTACCGCCGCGCTGTTCCAGATGCCGGTCCAGGTGGCGGAGCAGCGCCTCCAGTATCGTGGCCATGTGCCGGTCGCGAAGATTCCATGACGTGACCCGGCCACCGAACATCCTCCGGTAGTACATCTCCGCGTCACGGACCGTCTGCGCGTTCTGCTGGGCGTAGAAGAGTTCGTCCTCGGCGAGCATCCCGTCGCGGCGCGCATACTCCAGGGCGTTGCGGTGCAGTTCGACGAGCTGTTCGACCGCTTGGCGTTCGCAGGACAGACCGGCACCGAACGCGGCGGCAAAACCGTAGGCCTGACCGTCGTCGGCCGAAGTGTAGTCGAAGCAGGAGTAGTGCTCGCGTGCCCGCTGCGCCGCAGCAGGATCGACGTTGTCCAGGAAGTGGACGACCTCGCGCATGGACCGGTGCAGGCTGTAGAGGTCCAGTCCGTAGAAGCCCGCCTCCCGGTTGCCGTGCGCGCGGCGCTCGGCATTGCTTGCCCGCAGCCATCCGACGAAATCCCGCACCACGGTGTTGCGCCACATCCACGCCGGGAAACACTCGAAGCCGCTCAACGCCTCTTCGGCCGAGCCGTCACCGCCTTGCCCGCGCACATAGCGGTTCACCCGGTAGGCGTCGGGCCAGTCGGCCTCGGCGGCCACCGCGCAGAAACCCTTCTCCTCGATCAACCACTTGGTGATCTCGGCGCGGGCGTCGTAGAACTCGCTTGTGCCGTGGGAACTCTCGCCGATCAGCACGACGCGCGCGTCACCGATCAGTTCGTCGAGCGCCTCCCGCGGCGGCACACCCGCGGGGGCGTTCACGGCGCAGCGGCCGAGGATCTCCGCGGGAGACTCGGCCAGCCGGATCCGCGCCGTGCCCGTCCCGACGGTCGGGTCTGGAGAAGTTCGCGCACTTCGTCGTCACTGACCTGCCGGAAGTCCCAGAACGACTCCCCCACTGCGAGAAACGGCGTCGGCATTGAGGCGCACACCACGTCGTCGACGAGGCCGGTGAACTCGCGGCACGTGGATTCCGGGGCTGCCGGCACCGCGATGACGATCTCGGCCGGGTCCATCTCGCGCAGCGCCTGCACAGCGGCCAACATGCTCGCCCCGGTCGCGAGCCCGTCGTCGACGAGAATCACCGTCTTACCGGCTAATTCGAGCGGCGGCCGTCCGCCGCGGTAGGCCGCCTCACGACGGAGCAGTTCCCGGCCCTCCCGCTCGGCCACGTCCCGCAGCTGCTGGGGCGACACCCGCAACGCGCGCACCACGTCGTCGTTGACAACCACCCTGCCGCCGCTGGCGAGCGCGCCCATCGCGAACTCGTCGTGGCCGGGCGCGCCGAGCTTGCGCACAATGAACGCATCCAGCGGTGCGCCCAGTGCCGCGGCCACTACCCAAGCCACCGGGATGCCGCCCCGGGCCAACCCGAGGACCACGATGTTTCTCTCGGCCGCGGTATCCGCCGAGCAGACCGGCCAACACCTGCCCCGCTTCGCGGCGATCGCGGAACACTCGTCTGGGCCCGCCGCTCACGGCGCGTCGTGCAATCGTCATGAAGGGACGCTACCCACCGTCCCGGTCCCGAATCTGTGGCACAAAGTCACTTCTTTGGTCAACCATCGGCACCGGAGGCCGTCCAGGGGCACCATGGCTGGCATGGAGGTCGCGGTGATCGAGTCCGCGGGGCTGCAGCAGCTGGTTTCCGCGCTCAAAGACATGGGATTCCGGGTGGTGGGTCCGACCGTGTCCGGCAGTGCGATCGTGCTCGCCGAGATCGACAGCGCCGACGAGCTGCCGGCCGGGTGGGGGGTCGACGTCGCTCCGGGACACTACCGGCTGCGCCGCCGGGACGACGACGCGGTGTTCAACCATTCGGCCGGTCCGCAATCGTGGAAACAGTTCCTGCATCCGCCCCGGCAGAAGATCTGGAGTTCCGGGCCGGGCGGCGCCGACAGCGAGGACCCGCCGGTGCGCTACGCGTTCCTCGGGGTCCGTGGCTGCGACCTCGCCGCGATCGCCGTGCTCAACAGAGTGCTGGGCAGGAGCACCCATCCGGATCAGAGTTTCGCCGAGCGCCTCGGACGCGCGTTCGTCGTCGCGGTCAATTGCACCGAACCGGGAGGTCTGTGCTTCTGCGCCTCGATGGGCACCGGCCCCGGCGCCGGTCCCGGCTACGATCTGGCCCTGACCGAACAGACCGGACAGGACGGCCGCCGCTACCTGGTCGACGTGGCCAGCGAAGCCGGCGCCGACGTGCTGCGCCGGGTGTCGCACCGCGATCCGCACAGTTCCGAAATCGACTGCGCGCGCGACAGTGTCGCCAAGGCGGCACACCACATGGGCCGCCAGATGCCGGCCGGTGACCTGCGCAACCTGCTCGCGGACTCCCGCGAGTCACCGCACTGGGACGAGGTCGCGTCCCGCTGCCTGACGTGTGGCAACTGCACCATGGTCTGCCCGACCTGCTTCTGCACCAGCACCGAAGACGTCACCGACCTCACCGGCACGCATGCCCAACGGTGGCTGACGTGGGCGTCGTGTTTCGAGTTCGACTTCACGTTCGTCCACGAGGGCAGCGTGCGGCAGTCCGGGTCGTCGCGGTACCGGCACTGGCTGACCCACAAACTGGGCACGTGGCACGATCAGTTCGGCACCTCGGGCTGCGTGGGCTGCGGACGCTGTATCGCGTGGTGCCCCACCGGGATCGACATCACCGAAGAGATGACGACCTTGTCGGAACTGGCGGATCCGGGCGATGACTGAGACCGGCCGCACCGCCATGACGCCGGTCCCCTACCGCGTGGTCAGCCGTGTCGTCGAGAACCGCGATTCTGCGACCTTGCGTCTAACGCCGGTCGACGCCGCGCTGCCCCCGCCCGCGCCCGGCGAGTTCATGATGATGTACGCGTTCGGGATCGGCGAGATCGCGATCTCGGTGAGCGGCCTGCCGGATCCGCCGGATCAGACCGTCGCCCACACCGTGCGGGCCGTAGGCGCGGTCAGCCGGGCCCTCCACGATGCCGAACCGAATTCGCTGATCGGCCTGCGCGGACCCTTCGGCACCAGCTGGGCGCTGGCCGGCGCCACCGGCCGCGACCTCGTGATCGTCGCGGGCGGAGTCGGATTGGCGCCGCTGCGGCCGGTGGTGTGCGTCGCGCTGGCCGAACGGCACCGGTTCGGCCGGGTGACGTTGATAGCCGGGGCGCGGACCCGCGAGGACTTCCTGTTCGCCGACGAGCTCGACGGCTGGAGCCGGCAAGGGGTCATTGACGTGCACGTCACCGTCGATGTGCCGGTGCAGGGCTGGCAGGGCGAGACCGGCAACGTCTGCGAGCCGCTGCGCAGGCTGCCGCTGCACCCAGACACCACGACGGCATTCCTGTGCGGGCCGGAGATGATGATGCGCGGCGCAGCCGCCGAGCTGCTGCGAAAAGGACTGGCGCCGAACGCTATCGAACTCTCAGTCGAACGCAACATGCAGTGCGGCGTCGGCTGGTGCGGGCACTGCCAGCTGGGCCCGCTGCTGTTGTGCCGCGACGGTCCGGTCGTCGGCTACGACGTCGTCGGGCCGTTGCTGCAGGTCGAGGAGCTGTAGATGAGTGTCCCCAGGCTCGCGGTGTGGAAGTTCGCCTCGTGTGACGGCTGCCAGCTGACGCTGCTCGACTGCGAAGACGAGCTGCTGACCCTCGCCGGGCAGGTAGAGATCGCCACGTTCCTGGAGGCGTCCAGCGCGATCGCCGCCGGCCCCTATGACGTCTCTCTGGTCGAGGGATCGATCACCACCGCGGCCGACGCGCGGCGGATCGCCGAGATCCGGGCCCAATCGCAGATCCTGGTGACGATCGGCGCGTGCGCGACCGCGGGCGGGATCCAGGCGCTGCGCAACTTCGCCGACGTCGACGAGTTCACCTCGCTCGTGTACGCGCAACCCGAGTACATCGACACCCTGGCGACCTCGACGCCCGCCTCGGCGCATGTCACGGTCGACTACCAGCTCCAGGGGTGCCCGATCGACCGCGGACAACTGCTCGACACCCTCGCGGCGCTGCTGGTCGGCAGGAAACCCCGGCTGCCCGCCAAGACGGTGTGCACCGAGTGCAAGAACCGCGGTGTCACCTGCGTCGTGGTCGCCGACGGCACCCCGTGCCTGGGCCCGGTCACACACGCGGGTTGCGGCGCGCTGTGCCCGTCGCTGTCCCGAGGGTGTTACGGCTGCTTCGGCCCGGCCGCTACGCCGAACACCGCGGCGCTGATCCCGGTGCTGCGCCGCGACGGGATGTCGGGCCCCGACGTCGAGCGGGTGTTCAGCACGTTCAACGTCACCCGCTTCGCCGGCCAACGCAACGACACCGCACGCACCGACACCGAGCGCAACGAGCCGTGAGCGCCGGGAACAACGGAAGCCGCACCCTACGCGTCGGGGCACTGACCCGGGTCGAGGGTGAGGGTGCGCTGAACGTCACGCTGACCGGCGGTGTGGTCGACACCGTGGAACTCAACATCTACGAACCGCCGCGGTTCTTCGAGGCGTTCCTGCGCGGCCGCTCCTACACCGAGACGCCCGACCTCACCGCCAGGGTGTGCGGCATCTGCCCGGTGGCGTACCAGGTCAGCGCGTGCAACGCCATCGAGGACGCCTGCGTTGTGACCGTCGACCCCGAGCTGGTGGCGTTGCGCCGGCTGCTGTACTGCGGCGAGTGGATCCACAGCCACGCCCTGCACATCTTCCTGTTGCATCTGCCCGACTTCCTGGGCTACCCCGACATCGTCGCGATGGCCCGGGACCACACCGAGCTCGTCGAGCGCGGGCTGGCGCTGAAGAAGGCCGGCAACCGGCTGATGGAGCAGCTCGGCGGCCGCGCCATCCATCCGGTCAACGTGCGGTTGGGCGGCTTCTACTCCGTGCCGTCCCGTGCACAACTGCGGCCGCTGGCCGAGCTGCTGCGCCGCGCCCTCGACGACGCGCTGCACACCGCGCACTACGTCGCGCGGCTCGATTATCCGGACGCCGAGTTCGACCACGAGTTCCTGGCGTTGACCGCCACCGACCGCTACCCGATCGAGAACGGGACAGTCGCACGCAGCTCCGGACCGTCGTTCGACGTCCGCGAATTCGGCGACCACGTCGTCGAATCGCAGGTGCCGCATTCCACGGCGCTGCACGCGACCCTGGACGGCGCCCGCTACCTGACCGGCCCGTTGGCGCGGTACTCCCTGAACTCGGCACGCCTGTCCCCGCTGGCAGCCCAGACCGCGGCGGACGCCGGTCTCGTCGCGACCTGCCGTAACCCGTTCCGCAGCATCGTCGTTCGCGCGGTGGAGGTGGTGTACGCGCTCGACGAGGCACTGCGCATCATCGACAGCTACCAACCGCCTCCGCGTCCGCACGTTGACGTGCCGGCCCGCGCCGGGGTCGGGCACGGCGCGAGCGAGGCGCCGCGCGGACTGCTCTACCACCGCTACGAGATCGGCGACGACGGCCTGATCCGCGCGGCCACGATGGTGCCCCCGACGGCACAGAACCAGGCCGCGCTCGAACACGAGATGGGCGTGCTGGTGGGCGCCAACCTCGACCTCGACGACCTCGCGCTGACCTCGCTGTGCGAGAAGGCGATCCGCAACCATGACCCGTGCATCTCCTGCGCCGCGCACTTTCTCACGCTGACGGTCGAACGCCGTTGAACGCGTTGGTGATCGGAGTGGGCAACCCGTTCCGTCGCGACGACGGCATCGGCCCGGTCGTCGCCGCCGAGGTTGGCAAGCTGTCACTCGGCGGGGTGCGGGTCATGGTCGCCGCCGATGATCCCGCCGAGATGATCGATGCGTGGGACGGGACCGAGCTGACTGTGGTGGTCGACGCGGCCGCCTGCGACGACGCCATCCCCGGCCGGATCCGGCGCTGGACGCCCGGCGACGGCCGCACGGGCGCTCCTGTGAGCTCCCACGCACTCGGCCTGCCCGCGGCCTATGCGCTCGGGCAGGTTCTGGGCCATGCGCCGCGGCGGCTGGTGGTGCTCGCCGTCGACGCGGCCGAGGTGGCATTCGGTGACGGGCTGAGCTCCGCGCTCACAGCGGCGGTGCCGACGGTGGTTGCCGCGGTGGTGTCCGAACTTCGGGACGGGCAGCCTTGCGCCGGGATCGTGTCAGGGACCGCCAGCACCCGGGTCAGCCCGGTCATCAAGTGAATTCCACCGTGCCACCGGCGACGAGATTCTGTGACTGGCCCCGGCATTCGACCAGTACCGGCGAGGCGTCACTGGGTTCTGCACTGAGCGTCGAGGACCGCCCCGACACCGTCAACCTGAGCCGGTGCCCGCGGTAGCGGAACGTATAGGCCAGCCTGCCCAGCGGCTCGGGCCACAGCGGGCCGACCACGATCCGGTCACGGCGCAGCTCCAGCCCGGTGAAGCACCGCTGCAACAGGTCGATGCTGCCCGCCATGGCCGCCAGATGGATGCCCTCGGGAGTGGTGCCGCGCTGGATGTCGACCACGTCGGAGGCCATCACCTGACGGAAGTAGTGCATGGCCTGGCGACGGTTGCCGCGGGCGAGCACCCAGGAGTGCACCACCGCGCTCAAGGTGGACCCGTGTGAGGTGCGCTGCCGGTAGTAGTCGATGGTGGCCGGGATCTGATCGGGCACGAAGTTGTAGCCGAGGCGGTCGAACAACTCGTACAGCTCGTCGGCGGACAGCAGGTAGAACAGCATCAACGTGTCGGCCTGCTTGCCCGCCTGGTAGTTGTTGACGCTGTCGCCCTCGGCTTCGAGAATGCGGTCCAGCCGCTGCAGGTTGTCGTAGCGGCTCCGGTACGCCTCCCAATCCAGTTCGCGCAGCTGCTCGTAACCCTCGAACTGGCTGATGACGCCATCGTGGAACGGCACGAACATCCGCCGGCTGACGTCCTCCCACTGCGCGAGGTCCTCGTCACCGACCCCGACCGTCTCCAGAAGCGCCAGCCGGTAGGACAGCGGCAACCGCTCGAGGGCCTCCAGGGTCCGCATGATCACCCACACCGCCATCAGGTTGGTGTAGGCGTTGTTGTCGATTCCGTCGTACTCCCGGCCCGGATAACCGGAGTGGAACTCGTCCGGGCCGATCACCCCGCGGATCACATACCGGTCCCGCTGTGGGTCCAGGCTCGCGGCGCTGACCCAGAACTTGGTGATCTCGACCAGCATCTCGGCGCCGTAGTCGATGAGGAACCCGATGTCTCCGGTGACCTGATAGTGCTGCCAGACGTTGAAAGCGATGGCCAGGCCCACGTGGTGGGCGCGGGCGCTGGCGTCGAGGTTCCACCGACCCGACCGCGGATTCAGATGCAGCCGTTGACTTTCCTCGCGGCCATCGCTGCCCGACTGCCACGGAAACATCGCCCCCGCGAACCCCGCCTCGAACGCAGCCCGTCGGGCCTCGGATAACCGCCGGTAGCGGTACAGCAGAAGCGAGCGGGTGACCTTCGGCAACCGCATGTTCATCACCGGGAAGACGAACAGCTCGTCCCAGAACACGTGGCCCCGGTAGGCCTCGCCGTGCAGTCCCCGCGCCGGCACGCCGACGTCGAGATCGGCGGTGTGCGGGGACAGCGTCTGGAGCAGGTGCAGCTGGTGCAGGCGCACGAGGCGCAACAGATCGGGGTCGTGTCCCATGTCGACGTTGAACCGCTCCCAGAGGTGGGCCCACGCCAGCCGGTGCCGTTCCTCCAGTTCGTCGAAGCCGGGGGTGGCGGCCACTTCACGCTCGGCCGCGGTGACCGGCCCGGAGATGCCATGGTCGCGGCTGGTGTACACCGCGACCACCTTCTCCAGTGTGACGGCACGACCGCCGGTGACCTCGACGGCGATGTCGTGGCCGATCCGGGTGTCGTCCCGGATGATCGCGCGGGCGACCGACGCGGGTTCCCCTCCGGTCAGGCGGTTGCGTGCCGCGACCGCGACCTGGATCTGCGACTCACCGGTCTGCGCCTCCAACAGCACGGCGTCATCGGACAATTCGCGCAGACCGTCGACCGCCAGGTGCCGCGAGGACAGGTCCCGGTACCGCTCCACTCCGAGGTTCTCCACCCCTCCGTCGATCACCGAACGGAATTCCAGTCTCCCGGACCAGTTCTCGGCATGGACGGTGGTCCGCATCGCCGCCACGTGCGGCCGGTGCATCGCCACCAGCCGGCGCTGCCGGACATCGGTGATCCGCCCTTGCCCGTCCCGCATCACGAACTCTCGGGTCAGGGTGGCGCGGCGCAGGTCCAGCGTGCAGACGTAGGAGGTGAGTTCGACCGCGTCGATGTCGAACCACTCCCCGCCGTCGATGCGGAACGTCACCGGCAGCCAGTTGGGCAGATTCACCATGCTCTCGTTGTCGACGGTGGTGCCCGAGATCTCGTCGGTGAGACGGTTGTAGATCCCCGCCGCGTAGGTGCCCGGGTAGTGGGACCGCCCGGCACCGCACTCGGGCGCGGCGCCCCTGGCCGCCAGGTAGCCGTTGCCGAGCGTGCACAGCGCCTCCCGGAGCCGCTCGTCGTCGGGCAGATAGCCGCCGAACGTGAGCATCCACGGATCGTTGGTGATGTCCTGTTCGACGGCGAGCTGATCGGATAGCCGGGTGAGAAAGCGGCAGACGGCTTCTGGCCCGTCAAGGGCGAACCGCGCCGCGGACCGGCGGTCCCCCGATTCCGCGTTGCGGACCACCACGCCGATCCCCCGCAGGCGCACCGCGTCGAAGCCGTCCTCGTCGGTGAGATCGTCACCGATGTACACGGGCAGTAGCAGTTCGTCGCCGTCGATGCGGTCGAGGATCCACTCGACCGCCTTGCCCTTGTTCCAGCCGGTATCCGGTTGCAGCTCGATGACTTTGCGCCCGCCGCCGGCGTGCAGGCCGTGACGCTGACCGATGATCCGCACCGCCGCGACGACGTCGTCGACCGAACCGGGGTCGACGTTGCGATAGTGCACGGCGATCGAGAACCGCTTGTCCTCGATCAACACGCCGTCGACCCCGCCGACCCGCCCGCGCAGCTCGGCCAGGGCACCGGCGAGCACGCGCACGGCTTCCAGACCTGCTTCGTTGTCGTGACGCACCCCGTCCGAGGAGCAGAGTTCGAACCCGTGACTGCCGGCGTACCAGATGCCGGGCACCCCGATCCGGTCCCGGATGTCGGCCAGGCTGCGGCCGCTGATCACCGCGACAGGGCAGCGTGCCGTGAGCGCTTCGAGCATCGCCCGGGCCCCCGGAATCAGCGTCGCCCCGGCCGGATCCCCGACGATGTCTGACAGCGTGCCGTCGAAATCGAGCAGCACGGCGGGAGTTCGCGTCTCGGCCAGTGGCACGATCTCGCTGTAGGACAGCAGCGCGTCGGACAGTTCGGAGATGTGCCGATAGTTGTCGCGCACGGTGACCGCGACCAGATCGGGTATCACGACGTCCGCACCACAGCGGCGCAGGTCCTCGGCGCGGTCGGCCCGGTCCACCCCGATGATCAACGCAAAGCCGCCTTCACGCGCGGCGGTGATTCCCGCGAGCCCGTCGTCGACGACGACGCAGCGCCCCGGATGGACCCCGAGCCGCTTGGCGGTCTCCCGCAGCATCGCCAGATCGGGTTCACCGGGCAAGCCCAGCTCGTCGGCCACGACGCCGTCCACCCGCACGGGGAACAGGTCAGAAACACCTGCAGCATCCAGCAATTCGGCGCAGTCACGGCTGGTCGAGAACACCGCCACGGCGATATCGGCCGCCAACAGCCGGCGCACCAGGTCCACGGTCGAGGCGAACACCGGCACCCCGTCGGCCAGCATGTCGGCGAACAGCTGCTGGCGGCGGTGAACCAGACCCCAGACGCTGGCCTCGTCCAGTCCCTCCGGCGCGCCGTCCGGGACGGCGATCCCGCGGCTCTCCAGGAATCCCTTCACCGCATCGAAAGGCTTTCTGCCGGAGATGAAGTCGCAGAAATCCCGGTCCGTCGCGGCGGACAGATCCTCGCCCGGCGCGGCGGACCGCCGGCTGAGGAAGTCGTCGAATGTGGCCTTCCACGCGGCGGCGTGCAGCGCCGCGGTGTCGGTCACCACCCCGTCCATGTCGAAGAGCACCGCGTCGTGATGGCGCGGATCGATGAACACCGGCAGCCCCATCTCCTCATGCCAGCGCGCCGGAGCCCGTCCCGGAAGGGGACGAAGTCCTTTTCCGCGGTTGAGTGTCCCAGAGAGGACCTAAGCCCCTACCAACTAAGGACTTTCGGCCCGGACGAAAGCGACCTCACACGCTACGCCGGGGCGACGGTGGGGGTGCAGGCTTGACCCATGGACTCAGGAACCCGCCACTCCCACCTGCGCGACATCTCGGCCCTGACCATCGGTGACGCCGAGGAGGCCGGCGGCAAGGGCGCCAACATGGGCGAGCTCGTCGCCGCGAAACTCCCCGTGCCGCCGGGTTTCGTCCTGCTGCGCGACTGCTACCGGGACTCCATGCGCGCCGGCGGCGTCGAGGCGGAGCTGGCGGCGCTGCATCGCGAGGCGCTCGACAACGTTGCCGACACCACGCGGCTCGGTGAGCTTTGCGAGCGCATGCAGGGCCTGGTGCGCAAGGCCGGCGTCGACGACACCACCCGATCGGCGATGCTGGCGGCTTATCACGCGATGGGCCCGGGCACCGTGGTCGCCGTGCGCTCGTCGGCCACCGGCGAGGACGGCGCCGACGCGTCGTTCGCCGGGATGAACGCGACCCTGACCAACATCACCGGCGACGACGGACTCGTCACCGCGGTGACGCGGTGCTGGATGTCGCTGTTCAGTCCGCGCGTCATCACCTACCGGGCCAGCCGCGGTTTCCTCGGCGATCCCGCGATGGCCGTGGTGGTGCAGCAGATGGTCGACTCGGACAAATCAGGTGTGGCCTTCACCGCCGACCCGAGCACCGGCGCACGGGACCGCGTGGTGATCGAAGCCGCGTTCGGTCTCGGCGAGGTGGTGGTCTCCGGCGCGGTGGAACCCGACACCTACGTGGTCTCCAAGGACACCATGCAACCGATCGACGTCCGGCTGGGCAACAAGGCTTTCAAGATTGTGCGGGGTGAGGACGGCACCGACACGCGCGTGCCGCTCGACGACGCCACGGCGGCATCCCGGGTGCTGACCGACGGGGAGCTGCACTCGATCGCCGAGCTGGCGATCGCCACCGAGCGCCACAACGGCTGTCCGCAGGACACCGAGTGGGCCATCGCCGACGGCGCCGCCTACCTGGTGCAGGCCCGGCCGATCACCACGCTCGGGCACACCACCCCGCCGGCCCGGGCCGAGCACGTGGTGCTGGCCCGCGGGCTGGCCGCGGCGCCGGGCATCGCGTCGGGCAAGGTGCGGGTGCTGCAGACACCGGACGAGGGCCACCGCCTGCAGGAGGGGGAGATCCTGGTCGCGCAGATGACGAACCCGGACTGGCTGCCCACGATCCGGCGGGCGGCCGCGCTGGTCACCGACACCGGAGGCATGACATGCCACGCCGCGATCGTGGCACGCGAACTGGGGGTCCCCTGCATCGTCGGCACCCGCACCGGGACCCGGGACCTGCACGACGGCACCACCGTCACCGTCGACGGCGCCCGCGGCGAGGTGGTGTCGGGCCGCGTCGAGCAGGCACCGCAGGTCACGGTGGCCGAACGCTCCGCGCCGGTCGCGGCGACAGGGGAGGTCACCGGAACCCGGGTGTACGTGAACCTCGCGATGCCGGAGAGCGCGGAAACCGTTGCCGCCCAGCCGGTCGACGGCGTCGGACTGCTGCGCGCCGAGTTCATGCTGACCGAGGCGCTCGGTGGTCGCCATCCCCGTGACCTGATCGCGCACGGCGAACAGGAGAGCCTCGTCGAGAAGATGGTGTCCTCGGTGGGCAGGATCGCCGCGGCGTTCGCTCCGCGGCCCGTGGTCTACCGCGCCACCGACTTCCGCAGCAACGAGTTCCGCGGCTTGTTGGGCGGCGCTGAATACGAACCGGTGGAACACAATCCGATGATCGGGTTCCGCGGCTGCTACCGCTACATCAAGGAACCAGAACTGTTCGCGCTCGAGCTGGAGGCGCTGGCCCGGGTGCGGGAGCAATCGCCGAACGTCGCGCTGATGATCCCGTTCGTGCGCACCCGGTGGGAGCTCGAGGAGTGCCTGTCGCTGGTCGATGCGAGCCCGCTGGGCCGCCAACGCGGAGTGCACCGCTGGGTGATGGCCGAGGTGCCGTCGGTGGTGCACTGGCTGCCCGAGTACATCGGCATGGGGATCGACGGGGTCTCCATCGGCAGCAACGACCTGACCCAACTGCTGCTCGGCGTCGACCGGGATTCCGACGTGTGTGCCGAACTGTTCGACGAATCCGATCCCGCGGTGCTGCATGCTATCCGGCGAATCATCCAGACCGCCAACAAGTTCGGAATCACCTCGTCACTCTGTGGTCAGGCGCCGTCGACCAACCCGGCGTTCGCCGAGCACCTGGTGCGGCTCGGCATCACCTCGGTGTCGGTGAACCCCGACGCCGTGGATGCCACCCGCCGGGTGATCGCCGCCGCGGAGCGGCGGATCCTGCTCGCCTCCGCACGGTGACGGTCGACCGGGACCGCGTGGCGACGGTGTCGGTCCCCGAGGCCCTCGCGCCGAACTGAGATTGACCTCCACCGGAACACTGACCGGGGCCGACCTGGAGCACCTCGACGACCACGAGCTCGAAGCGGCGGTCCGACGCACGACGATTTTCGCGCGCATCTCGCCGACTCAGAGCAGACCCTCCCCGGCACTGGTGGTCGCCACCGCGTCGGCAATCGTAGTCGGTGTCGCGCTCACGATCTCACCCCTGGGCCCCCACCTCGGATTCACGCCACTTCCCTGGCAGTTCTTCGCCGCGCTGGCGGTATTGACCCTCGGCTACCTGGTCCTGGTCGATGTCACCAAGACGATGTTTTACGGCGAACCCGTGCATGTGGCCGACGAGCCCCTGCGCACCCGTGGGCGTGCCCACCGGGTGCACCGGCGCGCCGCGCGGTTCAGTCACCCTGCAAGGACCAATGGCCCTAGGCCGGTTCCGCGCGGCTCCCTAACGTGAGAATCACACTCTGCGAACGGAGAACGCGATGACAACCGCGAACAGCTCCATGCCCGTGGTCGCCGGTGTCGACGGTTCGGCGGCGGCGCTGGGCGCTGCGCTGTGGGCGGTGCACGAAGCCGCCGCACGGGGGACCGCACTGCGGTTGGTCTACGTCACCAAGCCGGTCCACCGCAACGCCGCCGAGTACGCCTGCGAGTACGCCGAGGACGTGCGCCGGGGTCGTGAGAGTCTGCGTGAGGCAAAGGCTCTCGCGGAGGCCGCGGGTGAATCCGTGGACGTCGAGACCGCGATCGCCGACGGACCGCCGGCACAGGCGCTGGTCTCGCTGTCCGAGCATGCGCAGATGGTGTGTGTGGGTTCGGTCGGCATCGGCCGGTACGCCCGTTCGATTCTCGGCTCCACCGCCGCGGACGTGGCCGCGAAGGCCCGCTGCCCGGTCGCGGTGATCCGGCCTCGGCCGCGTGACAGCACCGACGGACCGAGCTGGATCATCGTCGCGGTCAACGACCGTCCCCACAACGGCGTCGTCATCGAGCAGGCGCTGCAGGAGGCGGCACTGCGTCATGCTCCGGTGCTGGTTCTGGGCGACAGCGAGGCGGCGGCGTCGACTGACGCACTCGAACAACGAATCCGTCCCTGGCATCAGCGCTACCCGCAGGTGCACGTGTATCCGATCACCGACCGGGCCGACGTCGCGCACTTCCTGAAAAAGCACGACGAACCCGTACTTCTCGCTGTGATCGGTGACGACGAGGCCCACGAGGTCGCACAGATCGTCGGCCACGGCCGCTCCGCGCTGCGGCACGGCGCGTCCTCGGCGCTCGTCGTCCGGTCCTGATGGTTTCCGAAACACCCGCCCAACACACAAGGAGACAGCCATGCGCGAAGCCACCGATCTCGGGATCCTCGTCGGCGTCGACGGCTCATCCGAGTCGCATGCGGCGGTGCGGTGGGCCGCCCAGGAAGCGGTCCTGCGTCAGCGCCCGGTGACACTGATGCACGTCGTGTCGCCGATCGTGGTCACGTGGCCGATCGAGACGGTCGTGTCGAGTTTCTATGACTGGCAGGAAGACAACGCCCAGCGGGTGCTCAAGCAGGCCCAGGAGATCCTGGCCGCAGCGGTGCCGGACGGCGCGCCGCTGGCGGTAAACGTCGAGCTCCGCCACGACGGCATCGTGCCCGAGTTCACCGATGCCTCCAAACACGCCGACGTGCTGGTGCTCGGCAGTCGTGGGCTGGGCCCGGTCGGCGGCGCAGTGCTGGGGTCGGTCAGCCGCACACTGCTGCACCATGCGCGGTGTCCGGTCGTGATCACCAAAGAGGGTGTGGTGCAGAAGGACAGCGGCACACTGCCGGTGCTGCTCGGCATCGACGGTTCCCCGGCGTCGGAGAAGGCCACGGCGTTCGCCTTCGACGAGGCCTCCCGACGCGGCGCCGACCTGGTGGCGCTGCACGCTTGGAGCGACGTCGCCGTCTTCCCGATCCTCGGGATGGACTGGCAGCAGTACGAGCAGCAGGGACACGAGATCCTCGCCGAGCGGCTGGCCGGCTGGCAGGAGCGCTATCCCGACGTTCACGTCCGGCGCCGGATCGTGTGCGACAAGCCGGCCCGGTGGCTGATCGACGAGTCCCGGCAGTGTCAGCTCGTGGTCGTCGGCAGCCGCGGTCGCGGCGGCGTCGCGAGTCTGCTGTTGGGCTCGGTCAGCACCGCCGTCGCCGAGTCGGCGCTCGCGCCGGTCGCCGTCGTGCGCAGCTGAGATGCCCGGCGTGCAGCCGTCCCGCTGGCGCCCCCTCCTGGAGCCCACGTTGACCGTTCTCACCGTCGGGGCACTGGCGGCCGGCGGAGTGGCGTGGCTGTCAGGGGCTCCCCGGGTCGCCGACCTCTGCTGGGCCGCCGGGACGGCCATCGCGATCGTGCCCGCCGTGCTGTGGGTGCTGCTCGCACTGCGCAACGGAAGCCTCGGCGTCGACCTGATCGCGGTGCTGTCGCTGGGGGGCACGCTGCTGGTCGGCGAGTATCTCGCGGGTGCGCTGGTCGCGGTGATGCTGGCCGGCGGCCGCGCCCTGGATGCCGCGGCCTCGCGCCGGGCGTTGCGGGATCTCAAGGCGCTGCTGGAACGGGCGCCCCGCTTCGCTCGGCGCCGCACCGGCGACGAGGTCGAGGTGATCCCCATTGGCGATGTCGTGGTGGACGACATCCTGGTCATCGCCCCCGGAGACGTAGTGCCAGTGGACGGACGCGTCATCGAGTCCGTCGCGGTGCTCGACGAGTCCGCGCTGACCGGCGAATCCCTCCAGGTGGAACGCCCCGCCGGGGACGCCGTGCGCAGCGGAGTGGTCAACGCCGGCGACGTGTTCGCGTTGCGCGTCACGGCGACGGCCGAGGACAGCACCTACGCCGGGGTCGTACGGCTGGCGCAGCAGGCCGGGGCCGAGAGCGCGCCGGTGGTACGGCTCGCCGACCGCTACGCTGCCTACTTCCTGCCGCTCGCGCTGGCGATGGCGGGCATCGCGTGGCTGGTCAGCGGGTCGCCGGTGCGGGCCGTCGCGGTGCTGGTCGTGGCCACCCCGTGCCCGCTGCTGCTGGCCGCTCCGGTCGCGATCGTGTCGGGTCTGTCCCGCGCCTCCCGGTCCGGGGTGGTGATCCGCAGCGGCGGCGCCCTGGAGAACCTCGGCCACGCGAGCACATTGGTGATGGACAAGACCGGCACGCTGACGATGGGCCGACCCGAGGTCGTCGACGTGGTCACGGCTCCGGGCGCCGACACCGCCGAGGTGCTGCGCCTGGCGGCCTCGGTCGATCAGGTCTCCCCCCACGTGCTGGCCGAAGCCATCGTCGCGGAGGCACTGGCCCGCGGCCTGCGGCTGTCGCTTCCGGCCGAGGCCGCGGAGCAGCCCGGGCGGGGGGTCAGTGCGGTGTTGGATGGCCGGCGGGTGAGCGTCGGCAAACTGGGCGACGACGCCGCGCGATCGGAGTGGGCGCAGGGCGCGGTGAACCGGGCGCGCCTGGACAGCGCCGCGCTGGCGTGGGTGTGCGCCGACGGAGAACCGGTCGGTGCGGTACTGCTGCGGGATCCGCTGCGCCGTCAGGCGCCCCGGACGATGCGGCGCTTACGCGAAGCCGGGTTCGATCGCCTGGTGATGCTCACCGGCGACCGGCCCGAACCGGCCCGCGAGGTCGCCACCGTGCTCGGCCTGGACGAGGTGTACACCCAGCAGACCCCCGCCGACAAGGTCGCCGCGGTGCAGCGGGAGCGCACGCGCGCGATCACGGTGATGGTCGGCGACGGCATCAACGACGCCCCCGCGCTGGCAGCGGCCACGGTGGGGGTCGCGATGGGTGCGCGGGGGGCCACCGCGTCGTCGGAGGCCGCCGACATCGTGTTGACCAGCGATCGCCTGGACCGTCTCGCCGACGCGATGGACATCGCCCGGTGGTCGCGGCGCATCGCGGTGCAGAGCGCGGTCGTGGGTATGTCGCTGTCCCTGGTGGCGATGGCCGCGGCCGCGATGGGCTGGCTGCCGCCCGCGGCCGGCGCGCTGTTGCAGGAGGGCATCGACGTGGCGGTCATTCTCAACGCGCTGCGGGCGTTGCGTCACAACCCGCACACCAGGGTCGACGTGGCTGCCCGCACCGAGACGATGCTGCACGGGTTCGCCGCCGAGCACGAGGAGCTTCGCGATGCGGTCGGACAAATCCGCGACAGCGCGGACCGGCTGGCCGCGGGCGCCGACGCGGCCGCATACGAGTCGGTGCGGCAGTGCTACACGCTGCTCACCGACCGGATCCTGCCGCACGAGCGCGCCGAGGAGACCGAGCTGTATCCGGCGCTGGCGGCACCGCTGCGCAGCGGCGAGGCCACCGCCACCATGAGCCGGATGCACGCCGAGATCCAGCGCCTGTCCGACCGCATCGGCACCCACGTGCACCTGGCCGAGACCGCAGGCGGAATCCAGCCCTATCAGGTCGACGACCTGCTGGCGTGCCTCTACGGCCTGCACGCGCTGCTGCGGCTGCACTTCGCCCAGGAGGAGGAGAACTACTTCACGCTGGCGCAGGAGGACGCCGATCGGTGAGGCCGCCGGTGGCTACAGGCCGACGTACACCCGGTAGGCCTCGGCCACCGAGTCGGCCGGCGCTCCCGCGGTATCGACCCGGTGCGCGCCCGGCCAGTCCGCTTCCCGGCCGGAAAGCTCGGCTGCCATCGCGGGGTGGCGTCGGACGCCGACCCGGTCCTGTCCGCGATGCGTCGTTTCGCTTCGGAAGTCGTTAGCGCGCAACGTAATTCAATGATCGGCGAGTACGTCTCGGCCGCCACGGCGTGCGCCTGGCTCCGGTGACCGCCCTCGCGCCACGTCCCGTCCACCACCACCGGGTGCCCGGCGCCGAGCCAGGTGCGCGCCCGGTAGAGCACCTCGTCGTACACCGCCGATATCTTCTCGGGCGCATAGAGACCGGTGCCGAGTTCACCGGACCGGCCCTCGATCTCACCACTGCTGATCAGCTCGCGCCGCACCTCGTCCGTGGAGATCACCTGCGCCCCGATCTTCTCGGCCAGCCCGTGGGCCACCGTCGTCTTGCCGGTGCCCGGCCCCCCGCCGATCACGACCAGCTTCACACTCGCCGACCGCAGACGCGCCAGCGCGATCGACAGGTGCAGCCGGGCGTCGGCCGCGGCGTCGGGATGTCCCTGATCGACCCGCACACAATCGACCTTGGCGCGCACGGTCGCGCGGTAGGCGATACAGAAGTGGTGCAGCGAGCGTGCCGCCACATCCTCGGCCCGGCGGCAGTACTCCTCGAGGAAGAGCGCGGCCAGATCGGGTCGGCCGAGGAACTCCAGATCCATGGCCAGGAACGCCGCGTCGTCGATCCCGTCGACATACCGGAGCCGGTCGTCGAACTCCAGGCAGTCCAGCAGCATCGGACCTTCACCGGTGCAGAAGATGTCCTGGCTGAGCAGATCGCCGTGGCCGTCAACGACGCGGTGCGCGGCGACCCGGGCCGCGAAGAGCGGCTCACGACCGGCGAGGTACTGCATCGCCAACCGCTCGATCTCGATGATCGACTCGTCGGACAGCACGGTGCCGGCGTGCCGCCGCAACTCCGCGAGGTTCTGCTGCCACCGGGCGGTCAGCACCGCCGGGGTGGCCTCCCGGTCGATCGCCGGTCCGCGCTCGGCGCGCGCGTCGAACCGCGCCACCACCTCGGCTATCGACACCAGCCACCGCTCGACCGGGGCGCCGGCGCGCACCAGCGCGGACAGCCGTTCGTCGTCGGGGTACCGGCGCATCACGATCATAGGTTCCGTGTCGCCCGACGGCGACTGGAACTGCCCCAGTCCGAGGTACGACGAGGGCGCCAGCCGACGGTTCAGCTCCACCTCACGCCGGCACGCGGCCTCCCGCCGGTCCTGGGTGCTGAAATCGAGAAAATCGGTGACCACGGGTTTCTTCACCTTGAACGCCCGGCCCCCGACCAGCGCGACCAGGCCGGTATGTGTCTCGTGTACTTCGGCGCCGAGGTCGCCGAGGGCCGTCGAGGGCATGCCGCTCATGGCGGTGATTCTGCTTCAGCACCGCCGCGCGCCGGCAGGGCCACCCGGTCCCGGCGCTGAGGACCATTGGCCCTGGACGCTCCGACCGGCTCCGGTCACAGTGGAGGGGCCGGACGGAGGTTTTCAGATGCGCGACACGGCCGTGGACATCGAGGTCATCACCGACGCCGTGGCCCTGGCCTCCCGCGCGCCGTCCCTGCACAACAGCCAGCCGTGGCGGTGGGTCACCGACGGTGTGGCGGTGATGCTCTTCCTCGACGACGCCGCGGCCCCGCGGCACACCGACCCCACCGGGCGGGAGCTGGTGATCAGCTGCGGAGCGGCGCTCGACCATTTCCGGGTGGCCATGGCGGCGGCGGGCTGGCGGGCCGACACCGACCGGTTCCCGAACCCGAACAACCGCGACCACCTGGCGTCCGTGGACTTCAGCCCCATGGATTTCGTCACCGACGCCCACCGCCGCCGTGCCGATGCCATCCTGCGCCGGCACACCGATCGGCTGCCGTTCGCCGAACCGCCCGACTGGGACGGATTTCTGCGGGAACTCGCCCAGGCGCCGGGCACCGCCGGGGTGTCCCTGCACGTCCTCCCCGACGAGGCGCGGGCCGCGCTCGTAAAGGCCTCGGAGCTGACCAGGGCGGCACGGCGCTACGACTCCGACTATCACGCCGAACTCGTCGGGTGGACCGCCGATGTCGAGGTGGCCGAGGGGATTCCGTCGTCGGCGCTGCTGTCCCCGGCTGAGCGCGATGACACCGACATCGGCCGCGACTTCCCGCCCGCGGGTCACGGTGACCGGCGCGCGGAGATCACCGAGGACCGCGCCAAGGTGGTCGTGCTGTCGACCGGGGATGACGATCGGGACAGTCTGCTGCGGTGCGGGGAGATGCTCTCGTCGTTCCTCCTCGACGCGACCATGGTGGGACTGGCGACGTGCACGCTGTCCCACCTGACCGAGATCGCGGAGAGCCGGAAGACCGTCGCGGGGCTGACCGGCGCGCAGAGTTCTCCGCAGCTGTTGATCCGCGTGGGTTCCGCCCCTGCCGAGCGTGGGCTCGAACCGCCGACCCCTCGCCGTGCGGTCTCGGACGTCCTCCAGGTCAGGGACTGAGCCGTGTCCAGGTCGCCGGCGGTGCTCGTCGGGATCGACGGCTCCCGAACCGGTACCGCGGCCGCGGTCTGGGCCATCGACGAGGCCACCAGCAGAGATCTCCCGTTGCGCCTCGTGCACGCCGTCACCACGACGGCGGGCGGCCAGGTCGGTGCCGATGACCTCGCCCGCGCCGGCCACATCGTCCACAGCGCGCTCGCCGCCGTCGAGGCCGTCGGCACGCCGGTCCGGGTGGAGGCCCAGATCGTCTGTGGCGCAACGGCGCCCATCCTGGCCGCCGCGTCACGCGATGCGGCCCTGCTCTGTCTGGGCTTCACCGACCCCTCTCACGGGAACCGCCAGGTCAGATCCACCGTCGCCGAGGTGGCATCGTCGGCCCGCTGCCCGGTGGCGATCATCCACTCGACGGACCACCTCCGCAGCGCGCGCTGGGTGGTGGCCGAAATCGGCGAGTCCCCGCCCGACGACGCGACGCTGTCACGCGCGGTCGACGAGTCTCTGCTCCGCGACGCCCCGCTGCGCGTCGTGGCGGCGTGGCCGTCCCGCTACCCGGACATCTACGACGATCACGCGGTGGCCAGAAAGAACCGTCTGGTCAGGGCCCGGTGGGAGCGCCGGCTGGCTCCGTGGCGCCGACAGCACCCGAAGCTCGATGTACACGTCACCGCGATCCCCGGGAGCATCCTCAATTACCTTGCCCGGCACCGTAAGAGCATCCGGCTGGCAGTGCTGCCCCACGAACGGGCGGCCGATGTCGCCGAACTGCTCACCCCGTGCGTCGATTGCGGATTCGACATCCTGATCTGCGATGGTCCCCCTGAACCCGCGCCTCAAGACCGGACCAGCAACAGCGAGCAGTCCGGGTAGCCGGGGATCGGATGGCAGTTGCGCCTGCCCACCCCGGCCAGCTCCTGAGCGTCCCGGCGTCCCACCACGGCAAGTCCGACCCCGTTGCCGGACAGTTCGTTTCGGGTGTACTGCCGGCCGGTGCCCGCGGCGACCAGCTCGACGTGCACGTCCGGGTACCGCCGCACCCAGCTGCCGGTGCGCCGGTCGATCTGCCGCACGGTCGCGTGACGGAGCCGGCCCTCGTGCATCGCCAGGCCCACGGCGGCGTCGCTGTCGTCGTCGTCGGAGAGCACCACCGAGATCACGCCGTCGGTCCGCGGTGAACCGTCTCGTCCAGTCCTGATGATCGCGACCGGACAGCCCGCCGCTTCGGCCAGCGCCCGTGCGGTCGGGCCGACCGACTCCGACTCGGAGTCCTCGACCGGCCGGGAGCCGACACAGATCATCGACGCGTGCCGGGACTCCCGCAGCAGGATCTCCCCGGGTGTGCCGGGTTCCGACGCGGTTTCCACCTGCAGCCCGGACCGTCCCGCCGCGGCTTCGGCCCGCTCCAGGGCCCGCGCGAGCACGTCGTCGTCCGGCGCCGGTGTCGCGACGACGTGCACGAGGCGCAGGCACACGCCCAGGGCGAGCGCCTCGGCGGCGGCCCACTGCACGGCGTTGATCGCCGCCCGGGATCCGTCGACACCGACGACCACCGGCGCGTGAGCCAGCGGCGGTTCTGTGCTCATGTCGGGTTGTTCCTGCGGCCGCCGTTGTCGGCGAGGTCGTCGAGATCCCGGTCCCACGCCGCGAACCGAAGATGGTCGAGCCGCAGGCGCAGCAGCAGCCAGGTCGCCGCCCCCAGACCGGTCACCGCCGACCACACCCCGAGCGCGACGATGACCGCCTGGGCGGCGGCGTCCTCGTCGGTCTGCACCTTCTCGACCAGTTCCCCGGATTCGCGCACCGATATCGTCAGCTGCTCGCCGGCGCTCATCCGGTACGTCCTGATCCCGGCGGTGTGCGCGACACCCGCGAAGTTCCAGCCGACTTCGGTCAGGTACGGCTTCTCGTAAGGCTGAGGCGCCGCCCGGCTGTCCTGCACCACGGTCGCCTCGACTGCCCGGTAAGAGAGCCGTTGCGCGGCGAAAGCATGTGCCAGGCGGTCGTATTCGGCGGTGCCGACCGCCCCGGCGACCGGAACGGTCAGCACGCTCGCGACGGCGATCAGCATCACCGCGGTCGCCTCGACGCGGTCGGTCGGCCGGACGAGAGGGCTGCGGGACAGGAGGCGACGTAGCCAGACACCGAGGCCGAGGGTGAAGGTCTGCATAACGGGCTCCGGTCTGCGATGGGTCGGCCTCAGTCAGCGCCGCGCGCCACGATCACAGGGATGCGCGCCGCCTGCGCCACGGCGCTGCTGACCGAGCCGAGCAGCAGGCCGGCGAACCCGCCTCTACCGTGGCTGCCGACGACCAGCAGTTGGGCCCGTCGCGACTCCTCGATCAGCCGGTGCGCCGGATGGTCCTGTGCCACCACCCGCCGAACCAGGACGTCGGGGTACCGCTCACCCCATCCCGCCAGGCGCTGGGCCAGTTCTTCGTCGGCCTGCGCCGCCAGGTCCCCGACGGCCACGTCGACGTAGAAATCGGCTCTGTTCATCCAGGTGTGCACCGCGACGAGCCCGACCCCGCGCCGTGACGCCTCGTCGAAGGCCAGCGCCAACGTCGGTTCCGAAGCCGGTGACGCGTCGACACCGACGACCACCGGCGCCGACAGATCCCCGTCGGTGCGCGGCTGCTCGTCATGGATCACCGCGACCGGGCACCGGGAGTGATGCAGCATCGAGGTGGTGGTGGACCCCAGCAGAAGCCGCCCCAGCGCACTGAGGCCCCGGCAACCGACGACCAGCAGGTCGGCCTGCTCGGACGCATCGACCAGCACCGCTTTCACCCGACCGGACAGGGTCAGTTCCTTGACCGGCACCTGACGCCGATCCTGCAGGGCCGCGGAGACGGCTTTGACCGATTCCGCGATGATCTCAGCCGAACGGCGGTCGAGCGCCTCGGTGTACTGGGGTGTCACCGGCACGTCCAGCCACGGGCCGATCTCGTCGGTCGGTTGGACATGGACCAGCGTCATGGGCACATCCCGCAGCGACGCCTCGCGTGCCGCCCACTGCGCCGCCGCCAGCGAGGTCGGTGAGCCGTCGACCGCCGCGACTACGCCGTACGGCCTGTTCACAGGGAGAGACACTGTGTCACCTTTCGTTCGGGATGTGAGCCGGCGAGACGGTCGTCATCACGGAGCCCCTGCCGGGGTGAGCAACCCGTAGTCACCGTCGAAGCGCCGGTACAGCACGCTGGCCCGGCCCTGTGCGGCGTCGACGAAGAACAGGAACGGCAGGTCGAGCAGGGCCAGGCGCTCGAGCGCATCCTGCTCGCGCAGGCAGGGAAGCGGGTGCGGGCTGATCGTCACGAGTTCCCGATACGGGGTTACCTCACCGGCCAGGGCCGGCGCCACCAACGCCAGACGGTATCCCGTGGGCCCCGACCGGTAGATGACCGCCGCTGTGCCCGAACCGCTTTCGGTGAACAGGTGGAAGTCGTAATCGAGCGGTTCCATCTCCGTCACGGCCTCGTCGACCGTGCACGGCGCCATGGCGTAGGACTTGCGGCGCACCAGCCTGGGCTCCGGCGCCGTCCTTTCCAGAGCCCGGGGACTCCGCTGCGCCTTCTCCTCGTGCCGCCACGGCGGAGCCGCATCCGGGCCGCGCGGCGCATCCCAGCGCTCGGCCAGGTGTTTCAACCGGCGACGCAAGCGCGCTTCCAGCTCGTCGACCGCCTCCCGCGCGGTGACCGCCTCGACCTGCGCGCGCACGAGAAACCCGCCGACCTCGAGATTCGCCTGAGCGATCACCGGTCGCTCCACCGCCGGGTCGTGCCGCCGGGTCAGTCGGACACGCGCGTAGGTCACCGGCCTGCGGGCCAGGCGGGACAATCCGCCGATCTTGGCCTGCGCGTAGTCGGCAGCGCCCGGAAACTCGCCGTGTGTCGTCACATCGACGTCGACGGCCGGAGACGCCTCTACTCGGTTGCTCATGACTCGTTGGTACGCCGTGGCGTCGCAGCACGTTAGGGCCGAAGGTCCTCCGTCGCCGTCGCCGTCGCCGCCACCGTGCTGCGTTCCGCGCGTCGTTTGACGCCGAGCAGGATGCCGCGGGTGACGAACGCCCGCGCCGGCCCGATCAGTTCGGCCAGCACCACCTCGCCCGGATGGCGCAGTGCCAGACGCGATCTGATCAGCAACCGGCAGTGGTCGTCCCGGTGCGGGATCAGCTGAAACGACCACACCATCTCCCACGGCAACCTCGGTGGCGCCGCCCGCAACACGATCGACTGCGGTGCGGTGATCCGCGCGACGGCCATCTCCACGCCGTCGGCCAGACCGAACCACTTTCTGGGCACCAGCCGGACGGAGTCTCCGACGGCCAGGTGCTGCCACTCGGGGTGGATGGTATCGGCGTTGTGGTAGTCCAAACCCGCTGCGTTCTCCAGCATTTCGAAGCTGTACAGCCCGCCGCGATCCTGACCCATCTGCACCAGCCACGGCCAGACCGCGTCGGCAGGCGCATCGATCGAGACCGCCTCGGTGGCCTGCAGCACCGGCGGACCCAGCAACTCGTCACCTGCGAGACGGCCCGATGACTCCTCCTTGGTGGTCCCCCAGTCGCGGAAATAGCGCCGCGCGCCGTACAGCACCGCTGCTGCCACAGCGGCTTTGACCATTCGGTTCGCCATGTCCTCACCTTCGCGCGCACGGCGGTCGCGCACTAGGGCCGGTAGTCCTTCGCGCGCTCGGGCCCACCGAACGGCCCAGGGCGCCACGGGACCATGGGTCCTGGCTCCGGCTGACTTTCGCCTCTACCGCGGACCGGCGTCGCAGCCATACCGTCCGGGTATGGGAAAGCAACGACCATTGTTGGCAGATGTCCTGGCGGCCATCGGTGTCGCGGCGCTGTACCGGGCGCATGTGCGGCCGTGGATCCACACCTGGGGCGCCGACGCCGACGAGGTCGCCGCGACGCTTCCCGGGGATGAACTCGTGGATCCGCAGACACCGCGGACCACCCGAGCGGTGACCATCCGGGCCCCGCGGCACGACGTGTGGCCGTGGCTGGTGCAGATCGGAGAAGACCGGGCCGGCTTCTACAGCTACTCGCTGCTGGAACGCGCAGCCGGCGCCGACATGCACAACGCCGACGCCCTCCACCCCGAGTGGCAGCAGCTGCAGGTCGGGGACACGGTGTGGCTGGCCCGCAGGTACGGCCCGGACGCCCGGCAGATCGTGGCGGCCGTGAAACCGAGATCACACCTGGTTCTCGTGTCCCCGGCCGACTACGAGCTGATCAGGCGCGGCGAAAAGGCCTCCGGCTGCTGGTCTTTCACCCTGCATCGCGAGGCCGGCCGGACCCGGCTGCTGGCCCGCGGCAGCGGTGGCGCGGTCGGCCACTTCTGGTTCGACATCCCGCACTTCGTGATGGAGCAGAAGATGATGCGCGGTATCCGGCAGCGTGCCGAACGATCGCGCCGCCACGACATCGCCGTCGGCGTCCCCGCGCACATGGTCTGATCAGTTGTGCACCACCAGCACCGGCCGTTGCGACCGGTGCAC
This sequence comes from Mycobacterium sp. 4D054, assembly GCF_052245755.1. Classification (NCBI taxonomy): domain Bacteria; kingdom Bacillati; phylum Actinomycetota; class Actinomycetes; order Mycobacteriales; family Mycobacteriaceae; genus Mycobacterium; species Mycobacterium sp. 4D054. Next base: position 28,684 of record NZ_JBQQCF010000018.1, read on the forward strand.
GACCCCGACAGCGACGCTGCCCAGCAGGATCTCCCGCGTCGCCGACCGGCCGCGGGAACCGACGGCGAGTACGGCGGCGTCGTGTCGGCGGGCGCACGCGAGCAGTTCGGCGGCGACTGCGCGCTCGCGTAACCGTCCGATGCCGGAGGGCTCCTTCAAAGGCACCATCTCCAGTCCCTGCGCCGCCGGTCCGGGCGCCACAGCCCCGTCCTCGTCGGGCGCGGCCGCCAGGATCACCCGCCGGCCCGGGAACAGCTGCCGGACACTCTCCACGGCCGCCTCGGCGCCTGCCGACCCGTCGTAGCCCACAACGACGGGCCCGTGGGAAAGCGCGTCCACCTCCTCGGCCAGCAGCGGGTACGGAACCACCAGCACGGGAACGGTGGCGTAATGCACGACCATGTCGCACACGGCGCCGAGGACGGCGTCGCTGAGCTCAAGACCGCGATCCCCGACGATGATGACGTCGGTGTCCAGCTTCTCCGCCAGTTGAGCCAGCCGCAGTCCGTCCGAACCGATCGTGCGTTTGACGATCGGTTCGGCATCCCATTCGGCGGCTGTGGCGAGCGCGACCCCCGTCGTGGCGATCGCCTCGGCCTCGCGCAGCCCTTCACGCTCGATCAACTCGACCAGTTCGTCGGTGGATTGCGCGACGTCGCGCAGGCGCCGCCGCAGTTTCGTGCTGGCGAACGGCGGCGTCCAGATGTGCGCCACCCACGCATGCGCGTTTGGGAACAGCACCCCGCCGGTGTTGATGGCCGCATTCGCGGCCGGTGACCCGTCGTATCCGACCATCACGCTGACCGGCATCCGCACCTCCCCCGCCACGGTCGTCGCTGCGGCCATCAACACCGTCCGCACCGACCGTATTAATCCGCGCCGCGCGTCGCTAGGGACTTAATGCCCCTGTATGACTCTGTCGCCCCGTACCCGATTTGCGCTGGACAGACGGCGCATACTTGATGCGATGACCGGACCTGACCACCAGCCCCGCAAGCCCGTGATCCTGACCGTCGATGACGACCCCGCGGTGTCGCGCGCCGTGGCCCGCGACCTTCGCCGGCATTACGGCGAGAAGTTCCGCATCGTGCGCGCGGAATCGGGGCCGGACGCGCTGGAAACCCTCAACGAGCTGAAGCTGCGCGGCGAGACGGTGGCGGTCTTCGTCGCCGACTACCGGATGCCGCAGATGAGCGGCATCGAGTTCCTCGAAGCGGCGATGGACATCTTCCCGATGGCAAGGCGGGTGCTGCTGACCGCGTACGCCGACACCCATGCCGCGATCGACGCGATCAACGTCGTCGACCTCGACCACTATCTACTCAAACCGTGGGACCCGCCGCAGGAGAAGCTGTACCCGGTGATCGACGCGCTGATCGAGGCGTGGCGCTCCACCGGGGACCGGGCGATCTCGCACACCAAGATCATCGGGCATCCGTGGAATGCGCGGTCGTCGGAGGTTCGCGAGTTCCTGGCCCGGAATCGCCTGTACTACACCTGGTTCCGCTCCGACGAGCCCAAGGGCGCGGCGCTGCTGGAGGCCGCGGGCCAGGACGGGCTGACGCTGCCGGTGGTGATCACCGAGCAGGGTGAGACGCTGATCGACCCGACCGACGCGGAGCTGGCGGCGACGCTGGGCCTGACGACCACCCCGTCCGGGGATTTCTACGACATCGTCGTCATCGGCGGCGGGCCCGCGGGGCTGGCCGCCGCCGTCTACGGCGCGTCGGAGGGGCTCAAGACGGTGCTCATCGAGCGCACGGCCACCGGCGGCCAGGCCGGCCAGAGCTCCCGCATCGAGAACTACCTCGGGTTTCCCGACGGGCTGTCCGGCGCGCAGCTGGCCGAGCGGGCCCGCAGACAGGCCGAGAAGTTCTCCGCCGAGCTGATCACCGCCGCCGAGGTCACCAGGCTCGACGTCGACGGCAACGCCCGCACCGTGCACCTGTCCGACGGCCGCACGATCGGCACCCGCGCGGTGATCCTGGCGATGGGGGTGGAGTACCGGCAGCTACCGGCCGAGGGTTGCGAGGACCTGACCGGCGCCGGGGTCTACTACGGCGCGACGGCATCGGTGGCCGCCGACTGCGACGACGACGAGGTGTACGTGATCGGCGGGGCGAACTCGGCCGGCCAGGCCGCGATGTACCTGGCGCGCACCGCGAAGTCGGTGACGATCGTCAGCAGGCGCACGCTCGAAGACTCGATGTCGCACTACCTGATCCAGCAGATCCGGGCCCAGGACAACATTCGGGAGATGCCCTACACCGTGGTGCACGCGGTGAAAGGCGACGGCCACCTTGAGGGCATCTGCCTGGAGAACACCAAGACCGGTGAACGTGCGGACTTCGCGTGCGGACGGATGTTCATCTTCATCGGCGCCGAACCGCGCACCGAGTGGCTCGACGGGGTCGTGGTGCGCGACGACCACGGGTTCATCCTGGCCGGGCCGGACCTGCGCGACGTCAGCGGCTGGACGCTGGACCGGCCACCGCACCACTTGGAGTCCAGCGTGCCCGGGGTGTTCGTCGCCGGCGACGTCCGCGCCGAATCGGCCAAACGGGTCGCCGCGGCCGTCGGTGAGGGATCGATGGCGGTCATGCTCGTGCACCGCTACCTGGCCGAGACATGAGCACATGCCCACCGTGAGGCGGGCGGAATCAACGCCCGGTGATCCGCGTTTCATTACTTCACTGCCTCTGTAGGAAGGATCCACATGGGTGAGAAGTGTCTGCCCGAGGAACTGCGCACCCTGTTCCTGTTCGAGGCGCTGACCGATGAGCAGCTCGCGACGTTGTGCGCCAACGGCCACATCGCGACGTTCGAGCCGGGGCCGGTCCACACCGAGGGCGACCCGGCGACCTGCTTCTACGTGCTCATCGACGGTGAGCTGGTGATGTCGAAGCGCTCCGGCGGCGTGGACATCGAGACCAACCGGACCTCGCAGCGCGGCGTCTACTGCGGCGCGTGGTCGGCCTACATTCCCGGCGAGGAGCACGTCTACCAGGCCTCGGTGCGGGTGACGCGGCCGTCGCGCTTTTTCGTGCTGGACGCGGAGGCGTTCGCCGAGTTCATGCAGAAGGAATTCCCGATGGCGGTGCATCTGCTGGAGGGCCACATGGTCGGCGGGTTGCGGCAGCGCCAGATCCTCGGCCAGCGGGAGAAGCTGCTCGCGCTCGGGCAGCTGTCGGCCGGGCTGACCCACCAGCTGAACAACCCGGCCGGAGCCACCGCCCGCGCGGTCGCCGACCTGCGTGAGGGGGTCGGCAAGATGCGGCACAAGCTCGCGATGCTCGCCGACGGCAAGTTCACCCCGGCCGCGCTGAAGGTGCTGGTCAGCATCCAGGACGAGGTGGCTGAGCAGGTCGCCAAGTCAAAGTCGCAGGAACTCACGGCGTTGGAGACCTCCGACCGGGAGGATCAGATCGGCGATTGGCTGGAGGCGCACGGCATCTCGGCGGCCTGGGATTACGCGCCGACGTTCGTGGAGGCAGGTCTCGACGTCGACTGGCTGGAGCGGGTCGAGTCCTCGATCGACGACGTGGACTGCTCGGCGACGCTGCCCGGGGCGATCGGCTGGCTGAAGTACACCATCGACAACGAGTTGCTGATGAACCAGATCGCCGAGGCCAGCAAGCGCATCTCGGCGCTGCTGGCCGGCGCCAAGCAGTACTCGCAGATGGACCGCGCCGAATATCAGAGCGCCAACGTCCACGAGCTGATCTACAGCACGATCAAGACGATCTTCGGCGACAAGGTCGGCAAGGACGATGCGGTCAAGCTGGTGTGGGACAAGGATCCCACGCTGCCCGAATTGCAGTGCTATCCAGGCGATCTCAACCAGGTGTGGACCAACATCATCGACAACGCGATCCAGGCGATGGACGGGCACGGCACGCTGACCATCCGCACCTACCGCCAGAGCAGCGACGCCGGCGTGGTCGTCGAGATCTGCGACGACGGACCGGGCATCCCGGAGGACGTCATCGACCGGATCTTCACCCCGTTCTTCACCACCAAGCCGTTCGGCGAGGGCACCGGCCTGGGCCTGGACCTGGCCTGGCGCATCGTCGTCGAGAAGCACCACGGCCACCTGACCGTGGAATCCGTTCCCGGCAACACCCGGTTCATCGTGTCCCTGCCGTGGCAGGCGCCGGCGCCGCGGAACCCGGCAGAGGCCGCCCTCAACGAGTGACATCAAGCCCGAGCTGGGCAGATTCGGCGTCGGCCACCGCGAGTCACATCAGGAGTAACGTAGACCGATCGATGCGCTCACCGATCAGAACGTGGCGAAACCGGGTAGTGACCGTCTGGTGGACGGCGTGGCCTACGGCTCCGTCGACTCCATCGCGGCCCGGCTCAGCGAGCACCTGGATGCAGGTCCCGACAAGCTGGTGCGTGCACTGGCCAAGCTCGCCGGGCCGCTCGGATTGCGAGGAAAGGGATAGAGCATGACCGAAAGTGAGGGCCCGTCGCTGAAGCCCGCCCTGGGCCGCTTCGGCGTCTGGACCGGTACGCCGGTGTCGCCGGATCAGGCCGTCGAGATCGAGAAGCTCGGGTACGGCGCGGTGTGGGTCGGCAAGTCACCGGCGGCGGACCTGGCGTTCGTCGAGCCGATCCTGGAGAAGACGGAGTCGCTTCAAGTCGCGACGGGCATCGTGAACATCTGGACCGCCGACGCCGACGAGGTGGCCGAGTCCTATCACCGGATCGAGAACGCGTTCCCGGGACGGTTCCTGCTCGGGGTCGGGGTGGGGCACCCGGAGCACACCCAGGAGTACACCAAGCCGTACCGGGCGCTGGTCGACTACCTCGACAAGCTGGACGCCGCGAAGGTGCCGACCAGCAGGCGGGTGATCGCCGCGCTGGGCCCGAAGGTGCTGCAGTTGGCCGCGCAGCGCAGCGCCGGCGCCCACCCCTACCTGACCACGCCCGTGCACACCGGCCAGGCCCGCGAATTGCTGGGCCCCAGAGTGTTTCTCGCCCCGGAGCACAAGGTGGTGCTGACCAATGACGCCGAGAAGGCCCGCGAGATCGGCCGGGAGGCCGTGGACTTCTATCTCGGGCTGTCCAATTACCTGAACAACTGGAAACGGCTCGGCTTCACCGACGAGGACCTGACCCGGCCCGGCAGCGACCGGTTCATCGACGCGGTGGTCGCGCACGGGTCGCCGGAGGACATCGCCGCGCGGCTGAACGAACACCTGGCCGCCGGTGCGGACCACGTCGCCATCCAGGTGCTCGGTGGCGACAACGAGTTGTTGTCGACCCTGGAGGAACTGGCCGGCCCGCTGGAACTGACCCGCTGAGCGCTACGGCGATATCGTGGTGCGCTCGTCGATGACGGCCATCGCATCCGTCAGCGCCTGCCGCTGATCCACCGGCCCCTGCGCGTCAAGGGCCAGCAGGAAGGTGTTCTCGGGACCGGGGATCACCACGGTCTTGCGCGCCACGAAGTTCGGTGTGCCGTCGACGTCGGCCTGCCCGGCGATCGCGGTGGCCTGGAAGCCGCCCAGCTCGCTCGGCGTGCCGGTGACCGGGCCGTCCCAGCCGGGAAGACGGGTCACCGCGTTCGGGGCCAGCTCCAGAATCGTGGCGACGTCAAAGGTGCCGCCGTCCAGCCGCGCCATCCGGGCCAGAATCGCCGGCGGGTTCTGGGTGCCCTTGCCCGCGCTCAGATAGATCGCGCCGTAGACGTCCTGCGGCACGTCACTGGCGTCGGTGACCGGTTCCCAGCCGTCGGGCATGGGCAGCTCCACGCCCGGCACCCCGGGGTCGCCGGCCTTGACGATGGTCTGGGTGACGCCGTTGGCGGTCAGGTAGTCGCCGACGGTCTGGCCGCCGGCGGCCGAGGTACTCGTCTCGGAGGCCGAACTGGCCGCCGTGTCGGTGGTCGCACCGCCATCACCGTCGCCGCCGGAGCCGCACCCGGCCACGCCGATCACCACCGCGAGGGCGCCGAGAACGCTCACCGTCGCCGAAATCCGCATGTGCTCTCCCCTGTGCTGACGGCCCACCGTCCTAGGAGAACACAGGGCGGTGGATGCCAGCGTCATTTGCGGTAGATAGGCTCGGTGGCCATGCGGTTGCTGGTGACCGGCGGCGCGGGATTCATCGGAGCCAATTTCGTGCGCCGAGCTGTGCGGCAGCGTCCCGACGTACGCCTGACGGTGTTGGATTCGCTGACCTATGCCGGTAGCCGCGAGTCGCTGCGCGGGGTGGACTCCGAGATCCGCCTCGTCGAAGGCGATGTCACCGATGCCGCGCTGGTCGGCACACTCGTCGCCGACGCCGATGCGGTCGTGCATTTCGCCGCCGAGACGCACGTCGACAACGCCCTGGCCGACCCGGAACCGTTCGTGCACTCGAATGTGCTCGGCACCTTCACGGTCCTGGAGGCCATCCGGCATGCATCCACCACGAGACCGATACGGCTGCACCATATTTCGACCGACGAAGTGTACGGGGACCTGGCGCTCGACGATCCGGCCCGCTTCACCGAATCCACCCCGTACAACCCGTCGAGCCCCTATTCGTCGACCAAGGCGGCGGCCGACATGCTGGTGCGCGCGTGGGTGCGGTCCTACCGGGTGGCCGCGACCCTGTCGAACTGCTCCAACAACTACGGGCCCTATCAGCATGTGGAGAAGTTCATCCCGCGCCAGATCACCAACGTGCTGACCGGACGGCGTCCCAAGCTGTACGGCACCGGGGCGAACGTGCGTGACTGGATCCACGTCGACGACCACAACAGCGCGGTGTGGCGGATCCTGACCGACGGGACGCTCGGGCGCACCTACCTGATCGGCGCCGACGGCGAACGCGACAACCTGACGGTGATGCGGACCATCCTGCGCCTGATGGGCCGCTCCCCCGACGACTTCGACCACGTGACCGACCGGGCCGGCCACGACCTGCGCTATGCCATCGACCCCACCCCTCTTCGGGACGAACTCGGCTGGCGACCGGAGCACACCGACTTCGAAAGCGGGCTGCGCGACACCATCGAGTGGTACCGCGACAACGAATCCTGGTGGGGCCCACTCAAAGATGCTGTGGAGGCAACGTACGAGGAGCGACGGCAGTGAACGTGCGCGAGCTCGACGTCCCCGGCGCGTGGGAGATCACGCCCGTGGTGCACAGCGACGCGCGGGGGGCGTTCTTCGAGTGGTTCACCGACCCCGGGTTCAGCGCGATCACCGGGCACCGGTTCGACCTTCGGCAGGCCAACTGCTCGGTGTCGCGGGCCGGGGTGCTGCGCGGGGTGCATTTCGCGCAGTTGCCGCCGGGTCAGGCCAAGTACGTGTCGTGCATGCGGGGCGCCGTCGTCGACGTCGTGGTCGACATCCGGGTCGGCTCGCCCACCTTCGGCCGGTGGGACGCGGTCGTGCTGGACGACACCGCGCACCGGTCGGTGTATCTCTCCGAGGGACTCGGACACGCTTTCCTTGCACTGCAGGATGATTCGATGGTGAGCTACCTGTGCTCGGCCGGCTACGACCCCGTCCGCGAGCACACCGTCGACCCGCTGGACCCGACCCTGGGAATCGACTGGCGGTCCTGGCTGACGGGCCGCTGGGCCGGCGAGCTGATCCTGTCCGACCGCGACCGGGACGCCCCTTCGCTCGAGCAGGCGCGCGCGGCCGGGCTGCTCCCGACATGGGAGCAGGCGCAGGCATTCGTCGCGGAACTGCGTCAGGAGCGGCGGCCATAGTTCCAGGCCGACGAACCGTCAGCTGTGTTCGGCTCCTCCGCGAGCATCAGCAGGATGCCGGACCGGTGAAACCGCGGCCCGCGCCTCGGAGCGCCGGTTCCACCATGGTTCGATCTTGTCACTAAAGAACGGAATGTACAGCGTGTACATGAGTCCGCCGTAGACCAGCAGATTCACAAAACGGGCCAAGCTGTCGGAAAGCAGGATCATCATGGAACAGTGGAGCCCAACGCCGATCACGAGGGCGACCCAACGCGTGCTCCGGAACCAGAACCCGACGGCGAGAAAGCCTTCGGCGATGACGACGCCGATGCTCATCGGGATCAGCAGCGCTGAAGGAGCCGGCTGCCCGATGACGGTGGCCCATACAGACCGTTCCACCATCGAGATGTGCAGTTCGGTGCCGGAAAGGAAGACGTCGTTGACCTTCGCGAGAGTCCCGAACGCGTACACGATGGTGAGCTGAATCTTGAGGAGCAACGCGACCTCGATGTCGACCGCGAGGATCAACGCAATGAGGATCAACAGGTAGAGGTGGTGGTTGTACGCACCGAACGGGATCAGGAACATCAGGCCCGTGGCGACCACGACCGATGCTGCGAGGCGCCGGCGATAGCCGACGATGAGCGCGATGCCGGCCGCGGCCATCAGCAATCCGCAGGCAACCGCCAGTACACCAATGCTGAACGATCCCGCCGTCGCAACCGTGCCGATCAGCAAAGACACGGCCTTCAATGTGCACAAAGCACCAAACGCGCTGCGGAAGACGTTCAACATGAAACGAACTCGGTAAAGTCGTCAAGCTCGGGGTCATCCGCCCGCCGCTGCACCGCGACCAGCTCGGGGTTCGCGTCGCACAACATCGCAGGGACCGAGTAGTCGTACGCGACGCCGCGGAGGACAGGGATGAGCCCCTCGGTGCTCAGCGCAATTTCTTCGCCGGCATCATCGATGCCGAAGTACTCAATACTCGAGGCCCTGCTGTACATCTGCCAGGAAAACGGGAACTCCGTGGTCGGCTGCGAACCCTCTTTCACCCAGCGGAGCCCAAGAAATCCGGCAGGAACGAGAATCTGGATGCCGACGAACAGCATGGCGAGGATGCGGTTCCGCGGCGAAATAGGGCGCTTCACTACATCGCGCATGACACGGTCCCCTCCGATATCCGACGCCGGACGATCCGCCCGAGACACGAACCGGATGGGCGCGTGCGCAGCGAATCCCCGAACCGCTGCGATCCCGCGTCCCATCTGCATGCCAATTGGGAGCCGACCAGCTGGGGCGCCGGATCGGGCGAAATGTTATGCGCCGACCATACAATTTTCAGCGAACACCTGTAGCTGATTGGCGCACTAAGTCGAAGCCACTCCGACCAGCTTCCGACATCTCTTGTCGTAGACGCCAATCCCGCCTCTTGCCAAGCGCGGTCACGATTACTAGGATATCCAAGTATCTACGCGGAAGGCTTCACCATGACCACACAGACAGCGGATACCCGTATCCCCCATTTCATCGACGGGAAGCGCAGCGAGCTCTCGTCCACCCGTACGGCCGACGTGCTGAACCCGAGCACCGGCGAGGTTCAGGCGCAGGTCCTGCTGGCCAGCAAGGCCGACGTCGACACCGCCGTCGCCTCGGCCGTGGAGGCCCAGAAGGAATGGGCCGCCTGGAACCCGCAGCGCCGCGCCCGCGTGATGATGAAGTTCATCGAGCTGGTCCACGCCAACATCGAGGAATTGGCAGAACTGCTCTCCATCGAGCACGGCAAGACGGTCGCCGACTCCAAGGGCGACATCCAGCGCGGCATCGAGGTCATCGAGTTCGCGATCGGCATCCCGCACCTGCTCAAGGGTGAGTTCACCGAGAACGCCGGCAGCGGCATCGACGTCTACTCCATCCGGCAGCCGCTCGGCGTCGTCGCCGGAATCACGCCGTTCAACTTCCCCGCCATGATCCCGCTGTGGAAGGCCGGCCCGGCGCTCGCATGCGGAAACGCGTTCATCCTCAAGCCTTCCGAGCGGGACCCCTCGGTGCCGGTGCGCCTGGCCGAGCTGTTCGGAGAGGCCGGGCTGCCCGCCGGTGTCTTCCAGGTGGTCCAGGGCGACAAGGAAGCGGTCGACGCGATCCTGACCCACCCCGACATCCAGGCCGTCGGCTTCGTCGGCAGCTCCGACATCGCGCAGTACATCTACTCGACCGCCGCGGCGCACGGAAAGCGTTCACAGTGCTTCGGTGGCGCGAAGAACCACATGATCATCATGCCCGACGCCGATCTCGACCAGGCCGTCGATGCGCTGATCGGCGCCGGCTACGGCAGCGCCGGCGAGCGCTGCATGGCGATCAGCGTCGCGGTGCCCGTCGGCGAAGAGACCGCGAACCGTCTGCGTAATCGCTTGGTGGAGCGTGTCAATCAGCTCCGGGTCGGCCACAGCCTCGATCCGAAGGCCGACTACGGACCGCTGGTCACCGGTGCTGCGCTCGAGCGCGTGCGTGACTACATCGGCCAGGGCGTCGAGGCCGGCGCCGAGCTGGTGGTCGACGGGCGCGAGCGCGCCACCGACGAACTGACCTTTGACGGAGCGGAGCTTTCTGCCGGATTTTTCATAGGCCCCACCCTGTTCGACCACGTCACCACCGACATGTCGATCTACACCGACGAGATCTTCGGGCCGGTGCTGTGCATCGTGCGCGCCAAGGACTACGAAGAAGCGCTGAGCCTGCCGACCAAGCACGAGTACGGCAACGGCGTGGCGATCTTCACCCGCGACGGTGACGCCGCCCGTGACTTCGTGTCCAAGGTCCAGGTCGGCATGGTCGGGGTGAACGTGCCGATCCCGGTCCCGGTGGCCTACCACACCTTCGGCGGCTGGAAGCGGTCCGGCTTCGGCGACCTCAACCAGCACGGGCCGGCGTCGATCCAGTTCTACACCAAGGTCAAGACCGTCACCGAGCGGTGGCCGTCGGGCATCAAGGATGGCGCCGAATTCGTCATCCCCACCATGAAATAGATTCGGAAATGGACTATTTCGGCATGGACGAGGACGAACGCGTCATCGTCGAGACGGCGGCCGCGTTCGCGGAGAAGCGGCTGGCCCCGCACGCGCTGGAGTGGGACGAAACGCACCACTTCCCCACCGACGTGCTGCGCGAGGCCGCCGAACTCGGCATGGCGGCGATCTACTGCCGCGACGACGTGGGCGGCAGCGAGCTGCGGCGTATCGACGCGGTACGCATCTTCGAGAAGCTGGCGACCGCCGATCCGACCGTCGCGGCGTTCCTGTCGATCCACAACATGTGCGCGTGGATGGTCGACAGCTTCGGCACCGAGGAGCAGCGCAAGGAATGGGTGCCACGGATGGCGTCCATGGAGACGATCGCCAGTTACTGCCTGACCGAACCGGGCGCCGGATCGGATGCAAGCGCCTTGCGCACCAGGGCGGTTCGCTCGGGGTCGGATTTCGTCCTGGACGGGGTGAAGCAGTTCATCTCGGGTGCGGGCACCTCCGAGGTCTACGTGGTGATGGCCCGCACCGGCGATGACGGACCGCGCGGCATCTCGACGTTCGTGGTTCCGAAGGACACCCCGGGCCTGAGCTTCGGCACCGACGAGGTGAAGATGGGCTGGAACGCCCAGCCCACCAAGCAGGTCATCTTCGAAGGCGCCCGGGTGCCCGCCGACGCTCTGCTCGGCGGAACCGAGGGTGAGGGCACCGGGTTCGGCATCGCGATGAAGGGTCTCAACGGCGGACGCATCAACATTGCGGCCTGCTCGCTGGGCGGCGCGCAGGCGGCCTACGACAAGTCGGTGGCGTACCTGGCCGACCGGCAGGCGTTCGGCGGGTCCCTGCTCGACGAGCCGACCATCCGGTTCACGCTCGCCGACATGGCCACCGCGCTGGAGACGTCACGGGCGTTGTTGTGGCGCGCGGCAACGGCTTTGGACAACGAGCACCCGGAGCGCGTCGAGTTGTGCGCGATGGCCAAACGCTATGTCACCGACGCCTGCTTCGAGGTCGCCGACCAGGCCCTGCAACTGCACGGCGGCTACGGCTACCTGCGCGAATACGGGCTGGAGAAGATCGTGCGCGATCTGCGGGTGCATCGCATCCTGGAGGGCACCAACGAAATCATGCGCGTGGTGATCGGGCGGTCCGCCGCCGCCCGTGCCCGCGCTTCCTGACAAGAGAGGTCAGACTCTATGACGACGATCGCGTTCCTGGGCCTGGGCAACATGGGCGGCCCGATGGCGGCGAACCTTGTGGCGGCCGGGCACGCCGTGCACGCCTTCGACCTGGTCGACGACCTGAAGGCGGCGGCAAAAGCCAAGGGCGCGAGCGTTTTCGACAGCGCCGCGGCCGCGGTCGCCGACGCCGACGTGGTGATCACGTCGCTGCCCAACGGCACCATCGTCAAGACCGTGTATGACGAGGTGGTGCCGGCGGCCAAGGCGGGCGCCCTGCTGATCGACACGTCCACGATCTCGGTCGACGACGCCCGCGCCATCCACACCCAGGCGACCGGCAAGGGACTGTCCCAGATCGACGCGCCGGTCTCCGGCGGCATCAAGGGCGCCACGGCGGGCACGCTGGCGTTCATGGTCGGCGGCGAGAACGACGCGTTCGAGCGCGCCAAGCCGGTGCTGGAACCCATGGCGGGCAAGATCATCCACTGCGGCGCCTCCGGCGCCGGGCAGGCCGCGAAGCTGTGCAACAACATGGTCCTCGCCGTGCAGCAGATCGCGATCGGCGAGGCGTTCGTGCTCGCCGAGAAGCTCGGGCTACCCGCCCAGTCGCTGTTCGACGTGATCACCGGTGCCACCGGAAACTGCTGGGCCGTGCACACCAACTGCCCCGTGCCCGGGCCGGTTCCGACGTCACCGGCGAACAACGATTTCAAGCCCGGCTTCGCGACGGCACTGATGAACAAGGACCTCGGCCTGGCGATGGCTGCGGTGAACTCGACCGGGGCGTCGGCGCCGCTGGGCACCCACGCCGCCGAGATCTACGAGCAGTTCACCAAGGACCACGCCGAGAAGGACTTCAGCGCGATCATCGAGATGCTGCGCGGTTGAGCCCGCGCCGCACCGCTTAGGCGGCCGTTGGGCTGCGGTGCGTGTCGTTCCACGAGTCGTGCAGGCGCTGACAGTCGCCGACACACCGCGGGGCCGCTGCGTCGCTGTCGATCAGGACGGTCGCCACGCCGGTGGCCGCGGCCGCGCGTCGGCTCTCCTGCGACCCCGCGAACGCCAGACACTCCTGCGCAGGGGCGCCGAGTTCGGCCAGCATGGCCGCGTACAGCTCACCGCGCGGGGCGTCGTCGGTGGTGACGATCGTGGTCACCACGCCGTCGCCGACGAGTTGCCGCACCAGCGGTTCGACCCAGGTATGGCTGCCCGTGCTGATCAGCCCGACGCCGATGCCGGCACCGTAGGCCTCGGCGATGAGCTCCGCCATCCCGGGCCGCGCCGTGATGTCGGCGTCGAGCACCGTCTCGTCGAGGATCATCGCCTTCGTCGCGCAGATCTCGTCGACCAGCAGCTCGGCGAGCACGTCGCATTCGGTCATCACGCCCCGCTTGCGCAGTTCAGCGGCGACGCGGCGACGTTCGTCGGGCAGCGCCTGCAGTTGCCGGTAGCGCGCGGACGTCCACTCGATGTCCAATCCGAGCTCGGCGAACGCCTTGTTGAAGGCGGGCCGGTGACCGGCGTCCTCGATGTCGGCGAGCGCGTCGAGATCGAAGATCACCGCGCGCAGCATCTTCATCGGCTGGGCCGGGGCGCCGTTGGGCTGGGGCCAGTCCCACCAGAATCGGCCGGCCCGCCATGCTCTCTGCTCTGTCGATTGCACGATCAGATCGTGGCGCACGTCACACCTGATCCGCCTCCCCCGCGCGGGGGATTGTCCGGGCCAAGTTGGGCAGCGACCCGCCGGCGCGCCTCTAAGGTGGGGGCCATGGCTGCCGATCCGGTGCGCATCGTGCTGGTCGACGACCACGAGATGGTCATCGAGGGCCTCAAGGCCATGCTCGCCGCGTTCGGCGACCGGGTCACCGTGGTCGGCCAGGCAGTGGGCGCAGACCACGTGCTGGGCGTGGTCGCCGGCCTGGACCCCGACATCGTGCTCTGCGATGTGCGCATGCAGGGCTCCAGCGGGCTGGACGTGTGCCAGCAGCTGCGCGAACGCGACCCCGGCCGCAAGGTGGTGATGCTGTCGGTCTACGACGACGAGCAGTACCTGTACCAGGCGCTGCGGGTCGGCGCATCGGGCTACCTGCTCAAGAGCATCAGCAGCGAGGAGCTGGTCAAACAGCTCGAGTACGTGCACGGCGGCCAGACCGCGATCGACCCGAGCATGGCGGCCCGGGCCGCCGACACCGCGGCCCGGATGCAGCGCGACGAGTTCTGGCCAGGCGCCCGGCACGGTCTGACCCAGCGGGAGAGCGAGATCCTGGCACTGGTGGTCAACGGACTGTCCAACCGCGCCATCGCCGCCAGGCTCATCATCGGCGACGAAACCGTCAAGACCCACCTGAGCTCCATCTACCGCAAGCTCGGCGTGTCCGACCGCACCGGCGCCGTGGCCACCGCGCTGCGGGAAGGCATCTACCAGTGACCCGGCCACTGCTGACCGCCGACCGCGAGCTCGCGCTGCTGCGCGAACTCATCAGGGCCGCATCCAGCGGTCCCGGCGTCGAGCCGCTGGCCGCCGCGGCGGCCAGGATGATCACCGCGGCCACCGACTCCGACGTGTGCTTCGTGCACGTGCTCGACGACACCGAGCGCTCGCTGACGCTGGCCGGCGCCACCCCGCCGTTCGACTCGGAGGTCGGCAAGATCAGATTGCCACTGGGACAGGGTATTTCGGGTTGGGTAGCCGGCAACCGGCAGCCGGTGGTGATCAAGAAGGACAAGGAGTCCGACCCTCGCTACCTGCCGTTCCAGTCGCTGCGCGGCCGCGATTTCACCTCGATGGTGTCGGTGCCGATGGAGACCGACCCGGGCGGACTGGTCGGCGTGCTCAACGTGCACACCGTGGCCGAGCGCGACTTCGGCGACCGCGATGTGGAACTGCTGCTGGTCATCGGTCGCCTGATCGCCGGTGCGATGCACCAGGCCCGGCTGCACCGGCAGCTGGTGGCGCGCGAGCGTGCGCACGAGAACTTCGTCGAGCAGGTGATCGAGGCGCAGGAACTGGAGCGCCGCAGGCTCGCCGGCGACATCCACGACGGCATCTCCCAGCGCCTGGTCACGCTGTCCTACCGCCTCGACGCCGCCGCTCAGGCCGCGAGATCACCGGGCGATCGGGACGCCCTGCACGAGCAGCTGGACCGGGCCCGGGAGCTCGCCGAGCTGACGCTGCAGGAAGCCCGCGCCGCGATCAGCGGGTTGCGACCGCCGGTGCTCGACGACCTCGGGCTCTCCGGCGGGCTGGCCAGCCTGGCCCGCTCGATCCCGCAGATCACGATCGACGTCGACCTCGACGACACCCGCCTCCCCGACCACATCGAGCTGGCCCTGTACCGCATCGCGCAGGAATGCCTGCAGAATGTCGTCAAGCACGCCGACGCCTCGCTGGCACGGCTGGTGTTCCGGGTCGACGACAACACAGCCAGGCTCGAGATCGCCGACGACGGAGTCGGTTTCGACACCTTCGAACATCCGTTGGGCAGTGACGAGATGGGTGGTTACGGGCTGTTGTCGATGGCCGAGCGCGCGGAGATCGTCGGCGGCCGGCTCAACATCCGCTCCCGGCCCGGCTCGGGCACCACCGTCACCGCGACGATCCCGCTGCCGCCGGTCACCCACCCGGCCGCGGACACCGACCGGACGTGAGCTGACGCGTCAGAAGTCGCCGGCGCTGTGGCGCAGTGTCTGGATCGCCTCGGCCAGCGTCCGGGACTGTTCGGCCGAGATACCGATGTCGGCGAACACGTCGTTGTTCAGCGTCACCGTCGCATCCTCGACCGTCGAGCGGCCCAGCTCGGTGATCCGCACCAGCGTGGTGCGGCCGTCGGTCGGGTGCGGCACGCGTTCGACCAGACCGTCGGCCTCCAGCCGGCGGATCGCGTGCGTGACGCTGGTGACGTGCACCTGCAGCCGGTCGGAGGCCTTGGTGATCGGCAGCGCCCCGGTACGGCTGAAGGCCAGCAGGCGCAGCAGCTCGAACCGCGAGAAACTCAGGTCGTAGGGCCGCAGCGCGGTCTCCACCCGGGCCAGCAGGATCTGATGGGCCCGCATCACCGAGGTGACCGCGACCATGCCGTCGGCGACGTCCCCCCACCCGGAGCGTTCCCAGTTCGCGCGCGCGGTGGCGATCGGGTCGCGCCGTTCGGATGCCACGCCTCTTCTTACCGCACGGCCCGCACCGGTTCACAGCCGCCGTTCCAGCAACACCTTTCCGTCCGGCGCCGACACCAGCTGCACGGCCGCGATCTGCGTCATGGGCATCGGGGTGGTGGCGCTGGGCAGAGCGGTGGCGCCCGAGACGCCCAGCCAGGTGGCGATCTCGCTGCGGCTCCCGTCGTGGCCGATCACCACCATGCCGAGGTTCTGCGGGGGCGCGTCCCGGCGTCCCCAGTCCCCGTACGAACAGGCCATGTCGATGCGCGTACCCCAGCCGTAGCCTTCGAGCGCGATGCTGGCGTTGATCGGCGTCTCGGCGAGCTTGGTCATCTCCTGCATCTGCGCGACGGGCTGATCAGACGGCGGCCGGATCACGAGCACCAGCGCCACGGCCAGCGCCGCGGCGGCCACCCCGACCGCGGCCGTGGTGAGCCACCGGGCGCGGCGGCGCCGCGCACCGGCGCGCTCGATCGCGTCGACGTCGTCGGCCGCCAGCACGGCCAGCATCTGCGGCATGTCGGTGATCTCGGTGACCGCCGAGCGGCAGTGCCGGCAGCCGGCCAGGTGATGTTCGTACTCGCGGCGTTCGTCACCGTCGAGCGCGCCGAGCACATACGCGGCGTCCCACGTCAGGTAGCGGTCCTGCATCACGGCGTCACCCCCATCTCCTGCAGTCCGAGCCGCAGCGCGCGGACCGCGTAGTGCAGCCGGGACTTCACGGTGCCCTCCGGGATCCTCAGGTCCGCGGCGATCTGTCCCGTGGTCCAGCCCTGGTAGTAGGCCCGCCGCACGACGGCCCGGTGTTCGTCGGACAGCCTGCCCAGCGCAGTGCGCAGCAGCATCCGGTTCAGCGTGGTGTCCGACTCGTCGGGTGAGGCCCGGTCGGCGACATACTCGACGTCGGGCATCCCGGTCTCGTGACGGGACCGGGCGCTGCGGTGTTCGTCGATGATCATGTTGCGCGCGACGGTGAACAGCCAGGCTCGCGCCGAGCGGTCGGCGTCGGCGGTGACCTCGGGGTGGCGCCACGCCCTCAGCAGCGTCTCCTGCACGATGTCCTCGGCCCTGGCCCGATCACCGGTCAGCCGCAGCGCGTAACTCCAGAGCGCGGCCGCATGCTCGTCGTAGAGCGCCCGCATCGTCGCCGGATCGTCCATCACGTCCTCCGTCTACGACACGACGGCGGAGGACGATCGGTTCAGACCGGTCTCAGGCGGTCAGAATCCTCGGTCCGTCGTCGGTGACCGCGACAGTGTGCTCCCAGTGTGCCGCGCGGGAGCCGTCGGCGGTGACGACGGTCCAGCCGTCGTCGAGCACGATCGTCTTGCTCGTCCCGAGGGTGAGCATCGGCTCGATGGCCAGCACCGAGCCCGGGGCCAGGTACGGACCGCGGCCCGGTGACCCCTCATTGGGCAAAAACGGGTCCATGTGCATCTCGCGGCCGATGCCGTGGCCGCCGTAACCGGCGACGATGCCGAACGTGCGGCCGTGCCGCTTCGCCGCGGCCCGGGTGCCCTGCTCGATCGCGTGCGAGACGTCGGTCAGCCGGTTGCCCGGCACCATGGCGGCGATGCCGGCCTCCATGGATTCCCGGGTGGCGGCCGACAGCGCATCGTCGACGGCGATGACGCCGCCGACGCCGAACGTGACCGCCGAGTCGCCGTGCCAGCCGTCGAGGATGGCGCCGCAGTCGATCGACACCAGATCCCCGGCCGCCAGCTTCTCGTCAGCGGTCGGGATGCCGTGCACCACGCGGTCGTTCACCGACGCGCAGATCGACGCCGGGAAGCCGTGGTAGCCGAGGAATGACGGAACACCTCCGCCGTCCCGGATCACCGATTCGGCGACGGCGTCGAGCTCGAGCGTGGACACGCCCGGCGCGGCCGCGGCCCGCACCGCGCGCAGGGCGGCGGCGACCAGCGCGCCGGCGGCGGCCATCGCGTCCAGCTCACCGGCAGTGCGCTGGGGAACGACCTTGCGGCTGCGGAGCCCGGGAATGGAGACCATTCAGCGGCCGAGCGCGGTGAGCGCCCGCTCGAAGACCTTGTCGAGCTCGCCGACGGCGTCGACGGTCTTGAGGTCGGCGGAGTAGTAGTCCAGCAGCGGCGCGGTCTCGTCCCGGTAGACCTTGAACCGGTTGCGGATCACGTCCTCGGTGTCGTCGGCGCGACCGCGGCCCTTCAGACGGGAGACCAGTTCCTCCTCCGGGACCCGGAACTCGACCACCGCGTCGAGCGCCTGGCCGCGCTTCTCCAGCATCTCGGCGAGGGCCTTGGCCTGCTCCACCGAGCGCGGGAAGCCGTCGAGGATGAAGCCCTGCTTGGCGTCCTCGTCGTCGAGGCGGTCGTCGACCAGCGCGTTGGTGAGCGTGGCGGGGACCAGGTCGCCGGCGTCGAGATACTTCTTGGCCTCGATGCCCAGCTCGGTGTTGTTGCTGATGTTGTGACGGAACAGATCGCCGGTCGAGATGTGCGGGATGCCGAGCTTCTCCGCCAGCTTCGCGGCCTGCGTACCCTTGCCCGCGCCGGGCGGTCCCAACAACACGATTCTCACTTGAGGAACCCTTCATAGTTGCGCTGCATGAGCTGGCTTTCGATTTGCTTGACGGTGTCGAGCGCGACGCCCACGGCGATGAGGACGGCGGTACCGCCGAACGGCAGGTTCTGCACCGAACCGGTGTTGCCGATCTCAAGGAACAGGTTCGGCAGCACGGCGATGATGCCGAGGTAGATCGAGCCCGGCAGCGTGATGCGAGACAGCACGAACCGCAGGTAGTCGGCGGTCGGCTTGCCCGGGCGGATGCCGGGGATGAAGCCGCCGTACTTCTTCATCTCGTCGGCGCGTTCCTCGGGGTTGAACGTGATCGAGACGTAGAAGTAGGTGAAGAACACGATCAGGCCGAAGTAGATCGCTATGTAGACCGGGCTGCTCGGGTCGGTCAGGTACTCGGCGACGAAGGTCTGCCACCACCCGGTGCTCGGGGTGTCGCTGGCGCTGGTGATCAGCTGGGTGATCAGGTGCGGGATGTAGATCAGCGACGACGCGAAGATGACCGGGATGACGCCGGCCTGGTTGACCTTCAACGGCAGATAGGTCGACGTGCCGCCGTACATCTTGCGGCCCACCATGCGCTTGGCGTACTGGACCGGGATACGGCGCTGACCCTGCTCGACGAAGACCACGCCGACGACGATCGCGACGGCCGCGAGACACACCAGCGTGAAGACCATGCCACCGCGGCTGTCCAGGATGTTCTTGCCCTCACCCGGGATCGACGCCGCGATGCTGGCGAAGATGATCAGCGACATGCCGTTGCCGACGCCGCGCTCGGTGACGAGCTCGCCCATCCACATGACCAGCGCCGCGCCGGCGGTCATCACGATGACGATGACGGCCAGGGTGCCGATGTTGAGGCCCTCGCTCTGCCCCTCGATGATGTCGAGCGCACAACCCTGCAGCAGCCCGCCGTTGGCGGCCAGCGCCACGATGCTGGTCGCCTGCAGGATCGCCAGCGCGATCGCGAGGTAGCGGGTGTACTGAGTGAGCTTCGTCTGGCCTGCCTGCCCCTCTTTGCGCAGCTGCTCGAAGCGCGGGATCACCACGCCGAGCAGCTGCACGATGATGCTCGCGGTGATGTAGGGCATGATGCCCACCGCGAACACCGACAGCTGCAGCAGCGCGCCGCCGGAGAACAGGTTGATCAGCGAGTAGATCTGTCCGGACTCGCCGCCGCTGACCTGGGCGATGCACTGCTGCACGTTCGGGTAGTTCACCCCCGGCGACGGCACCGAGGCGCCGACCCGGTAGAGGATCACGATGCCGAGCGTGAACAGGATCTTTCGCCTCAGATCGACTGTCCGCAGTGATGAGATGAAAGCCGAGAGCACTCTTTCCTCCTGCACGGCCGGTCGATCTCGGCGTGCTCATGTGGCTGGCGGAACCAGCGTCGTGGTTAAGGCGTGGGCGCGACGGCACGAGCAGGCAGAACAGCCTGCGCAAGTCACGCGTTCAAACAGTCTACGAGACTAACAGTTGCAGGTTGGTTGCCCCGAATCCGGCGGCCCCGGAATCGGCGTACATTCGAAGGCAGTTATTAACCTGGCTAATTAATAGGAACAGGATTTCCGCGCATGCCACGTACCGACAACGACACCTGGGACCTCGCCTCGAGCGTGGGTGCGACCGCGACGATGGTCGCCGCCGCACGCGCGGTGGCCACCCGTGCCGAGCAGCCCGTGATCGACGATCCATTCGCCGAACCGCTGGTGCGCGCGGTCGGGGTCGACTTCTTCACCCGTCTGGCCACCGGTGAGCTGACGACGGCCGAACTGGACGCCCGTGACGGCGGCGAGTCCCCCGTCGGGATGAGCCGGTTCGCCGACGGCATGGCCGCCCGCACCCGGTTCTTCGACGACTTCTTCGCCGCCGCGATCGCCGCCGGTGTCCGGCAGGGCGTCATCCTGGCCTCCGGCCTGGACGCCCGCGCCTACCGGCTGACGTGGCCCGAGGACATGACGCTGTTCGAGATCGACCAGCCCGAGGTGCTGGAGTTCAAGGCCCGGACGCTGGCCGACCTCGGCGCCGCCCCGTCGACGACGTTGAAGACGGTCGCCATCGATCTGCGCAACGACTGGCCCGCGGCGCTGGCCGAGGCCGGCTTCGATGCGAGCGCGCCGACGGCGTGGATCGCCGAGGGGCTGCTGGGCTACCTGCCGCCGGAAGCGCAGGACCGGCTGCTGGACACGATCACCGAGCTGAGCCCGGCGGGCAGCCGGCTGGCGGTCGAGGCCGTGCCCACTCATCAGGACGTCGACGACGACGAGCTGCGCGAGCAGATGAAGGAGTCCACCGACCGCTGGCGGGCCCACGGGTTCGACATCGACTTCTCCGACCTCGTGTTCACCGGGGATCGCGCGGAGGTCGACGAGTACCTGCGCGACCGCGGCTGGACCGTGGACGCGACACCCACCAACGACCTGCTGACCCGGTACGGCCTGACGTCGTTGAGCCCCGACGAGCGCTTCGGCGACGTGCGGTACGTCAACGCGAGCAAGTAGAGGGGACCGCAGATGGCACGCACCGAGGGCGACTCCTGGGATCTTACGTCGAGCGTCGGGGCGACGGCGACGATGGTCGCCGCTGCGCGCGCCATCGCCAGCCGCGAACCCGCGCCGCTGATTGACGACCCGTATGCAGCACCATTGGTGCGCGCGGTCGGGATCGAGTTCTTCACCAAGGTCGTCGCCGGAGAGATCGACTACGCCTCCGGTGACGACTCCGGGGGAGCCTCGTTAATGACGGACGTGATGGCAGTCCGGACGCGGTTCTTCGACGACTTCTTCGCCGACGCGTGTGGAGCCGGGCCGCAACAGATCACGCAGGCCGTCATCCTGGCGTCGGGGCTGGACTCCCGCGCCTACCGGCTGGATTGGCCGACGGGCACCACCGTGTTCGAGATCGACCAGCCCGCCGTCATCGAGTTCAAGACGGCGACGCTGGCGGCACTGGGCGCCCAGCCTGCTGCACAACTGCACACCGTTGCGGTCGACCTGCGCGACGACTGGCCGGCCGCGTTGCGCGAGGCCGGCTTCGACGCGGACGTGCCGACCGCGTGGATCGCCGAGGGGCTGCGCGTCTATCTGCCGCCGGATGCGCAGGACCGGCTGTTCGACGAGATCACCCACCTGAGCGCGCCGGGTAGCAGGCTGGCCACCGAGTACCACCCCGATGCCGGGGCGAGCATCGGCGAACGCGGCTGGGGCCTGCGCGATCAGTTTCAGGACCAAGGTCTGGATCTCGACGTGGCGAGCCTGTTCCACACCGCGGCCCGACGTTTTCGCGAAGTACGGCCGCAAGTTCCACGCCCCCGAACGCCTTGCCGCGCTGCGTGATTCGATAGCGCTTACCGCAGACCTCCCCGAAAGGAACTCTCATGACACGCACTGATGGGGACACCTGGGATCTGACCTCGAGCGTCGGCGCCACCGCAACGTCGGTGGCCGCGTCCCGGGCGTTCGCGAGCCGAGCTCCCGACCCGCTGATCCACGACCCGTATGCCGAGCTCCTCGTCGAGGCCGTCGGCATCCCGCACTTCGTCAAGGTCGCCACGGGCGAGATCGACTTCACGGTCGGCGCCGACGATGATCCGCTGTTCGGCGCCGACCAGATGAAGAGCCACATCGCGGTGCGCACCCGCTTCTTCGACGACTTCTTCACCGACGCGGGCGCCGCCGGTATCCGCCAGGCCGTCATCCTGGCCTCGGGGCTCGACACCAGGGCCTACCGGCTGGCCTGGCCCGCGGGCACCGTCGTCTACGAGATCGACCAGCCGTCCGTCATCGAGTTCAAGACCCGGGTCCTCGACGATGCCGGCGCAGCGCCCACCACCGACCGTAGGACCGTCGGGATCGATCTTCGCGAGGATTGGCCGAAAGCGTTGCACGAGACGGGTTTCGACCGGTCGACTCCGACGGCGTGGATCGCCGAGGGGCTGCTCATCTACCTGCCGCCCGAGGCGCAGGACCGGCTGCTGGACAACATCTCGGATCTCAGCGCGCCCGGCAGCCGGCTGGCCACTGAGCACATGGACATCAAGGCGATGACCGGCGACTGGGCCAAGGCGATGACCGCGCGCGCCCGCAGGCACGGCAGCGACATCAACCTCGAGGAGCTGTTCTACAACGGACCCCGCGCGAGCGCCGGCGACCACCTGCGCGCGCAGGGTTGGCAGACGGAGGTACTGACGAGCTCGCAGGCCTACGTCCAGAACGGTTTTGAGCCCGTCGACGACGCGCTGCGCGCGATGGTCGGCGATTCCGGTTACCTCACAGCGACGTTGGGATAGAACCCATGGCGCGCACCGCAGACGATTCCTGGGATCTGGCCTCCAGCGTGGGAGCGACGGCGACGCTGGTCGCGACCGGCCGGGCGGCGG
This sequence comes from Mycobacterium sp. 4D054, assembly GCF_052245755.1. NCBI lineage: Bacteria > Bacillati > Actinomycetota > Actinomycetes > Mycobacteriales > Mycobacteriaceae > Mycobacterium > Mycobacterium sp. 4D054. The sequence goes on from NZ_JBQQCF010000018.1 coordinate 51,673, forward strand.
CCAGTGCCGATCCCGACCCGCTGATCAACGACCCGTTCGCCGAACCTCTGGTTCGGGCCGTCGGCATCGAGTTCTTCACGAAGCTGCTCGACGGTGAGATCGACCTGTCGCAGTTCCCCGACAGTTCGGCAGAGCGTGCGCAGGCGATGATCGACGGAATGGCGGTGCGCACCAAGTTCTTCGACGACTGTTGCGTGGCGGCGACAGCCGCCGGTGTCGCGCAGGTCGTGATCCTGGCCTCCGGGCTGGATGCCCGCGCCTACCGACTGGCGTGGCCGGCGGGCACCGTCGTCTACGAGCTCGACCAGCCGAAGGTGATCGCGTTCAAGACTCAGACATTGAACGGTCTCGGCGCTGCGCCGACGGCGATCCATCGGCCCGTGGCGATCGACCTTCGCGAGGACTGGCCCGCGGCGTTGCGGGAAGCCGGGTTCGACTCGTCACAGCCCACCGCGTGGCTGGCCGAGGGGCTGCTCATCTACCTACCGCCCGAAGCCCAGGACGCGTTGTTCGACCGGATCACCGCGCTGTCCGCGCCGGGTAGCACGATCACCACCGAATACGCGCCCGGCATCATCGATTTCGACGCGGCCAAGGCGAGCGCGCTCTCCGAACCGTTGCGCGACTACGGTCTCGATCTCGACATGCCGTCGCTGGTGTACGCCGGTGCCCGCAGCCACGTCATGGAATATCTGAGCGGTAAGGGCTGGACCGTCACCGGCGCTCCTCGCCTCGAGCTGTTCGAGCGCTACGGCCGAACCGTGCCGGCGGGCGCCGAGGACACTGACCCACTCGGCGAGATCGTCTACGTCAGCGCGACTTTGGCTCAGTAACTGTCGCCGCCTGGCTGCCTTCTCAAATGTCGCGCGGCTCAGCCACAGTCGTGCGCGATGCCATGGCCGGGTCCAACAGAGTGACGGTGCGTGGGGCGGTCGGGGTCTCGATCCGCCGGATGAGCCGCGAGACCGCCAATCTGCCCATTTCGGTGTAGTTGTTGTCGACCGTGGTCAACCCGATGTATCCGAGTTGCGCCAGGTAACTGTTGTCGTAGCCGACGACGCTCAGGTCGTCGGGAACCGCGAGCCCGATCTCTCGTGCCTCTGACATCGCGATGACAGCCGCGTAGTCGTTGTTGGCGAAGATTGCCGTCGGGCGCCCCGTCGGCGCAAGCAGAGCGCGCGCCGCTCGGCGGTCGCCGTCTTCGCTGCGATCACTGATCTCCACCCGGATTTCATCGCCGATACCGTTGCGCTGCATAGCATCTCGATAGCCCTGAATGCGCAGTTCGGCAGCCCGGCCCGTACCGCCGAGGTGCGCGATCCGTCGATGGCCCCGCTCAACCAGATGTGCCACGGCCTTTACCGCGCCTTCGAAGTCGTCGCCGGTGACGACGTCGACCGTCGGCAGATCGGGTTCCCGACCCGATGCGACGACCGTAGGGAGCGATTGCGCGGTCCGCAGAAGTTGGTCAGTCGCGGGCAGCGTGCCCAGACACAGCAGCCCGTCCACGCCGGCATCGACAAATGCGTCGAGAACCGATGCGTCGGTTTCGATCTGCTGATCCTCGGCAAGGAACAAGTTCAGCCCATTGGCGGTGAGCTCGGCCCTGACGGATGCCAGCAGATCGATGTACCACGTGTTGTGCAGATCGCTGACCACGGCTCCCACCGTGAATGTCCGCTGCGAGACCAACGACCGCGCGGCGCGGTTGGGCTTGTACCCGAGCTCTTCGACGGCCGCGAGCACTGCGGCGCGCTTCGCGGCCGTGACGTTGTCGCCGTTGCGGAGCACCAACGACACCAGTGATTTGGAGACCCCGGCACGCTCGGCGACGTCGAAGATCGTCGGACGACCTCGTTGACTCCCACCGTTGACCGCGGCGCCGTCCTGCTTCGTCATATCGATGTCCCAGTTCACAGTATGGAGCGTTCTAAGCTAGAGAGTACCGCAGCCTACCTATGCTTGAGAGCCCCGCGTCGAGTTGACACGCCACCAATCCAATAATTGGCCAGTTCAGAGGCGTTCGAGATGTTGACACAGTTGTGTGACGTGCACTACATTCAGGCTTTGGAACGCTCCAAACTAGAGAAAGCGAATCAGATGACTGCACGACGCATTTTGCGCGTCGCCCTCGTCGGTGCGGGCGCCGCAGGACAGGCCCACGCCTTCGGATGGCGCAACGTGTCGATGGCTGCCGGCCTCGACCACGTCGACGTCGACCTGGCCGTCGTCGTCGACCCCAACGTGGGCCTCGCCCAGAAAACTGCCGACCGCTACGGCTACCGCACCGCCTCGGCGGACCTGCAGTCCGCGCTCGCCGACTCGACCATCGACGCCGTGAGCGTGGCACTGCCCAACAGCGTTCACGCCGACGTGTTGCCCGCGATCCTGGCGTCTGGCAAGCACGTCCTCACCGAGAAGCCCATCGGGCGCAGCGCCACCGAAGCGGCGCCGCTGGCGGCGGCGGCCGACCAGTCATCCGCGGTGACGGGTGTCGGGTTCTCGTTCCGCCGGTTGCCGGGCCTGGCGGCCGTCCAGGGCGCGGTCGCCGACGGCGCAATCGGCGACGTGCACAGCTTCACCGCGTGGTACAACGCCGACTACGGCTCCTCGCCCGAGGCGCCCTTCGGCTGGCGCTACGCCAAGGACACCGCGGGCGCGGGCGCCCTCATCGACATCGGCACCCACGCCATCGACACCGTGCAGTACGTCATAGCGCCGGTTCGCCGGGTGATCTCGTCGACGATGCAGACCGCCATCACACGGCGGCCGATCCCGGGCACCTCCGACTTCGGCGTCGTCGACACCGACGACATCGCGCTGCTCACCGTCGCACTCGAGAACGGGGCCGTAGGGCAGATCCACATCAACCGCATCGCCACGGGTATCCCGAACTCACTGGGCATTCAGGTCCACGGCTCAGCGGGCCACGCCCGTTTCGACTCAATCTCCGCCGGCGAGTTCCATCTCCACATCGACGACGGCGCAGGCGCGCTGTCCGGGCCGCGTCGCGTGTTCGCCGGACCTGCGCACCCCTACTTCTCCGACGTCGCCGCGATGCCCGGTGGCGGTGTGGGCACCGGGTATGCCGAGGCATTCGTCGCCGAGATCCAGCATTTCGTTCGCTGCATCCTCGCCGACCAGCCGATGGACACCAGCTTCGCCTCCGCACTGCATGTCATGCGTGTGGTGGACGCCGCCATCGCGGCAGCCGGCAGCGGCTCTCCCGTCGCGGTCGCCCAGCCCGTCAACGCCTGATCGCTTTCGAACACACACCAAAACGAGGACATTCGATGACCACCTCAGAAATCGCCGCCCCCGCGACTGCCAACCCTGACTACGCACGCCTGCAACTGGGCACCGCCCCCGACTCGTGGGGTATCTGGTTTCCCGATGATCCGCAGCAGCCGCACTGGTCGGTGTTCCTCGACGAGGTCGTCGAAGCCGGGTTCCGGACGATCGAACTCGGGCCGTTCGGATACCTGCCCACAAATCCCGAACACCTGAAGGACGAACTCGGCAAGCGCGGCCTGTCGCTCACCGCAGGCACGGTCGGCGCCGCAACTCATCGAGGGGCAGACGCGTTCGAGTCATCGCGACGCGACGCGTTCGAGGTCTGCGAACTACTCGCGGCGATGGACGTCGAACACCTCGTGGTGCTGCCCGAGATGTTCACCGACCTGCAGACCGGTGAGCTGAACCAGCCCGCCGAACTCACGGCCGAGCAGTGGGGTGACCTGGTCGGCGGGCAGAACAAACTCGGCCGGATGATCAAGGAGCAGTATGGCATTCAGCTCGCATTTCACCCGCACGTCGACACGCATGTCGAGACCCAGCAGTTCATCGACACGTTCCTCGACGACACCGACCCCGATGCCGTTGCGCTGTGCCTGGACACCGGACACGTCGAGTACTGCGCCGGCGACAACCGCGAGATCGTTCGTCGCCATCCCGACCGGATCAGCTACATCCACCTCAAGCAGGTAAATCCCGCCGTCGCCGCCAAAGCCCGTGCGGACAAGGTCGGTTTCTACGAGGCAGTACAGCGCGGCGCCATGGTCGAACCGCCGTTGGGTGCACCCGACATGAAGCCGCTCCTCGACGACCTCGCTGCATTGAACCGCGACCTGCGCCTGATCATCGAGCAGGACATGTATCCCGCAAAGCCGGGGAACGCCAAAGCAATTGCCACCCGCACGCGGGAGTACTTCACCAGCATCGGCCTGTTACCGGCCGAGCAATGACGCCGACAACGAAGTCGCGCCGGAAAGGAAGAACGAGATGAAACTGCTCTCTATCGGCCGCCGCACGGTGGTTCTCTCAGTCGCAGCGCTGACGCTCACCGCGTCGATGACTGCGTGCTCCAGCACCGGAGGCAAGCCCGCGTCGAACGGCAGCGGGATGACGGCCGGTACCGCTGACACCCCGCACAAGGTGGTGGCGATGATCGCACATTGGGGTCCCGGCGTTCCGTTCGCCGACCTGATCCGCAAGGGCGCCGAAACCGCGGCAGCCAAGGACAACATCGAACTGCGATTGTCGACAGATCCCGAGGCTCCGGCCCAGGCGAACTTCGTCCAGGCCGCCATCGACAGCCGGGTCGACGGTATCGCCGTCACCCTAGCCAAACCCGATGCGATGGCCCCCGCGATCCAAAAGGCTATCGACGCAGGCATTCCCGTCGTCGCGCTGAACTCCGGCTTCGACAACTGGAAACAGATGGGCATCTCGGCCTTCTTCGGGCAGGACGAGATCGTCGCGGGCACACAGGCGGGTGAACGACTCCGAGCCGAAGGCGCCCAACGGACTCTCTGCGTCGTCCACGAACAGGGCAACGTGTCGCTGGAGGCACGCTGTGAAGGTGTCAAGCGGGGCCTGCAGGGCGGCGCCGTCGAGAACCTGTACGTCAACGGCAACGACATGCCGTCCGTCCAAGCGACCATCACCGCCAAGCTTCAAGAGGACCCCTCGATCGATCACATCCAGACCCTCTACTCAGGCATCGCGATGGCCGCGGTGCAGGCGAAGGAGCCCGCCGGTAGCGACGCGACCGTGACGACGTTTGATACCGACGCCCAGTTGGTGGACGCCATCAAAGCGGGTGACGTGGCGTGGACGGTCGACCAGCAGCCCTTCCTGCAGGGGTATCTGGCTGTCGACAGTCTCTGGCTGCTGCTCAACAACCGCAACACCATCGGCGGCGGGCAGGCGGTGCTGACAGGCCCTGCTTTCGTCGACGACAGCAACATCGATGTGATCGCTGACCTTGCCAAACAAGGAACCCGCTGAGCCTTATGCCAACAGCCCTACCGGCACCACGAACCCCGGATCCCACGACCGCACCGAAGCTCCGCTGGGCCGTCGTGGGACCGGGGTGGATCGGCCAACGCTTCGTCGAAGCGGTTACGACCCACACAGGCCAACACGTCGTCGCGGTGTCGTCCCGATCAGCCTCGCGCGCAGAGCGGTTCGCTGCCCAATGGGGCATCGACAAGTCCTACACCAGCTACGAGCTCATGCTGTCGGACCCCGATATCGACATCGTGTACATCAGCACCCCGCACATCGAGCATCACTCCTGCGCCCTCGCCGCATTGGCGGCCGGGAAGCACGTCTTGGTAGAAAAGCCGATGGGCATCAACGCTTCTGAGGCGCGCGAAGTCTTTCTGGTGGCTCAGCAGGCGGGCTTGTTCGCCGGCGAGGCGATGTGGTCGAAATTCCTGCCGAAGTTCGACGTCATCCGCCAGATCCTCGATGGCGGGGTCCTGGGCGAACTGCGCACGGTCGTTGTGGACAATGGCGAGTTCTTCAGGCCAGACCACCGCATTTACGATCCGCAACTGCTCGGAGGCCCGATGCTGGATATGGGGATCTATCCCGTCTCCTTCGCGCACTGGGTACTGGGCGCGCCCGAGGTGGTCCGCGCCATCGGGCAGCAGGCGAATGATCACATCAATGGCCAGTTCTCGGCCGTCCTGGGCCATGCCGGGGGTCACCAGTCGGCGATCAACACCACCATCATGGCCGACACCCCGCGCGACGCAACCATCGCCGGCGAGCTCGGCTACCTGTCGATACCCGGCCCCTATTACCAGCCCGGGCCGTTTACCATCCAGCTGCGCGATGCCGCGCCGATGACGTACGAGGAGCCCCGTGCCGGACACATCGGCGGGCTGCACTTCTCCGCTACCGAGGCGGCGCGAATCATCGGCGGCGGAGGAACAGCTTCGATCATCCATCCACCCTCGGCAGTCCTCGACACCCTCGACATGATGGACCGCATCCGCCACGACCTCGGAATAATCTACCCAGGAGAAGAACAGTGACCGTCCGCGTCGGTGTCATCGGAGTCGGCGTCATGGGCGCCGACCACGCCCGCAAACTGAACGGCTGTGTGGCGGGCGCGGCGGTCACCGCGGTTGCCGACGTCAATGCCGACGCCGCCGCGCGGATCGCCGCACAGATGCGCGGTGCGACGGTCCGCGAGAACGGCTTCGCGCTGATCGACAGCGACGATGTCGACGCGGTGGTCATCGCCTCGCACGATTCGACCCACGCCGACCTCGCGCTCGCCGCGGTGAAGGCCGGCAAGCCCGTACTGTGCGAAAAGCCTTTGGCACCGACGGCTTCCGAGGCGAGCATCGTGGTCGAAGCCGAGAGGGCCGCGCGCGGTTCGCTCATCGGCTTGGGTTTCATGCGACGGTTCGATCCCGCCTACACAGAGTTGAAGGCGGTCGTCGATTCCGGGGAACTCGGCCCGATCCTCGTGTCGCACTGCGTCAGCCGGACCGTCGAGGCCTACCCCGGCGGAGACTCGGCATCCACGGTCACCAACGCCGCCATCCACGAACTCGACGTGATGCCGTGGCTTCTCGGTTCGCCCGTCACGTCGGTCACCTGGCATTGCGGTAGGACCTCGAGCAGATCAGGGATGCGCCAGGACCCGCAGATCATGTTGCTGCGCACCGCTTCCGACGTTCTGATCACCGTGGAGGTATTTCTCAACGCCGGGTACGGTTACGACACCCGGTGTGAGGTCGTCGGGGAGGACGGCACCGCAGCACTGACCTTGCCCGCCCACGTGGTGCGGGATTCCCAGAGCACACGAGGTATCGGGTATCCGGAAAACTGGCTTTCCCGTTATGCCGACGCCTACCGCATCGAGTTGCAGGAGTGGATCGACTCGATCGAGAAAGGCCGGCCGTCGACATTGGCGACCGCCGAAGACGGACTGCAGGCCGCGCTCGTGGCCGACGCCGTCATCGAATCCATGAACAACGGCGGCGCCCCCGTGGCAGTCTCGTGAGGGCAATCATCCTCGACGGCACTGGTCACGAGGGCGTCGAAGAGATCCCGGACCCCAGTCCGGGCCCGACCGAAGTGGTCCTACGGGTCGACTTCTGGCGGCTGGAAAGGTTCGTACCACTTCCATTGTGCGTGTTCGCCGGTCGGGCCTTTACAGGGCGCGACGGCAGGGGGCGACGTGGTCGGTGGACGTGCCAGCGACCCTGGTGGTAGCGGGCCACCGTCGCTGTCGGTGACTGTCAGCTGGCCGGCCGTTCCCGTGATCGTGATGCCGCCGCGGTGGTGCAGCCGGTGGTGAAACGGACAGACCAGCACCAGATTCCACAATTCGGTGGGGCCGCCGTCCTCCCAGTGCACGATGTGGTGGGCATGAAGACCGCGGGTGGCTCCGCATCCGGGAACCACGCAGCAATGGTCGCGGAGCTCCAGCGCCAGGCGCAACCGACGGCTGATGGTGCGGGTCGTCCGACCCGCCCCGATCGGTTGGCCGGCACGTTCGAACCACACCTCGCAGGACGTATCACAGGTCAGGTATTGACGCTCATCTTCAGTCAGCAGCGGCCCTAGATGCAAGGAGCCCACGCGCCGTTCGACGTCAACGTGAACCACGACGGTGGTGTGCTGTCCGTGCGGGCGTCGCGCCACGTCGGCATCCCAACCGGCCTCCACCAGTCCCATGAACCCGTCGACGGAGGTCGGCATCGGGGGCACCTGATCCGAGGCACCGTCGGCGTGGTCGCGTTTCCATTCGGCGATCTGCGCACCCCGGTGCGAGGCCAGCGCGGCATCGAACTTCGCCGCCTCCACCCGCGACAGCCGGATCCGATACGTGGTGTACTCGCCGCCCTCAGTCCTGGTGATGGTGGGTTTCGGCTCGGGCTTCGGATCGGGGGGCCGCGGTTCGAGCTTCACCGCGGTACGCAACTGGGTGACCGTCGCCGATTCGGCGAACTGTGCGTAGTGCGCGTCCGAGCCGTCGGCGGCCCGCTCAGCGATGACCCCGACCTGGTCCAGCGACAACCTGCCCTCGCGCATTCCTTCGGTGCAGCGGGGAAACTGATCAACGCGGCGGGCGATCGCGACGACGGTTTCTGCGTTGCGCGGTGAGGTGCCCAATTTCCAGGCCACCAACGCCTCCATCGACCGGACACCGGTCATCCCCGCCAGCCCCTCTCGGTCGATCTCGGCGATGATCTCCACCAGCCGGCCGTCGATCGCGTTGCGCTGACCCGTCAGCTCCGCCACCTCCGCGAACAATTCCTCGAGACGCTCTTTCGGACCCACTTCAAGAGTGAAAGGTGCTGCGGTCGAGGACATAACGCCATCCTGGCAGAGGGGTACGACAATTCCGGCACACTGGCGAAGGTGGATCCGACGCCAACGACATGGACTTTGACGCAAGCAACAGACCTCCCCGAGGGGGTGGTCGGCTGGGACTCGTTCGGTGACGGCCCCGCGCGATATCGCGCCCGCACTCGCCCGACTCGGACGCCGCGTCTACGTCTTCGATTACCCCGGTAACGGGCAATCGGAGAAGCACGAACGCCAGGACCTCACGCTCGCGGCGCAGCAGGGACGCAACTTCGCCGAACTGCTACGGCAGTGGGGCTTGGACCGTCACAGCCTGGTGGCCTGCGACATCGGTGGCGCGACCGTACTGCGCGCACTACTGCTCGAAAACAGCGCGTATTCAGACGTCTTTCAGTTCGACGCCGTCACCGGCGGTGGCACTTGGGAACACGGCTTGTTCGGGCTCATCCGGCAGCACCACGAGGTGTTCGAACAACTTCCGGCCTACACCCACCCACGAAGCACTCGTCACCGCGCACCTGCGCAACGGCACCCACGCCGGGTACCGCCCCGGCGTCCTTGCGACATACCTGGCCCCGTGGTTGGGTGACGACGGCCAGGCGGCCTTCTACCGGCAGTACCGGCAACTCAGCCAGGGCGACACCGCCGACTACGAAAAGCTGCTGGGCACCGTCGACACCCCGGTGACGCTGTTATGGGGCCGGGACGACCGCATTCTTCCTGCGCCTCACGGTGATTGGATCGCACAGCGCATCCCCACCCGCAGCCTGACGTGGATCAGGGACGCCGGCCACCTCCTACCTGAGGATTAGCCCGCCCAACTGCTGGAGCGCCTGGTCGAACACCTCAGTCACAGTGAGAGCAGAGATACGGAGTAGGGGCCGAAGGTGTGACGATTGCGAGGTTCTCCAACTGCGCCTGTGCGATCAGCATCCGATCAAACGGATCACGGTGACGTGGCGGCAGTTCCGCCACCTGTAGCGCATGGCTGTGCCGGATCGGAAGGGCGACAACACCAGAACGACGCATACGGTCGGGGACGCACTCCGCCGAAGGCGCGGGCAACGCCAGTTTGCCGAGCCCGTACTTGACCGGTATTTTCCACCAGCTCGCCGAGATGCGACAACAATTCGTTGCTCATGTCTTCGAACATCGCCAGCACATCGTGCCGAATTCGGGTCGGCTCCGTCTGCAGCCCTAGCCAGACATGCGTGTCCAGCAGCAGCCTCATCCTTCAAACGCCCGTAGTTCGTCCTCTGGCTGCGGCGCGTAGAAGTTGTCGGGCACCGTGAACGAGCCTGCATCGATGCGGAACTCACGGCGCCTGCGCGCCCAGCTCGGCACCATCACCGCGACAGGCTCACCACCGCGGATGATGGTGATTTCCTCCCCGGCCTCGACCCTGCGCAGCAATCTGGACAGGTTCGTCTTGGCCTCGTGCACGCCGACTTCCATCCTGCCATTTTGGACTAAGTCCATGATGACGAATCGGACCCCCTAGTACCGCGTCTCCCCCAGCCACAGCACGTTGACACCGGTGAGTGAACGTTGCGTCTGATCGACCACACCCAGCACCGAGCGAATCGCCATGGCCCCCAGGAGATCCGGCAGCGATGCTGCGGCGGGTTGCGAAGAAGGCTTGGGCCGCAGCACGTCCCGCAGCGACGAGCCGGGCAGGTTCTCGATCTGCACCTTGGCGTCCACGTCAAGGCCGGCCAGCGCCTTGGCGCGCCGGATCGCGGTGCGCAGCCCGCCGAGCTCGTCGACCAGACCCCGCTGTAGTGCGTCGGCTCCGGTCCACACCCGACCCCGGGCGACCCGCTCGACGTCTTCGACGCTCATGCCGCGGCCGTCGGCGACCCGCGCGACGAAGTCGGTGTAGAACAGGTCGGCTTCGGCCTCGACGTGGGCCTGCTGCTCGTCGGTGAACGGCGCGTTGATCGACCAGGCGTCGGCGTTGGCGTTGGTACGCACCGTGTCCGACCCGACACCGAGACGGTCCTTGAGTTCGCGCGCGACGAACTTGCCCGTCACCACGCCGATCGATCCGGTGATGGTGCCGGGGTTGGCCACGATGGCGTCGGCGGCCATCGACACGTAGTAGCCGCCCGACGCCGCGACGGCGCCCATCGACGCGACCACCGGCTTGCCGCGCTCGCGGGTGCGCACCACCTCGCGCCAGATCGTCTCCGAACCGGTGACCGAGCCGCCCGGGCTGTCGACACGCAGCACGATCGCGGCGACGTCGTCGTCGGCGGCGGCCTGCCGCAGCGCCGCCGCGATGGTGTCGCCGCCGGAACTGGAGCTGCCCATCGGGGACATCTGCCGTCCGCCGCGGCCGCTGACGATCGGCCCGGCGACGGTGACGACCGCGACCTTGGGATGGCTCTTGATCGCCGGCACGGCCGGCTTCTTGGCGCGCGCGTAGCGCGCCAGGTACAGCCGGGGCGGGGCGTCGTCGCCGTCGGGATCGCCGGACTCCGCGGAGACACCCTCGGCGCCGACCAACTCCGCGATGCGGCCGTAGGCCTCGTCGCGGAAGCCGATGCGGTCCACGAGGCCGGCGGCCACGGCATCGTCGCGCAGCAGCGGCGCGCGGTCGGCCAGCGTGTCCAGGGCAGCACGATCCACCTTGCGTGAAGCGCTCACCGCATCCCACACCTGTGCGCGCAGCCCGTCCACCAGCGCGGTGTCGGCCTCGCGGTGCGCGTCGGTGTAGCGGTCCTGGGTGAAAAGGTTTGCCGCCGACTTGTATTCGCCGCGGGCGACGAACTGCGCTTCCACGCCGAGCTTGTCGAGCGCGTCCCGCAGGAACAGCGCGCTGGTGGCGAATCCGACCAGGCCCACGGTGCCCGACGGCTGCATCCACACCTCGCCGAACGCCGAGGCCAGATAGTAGGACAGCGTGCCAGGGTAGGTCTCGGCCCACGCCAGCGACGGCTTCTTGGCGGTGAACGCGACGATCGCCTCGCGCAGTTCCTGCACGGGTCCCGGTGGGGCGGCGTCGATCTGGACGCGGGCTATCAGACCGGCGACGCGGGGATCGTCGGCGGCACGGTGGATCGCGGCCACCGCCTCGCGTAGCAGCAGCGGTCTCCCGGCGCCGTTGATCAAGGCCATCGGGTCGAAGCCGGCCGATTCCGGCGGTGCGGTCTGCAGGTCCAGCTCGAGGACGCATCCGTCGGGCACGCCTTGGTGGCGGGCGGTGTCGAGCTTACGGGCGAAATCACGGACGTCGTCGAACCCGGGCACCCCGGACAGCAGAGAGAACATGGTTCGAGCGTACCGACGCCGAACGGGCGGTCAGCGCCCCAAGTACCGGCTGTACTGCGGACAGTAGACGGCCACCGAGAGCCTGGTCAGGCCGACGGCCTGCTCGCGTTCGAGGCCGTTGCCCGCCAGCGTGTTGACCACCCCTCGCACCACCGGCACCGGGTTCGGGTTGCCGGTCAGCCCGGTGGTGAGCATCTCGCAGATCCGCTTGCCGACGGTCGGCGCGTCATCGTCGGCGCCCAGCGGAATCCCCATCGTGTTCACCGCATTGGTGAACTTCTCGTCTTGGGTCTCGGCGTGCGCGGTCGCGACACCGGAGAACATGGCGAGGCCGGCGGCGACCATCGCGGCGGCGAGGGTCCGACGGTGGCGAATCATGGCGTGCTCCTTGGCTGTATCCCCGGGCGAAGTGTAGTTCGTGATCGCCAACCGTGCCGTTACAGCAAAAACCCCTGCCGAAGCAGGGGTTTTTGTCGGACAGCCGAAATTACAGCTCGGTGACGGTGCCGCCGGCGGCGGTGATCGCCTCGCGGGCGTGAGCGCTGAACTTGTGCGCGGTCACGTCGACCTTGACGGTCAGCTTGCCGTCGCCGAGCACCTTGACCAGCACGTTCTTGCGAACCAGGCCCTTGGCCACCAGCTCGTCGACACCGACGGTGCCCCCTTCGGGGAACGCTTTGTTGATGTCGCCGACGTTGACCGGGGCGTACTCGGTGCGGAAGCGGTTGCGGAAGCCCTTGAGCTTGGGCAGCCGCATGTGGATCGGCATCTGGCCGCCCTCGAACGTCACCGGGACGTTCTTGCGGGCCTTGGTGCCCTTGGTGCCGCGGCCGGCGGTCTTACCCTTGGAGCCTTCACCGCGACCGACGCGGGTCTTGGCCTTCTTCTCGCCCGGGGCCGGGCGCAGATCGTGAAGCTTGATCGGAGCCATGGGTTCTAAACCTCCTCGACCGTCACCAGGTGGTGCACGGTCTTGATGAGTCCACGCGTCTGGGCGTTGTCCTCACGGACCACGGACTGGCGGATCTTGCGCAGCCCGAGCGTCCGCAGGGACTCCCGCTGCTTCCAGCGCGCACCGATGGTGCTGCGCACCTGGGTGATCTTGAGCTCTGCCATGATTTACGCCGTTCCCTCACGCGCGGCGGTGGCAGCCAGGGCCTCGGCCTCACGGCGGGCCTTGAGCATGCCAGCGGGCGCTACATCCTCAATGGGCAGGCCACGGCGCGCCGCGACCTCTTCGGGACGCTGCAGCAGCTTGAGCGCGGCAACGGTGGCATGCACCACGTTGATCGCGTTGTCGCTGCCCAACGACTTGGCCAGCACGTCGTGCACACCGGCGCATTCCAGCACCGCGCGGCACGCGCCACCGGCGATGACACCGGTACCGGGGCTGGCCGGACGCAGCATGACCACACCGGCCGCGGCCTCACCCTGGACCGGGTGGGTCACGGTGCCGCCGATCAGCGGAACCCGGAAGAAGTTCTTGCGCGCCTCTTCGACACCCTTGGCGATCGCGGCGGGGACCTCTTTGGCCTTGCCGTAGCCGACACCGACCATGCCCTTGCCGTCGCCGACGATCACCAGCGCGGTGAAGCTGAACCGGCGACCGCCCTTGACCACCTTGGAGACGCGGTTGATCGTGACCACGCGCTCCAGGTAGTTGCTCTTCTCGCGGTCGTCACGGCCGCCGCGGCCGCCACGATCGTCACGGCGTCCACGTCCGCCGCGGTCGCCCCTGCCACCGTCGCGGCCGTCGCTCGACGGCCCGCCGGCTCCTACAGCCTGCTCGGCCATCATGCATTCCTTCCGTTAATGGTCAGTCGGGACATCAGAACTTCAACCCGCCCTCGCGCGCGGCGTCGGCCAGAGCCGCGATCCGTCCGCCGTAGGTGTACCCACCACGGTCGAACACGACCTCGTCGATGCCCGCGGCCTTGGCACGCTCGGCGATCAGCTGACCGACCCGGGTGCTGGCGGCCTTCTTGTCGCCCTCGGTTGCCCGCACGTCGGCCTCGATCGAGGACGCCGCGGCCAGCGTGACGCCCGCAAGATCGTCGACCAGCTGCACGTGGATGTGCCGCGAGGACCGGTTGACCACCAGGCGCGGACGCTCGGCGGTGCCGGAGACCTTCTTGCGTAGACGCGCATGCCGGCGCAGCCGCGACGTGCGCCGCGTCTCGGAGATGCTCTTGCCGACCGGCGTGTGGCCGGCGGCCTCTTTGGCTTTGGTGTTGGTAGCCATCTACTACTTACCCGTCTTTCCGACCTTGCGACGGATCTGCTCGCCCTCGTAGCGGATCCCCTTGCCCTTGTAGGGATCGCTCTTACGCAGGCGGCGGATGTTCGCCGCGATCTGGCCGACCTTCTGCTTGTCGATACCGGAGATCGAGAACTTCGTCGGCGTCTCCACCGTGAAGGTGACGCCCTCGGGAGCGGTGATCAGCACCGGGTGGCTGTAGCCCAGGGCGAACTCGAGGTCGCTGCCCTTGGCCACCACGCGGTAGCCGACGCCGAAGATCTCCATCCTGGTGGTGTAGCCCTGCGTCACACCGGTCACCAGGTTGGCGATCAGCGTGCGGGACAGGCCGTGCAACGAACGGTTGCGCCGCTCGTCGTTGGGGCGGGTGACCACGATCGCGCCGCCCTCGTCACGGGAGACCGCGATCGGCTCGGCGACGTCGAGGGTCAGCGTGCCCTTGGGGCCCTTGACGGACACATTCTGTCCGTCGATCGTCACATCGACCCCGGTGGGAACCGGGACCGGCTGCTTTCCAATGCGAGACATGTATCTAGCCCTCCCTCACCACACGTAGGCGAGGACTTCGCCGCCGACGCCCTCGCGGGCGGCCTGGCGGTCGGTCCTCAGACCGGACGACGTGGAAATGATCGCCACACCGAGCCCGCCGAGCACGCGCGGCAGGTTGGTGGACTTCGCGTACACCCGCAGACCCGGCTTGGACACCCGGCGCAGGCCCGCGATGCTGCGTTCGCGGCTCGGGCCGTACTTCAGTTGCACCACCAGGGACTTGCCCACCCGGGCGTCCTCGGTGCGGTAGTCACTGATGTAGCCCTCGGACTTCAGGATCTCGGCGATGTTCGCCTTGATCTTGCTGTGCGGCAGGGTCACTTCGTCGTGATACGCCGAATTGGCGTTGCGCAGACGCGTCAAGAAGTCTGCGATCGGATCCGTCATGGTCATGACAGCCGGTTCACCTTTCTCGCGGCGGTTCCCGGTCGGGGCCTACCGCAACTGTCTTGTAGTGGTTGGCTGGCTTACCAGCTGGACTTCTGCACGCCGGGCAGCTCACCCGCGTGCGCCATCTCGCGCAGGCAGATGCGGCAGAGGCCGAACTTGCGGAACACCGAGTGCGGACGACCGCAACGGTTGCAGCGGGTGTAGGCCCGCACCTTGAACTTGGGCTTCTTGTTGGCCTTGATGACCAGAGCCTTCTTTGCCATGTGCTCAGTTCTCCTTGAACGGGAAGCCGAGCGCCCGCAGCAGCGCACGCCCCTCGTCGTCGTTCGTCGCCGAGGTGACGACGGTGATGTCCATGCCACGCGGGCGGTCGATGCTGTCCACGTCGATCTCGTGGAACACCGACTGCTCGTTGAGCCCGAAGGTGTAGTTGCCGGTGCCGTCGAACTGCTTGGGCGAGAGGCCGCGGAAGTCGCGGATACGCGGCAGCGAGATCGAGATCAGGCGGTCCAGGAACTCCCACATCCGGTCGCCGCGCAGCGTGACGCGCGCACCGATCGGCATGCCCTCGCGCAGCTTGAACTGGGCGATGGACTTGCGGGCCCGGCGGATCTCCGGCTTCTGACCGGTGATCAGCGTGAGGTCGTTGACCGCACCGTTGATCAGCTTGGCGTCGCGGGCGGCGTCACCGACGCCCATGTTGACGACGACCTTGGTGACGCCCGGGATCTGCATCACGTTGGCGTAGCCGAATTCCTTCTGCAGGGCGTCGCGGATCTCTTCGCGGTAGCGCTGCTTCAGGCGCGGCTGCGGCCGTTGATTCGACTCCGTCGAATGTGTCTTTTCAGTGGTGGTCATCAGATGTCCTTGCCGTTGGACTTGGCGATGCGGACCTTTTTGCCGGTCTCGTCGTCCTTGCGGAACCCGACGCGCGTCGGCTTGCCGTCGGAATCGAGCAGCATCACATTGGACACCGAGATCGGCGCCTCCTGCGTGACGATGCCGCCCGAGGACGCGCCACGCTCGGTGCGCGACTCGGGGGTGTGCTTCTTGATCCGGTTCACGCCCTCGACCAGAACCTTGTTGCGGTCGGGGTAGGCCACCAGGACCTTGCCCTTGGCGCCCTTGTCCTTGCCCGAGATGACGAGCACGGTGTCGCCCTTACGGACCTTCATCTACAACACCTCCGGGGCGAGCGAGACGATCTTCATGAAGCGCTTCTCGCGCAGTTCGCGACCGACCGGCCCGAAGATGCGGGTGCCGCGGGGGTCGTTGTCGTTCTTGATGATGACGGCGGCGTTCTCGTCGAACTTGATGTAGCTGCCGTCGGCGCGGCGGCGCTCCTTGACCGTGCGCACCACGACCGCTTTGACGACGTCGCCGCGCTTGACGTTGCCACCGGGGATGGCGTCCTTGACGGTCGCCACGATGACATCACCGATGCCGGCATAGCGCCGCGACGAGCCGCCGAGCACGCGGATGCACAAGATCTCCTTGGCGCCCGTGTTGTCGGCGACCTTGAGCCGCGATTCTTGCTGAATCACTAGATCTCCTCGACCTGGTTACTGTGTGCACGCAGGATTACCGACCCTGACGTGCGCGGTCTTTGTTCCCCAAGAGCACGCGGGGCTCTCTCCGCACGGAGACAACCGAGGTCTGCCCTAGGCAACCGTTACATACTAGGTGAGCTCGGGGAATGCTCCAAATCCCCGCGGAACGGACCGACACGGTGACCGGCACGAACTCTCCACGTATTCTCCACACAGCCTTCAAGCAACGCCCGCCGGTCCGGCGCAGCATCATTGTCGTGACGACCACACCGACCGCCAGATCCGAAGCGGCACAACGACTGCAGCACCCGTCCGGTACCGAGTTCGAGCGCGGGGTGCTGACTCTGGTCCCGATGCTGCACCGGCGTGCGCACGCCTACACCGGCAACACCGCCGACGCCGAGGACCTGGTGCAGGAGACCCTGCTCAAGGCCTATCGCGCGTTCCACACGCTGGGACCGGACCCCTACCTGAAGGCCTGGCTGCTGTGCATCCTGCGCAACACCTGGATCGCGAAGTACCGGGCCGCCCAGTGCCGGCCCGCCGAGGCGTTGACCGGGGAGTTCGACGACGACGCCGGACAGAGCACCTCCGCCGAGCAGCTCGCGCTGCGTGACGTCGCCGAACCCGGCCTGGTCGCGGCCATGGCCGAGCTGTCGGAACCGATGCGGCTGACCCTCTACTACACCGCGGTCGAGGGCATGTCGTGCCGCGAGGTCGCCGAGCTGATGGGGGTGCCCGAGGGAACGGTGATGTCGAGGATGCACCGGAGCCGGGCGCAGCTGCGCCGCCGACTCGGCCGGCGTACCACCACGCATCGCAAGCCGATGTGCGTGGCCGCGCTGTCCTGAGACTTGCGCGCGCGAAGGGCCGGCACCGGGGCTGCATGACGTGGCCGCGCCGTCGCTGCGGTACGGGAACCGGCCGTGCCAGGTGCCGGCCAGCGAGCAGCCGCCGTCGAGGTCGACGAGATCGGTCGGCAGGGCCCGGCTAGTCCTTGGCGAAGGCGCGGGCGAAGTCCCGTTCGAGGTCGGTGTACGGGGCGCCCGACACGTCCACGTTGACCCGCGAGATCGTCCCGCCGGTGAACGGGTTGGGCGGACGGTAGGCCGCCGATACCGGCGATCCGGTGTTGCGCCCGACGCTCAGCGAGGCCCCGGCGAGCCCGAAAGTCCCGGGGTGGACCCGCATCTCGGCCAACGCCGCGACCTGCGTGGTGTCGACGAACAGTGCCGCGTCGCCGATCGGAGTGTGGCTGCCCTCGGCGGTGCCGGTGCGGGTGAAGGTGAACCCGAGGGTGTGCGCACCAGGGGGCACCGGATCGGCCGCCGCGACGGTCTGCTCGTACTCGCCGAGGAAGTTGTAGCAGAAGTGCAACCGGCCGCCCTGCAGATACATGACGTAACCCCCGTGTGCCGCACCGTGTTTGACCACCACGCCGTCGGCACCGTCCGGACCGATGGTGACCTCGGCGAGCACCGCGAACGAGCGGCCGCGAAGTTCTACCACGGCGCCCATGCCGACGTCGGCGGTGCCGGGGTAGTACACGTAGGCGTTCCGCTCGCCGGCGAGGTAGGGACGCCACCGTGACATGGTCTCCAGGAGATTCAGGTCGCCCAACGGCAGTCCGTTGTACTTCTGAGCCTCGGCGAACCACAACGCCTTGAGTTCTTCGAGTCGTTCCGGATGTTCGGCGGCGAGGTCGCGGCACTGGCTGCGGTCGGCCTCGATGTGGAACAGCTCCCAGCGGTCGTCGTCGAAGTGCGACCAGCCGGCGGGCGAGGCCGCGTGAATGGTGTTGGCGAACCAGCCCCGGTGCCAGATGCCTCGCGTGCCGAGCATGGTGTAGAACTGCGTCTCCTTGCCGGTGGGTGCGGTCGGGTTATCCAGCGCCACTTTGAAACTGACACCGTCGAGGGGCTTCTGTGCGACTCCCCGCACCGTGGCCGGTGCGGTGATGTCGAGAAGGTCGTACACGGTCGGGGTGATGTCGCAGACGTTGACGTAGTTGTCCCGCACCTCGCCGTGCGCGGCAATACCATTGGGCCAGGAGATGATCGCCGGGTCGGCGATGCCGCCCTCATGTGAGGCGTAGCGCTTGAACAGCTTGTACGGGGTGTTGAACGCCATGGCCCACCCGGTCGGGTAGTGGTTGTACGTCGCGGTGCCGCCGAGTTCGTCATAGGCCTTCAGGCTCTCCGCCACCGAGTCGATGTAGCCGTTGAAGAACTTGACCTCGTTGACCGACCCGTTGGGCCCGCCCTCACCGCTGGCGCCGTTGTCCGAGATCACCACGATGATGGTGTTGTCCAACTGGCCGGACTCCTCCAGATAGTCCAGGATCCGCCCGATCTGGGCGTCGGTGTAGGACAAGAAGCCGGCGAACACCTCGGCCATCCGCTCGAACAATCGCTTTTCATCGGCGCTCAACGAGTCCCAGGGACGCACGGTGTCCTGGACCGGCCAGGGTTCTCCGTTGGGGCCCTTGACATCTGAGTACGGATTCATCGGCGAGAGTTCGGTGTCCGCCGGGACGATGCCGAGCCGCTTCTGGTTCTCCAGCACGATCTCGCGGTAGCGCTCGTAGCCCATGTCGAACACACCGGAATAGCGGTCGGCCCACTCCTTGAAGACATGGTGGGGAGCGTGGCCGGCACCCGGGCACACGTAGGAGAACCACGGCTTGTCCGGTGCGATGACCTTTGAGTCGCGGATGAACTCGATGGTCCGGTCGGCGAGATCAGCCGAAAGGTGGTAGCCCTGCTCGGGTGTCGCGGGCGGGGCCACGGGGTGGTTGTCGTACATCAGGTCCGGATACCACTGGTCGGTCTCACCGCCCATGAATCCGTAGAACCTCTCGAAGCCCCGCGACAGCGGCCAGTGCCGCTTGGTGGCGGCAAGGTTGGATTCCTCCAGCGGAGTCAGATGCCATTTGCCGATGCAATAAGTGTTGTAACCGTTCTCGGCGAGTACCTCCGAGAGCAGTGCGGTGTCGAACGGGATGCGGCCGTTGCAGTTCGGAAAACCGTCGGTGAACTCCTCGATGGTCGCCATCCCGACCGTGGTCGGGTTGCGTCCCGTCAGCAGCGAGGCCCGCGTCGGTGAGCACAGCGCGGCGGTGTGGAACTGCGAAAGCCGCACCCCACGTTCGGCGATGCGGCTCATGGTGGGCATGTTCACCAGCCCACCGAAGCAGTCCCAGGTGGCGATGCCGATGTCGTCCCAGACCAGGTACAGGACGTTGGGTGCGTCCGGTTGCGCCGTCGGCGCGGCGAACGGGCCCCAGTCCGGTTCAGAATCCCGGATGTCGACTTCGATCCTGCCCTTGAATTCCGACGTCACCTTCGGAGATTACACCGCTCGCCCGCTGGTCAGCCCGGGAACGGGAGACGATTGCGTCGGCGTACGTGCGAACCACAGGCCCACGGCGGCCAGCGGAACCGTCTAGCCCAACCACCAGCAGATGCCTGCGACGGCGTGTAACTAGCTGCCCTCACTACCTCGTAACCTGTTGCCCCACAACGGTTCAGTGCGATTATAGACACCGGGCTCAGGCATCACCGGGTGCGCAGATACCGCGCTCGTCGTCACGGACGTTCAGGACGCCGCCGCCTGCCACGCAACAGGATCGACACGACGGCCACGATGATCAGGATCGCCACACCGGCTACCGCGACCCAGACCCACGACGGCGTCCCCGGGGCAGCGACCTGCGTGACGCTCTGTTCAGCCTCGATGACGGGTTCGGGCATGGTGTCGAGCATCACGGGTGGGGTGCCGGGCGCGCCGATGAGCGCCGTACCGGACAGCGACTGCCAGCGCCTGACATCGCTGCCCAGCCAGTCGAGCAACAAATCCAGTTGCTCGGGCGCGTTGTGGGACGTGGCAACCAGGACACTGCGCCTTCCGTCGTGGACCGTCTGCAGCGAACCGAAACCGAGCGCAGGATCGAGAGTCAGAGTGGTGGTCTCACCCGGCGCGTCGGCGCGCTTGACGGTGAGCTCGCCACCGTCCCCAGCCGCGACCGGGAGGGCGATTCCCGGATCTGTCCATTCATCAGGGCTGATAAGCACCGCCGGGGCACCGTCTGAGACGGCGTCGGCGAGCGACATCACCGCGGCGTCGATCGGTACCCCGCTGAGTCGCTGCAGGCCCACCATGATCGCGACGGCCCGGCGAACGTTGTCGAACCCTTCGCCGACACCGACCACGGTCCGCGGCATGAGCGTCTGCGGCAGTGACTGAAACCCGCCCGGCACCGGCGAGGCAGCTGCTGTGCTCACGACCGGGCTGTCACCGTCGATGGTCAACGTTGCCGGCTCGAAGTCCTGGCAGTATCCGGTGCCGCCGCTGATGTCGAGGGCGACCGTCATGTTCGTGAAGCGTTGCAGGAGGTGATCGGGGACATCGACCCACCGATCGATCTCGCCGCTCGAATCAGTGGGCCAGCGGTCGATGTTCTCGTCACCGATGCTGATCACCACCTGTCCGCCGACGGATTGAGGCAGCGGAGTGTAGGACCCGCGCAGGTGCACCCGTATCCCGTGCACGGCGCGGCCGAGCCTGGTTTGATCCAGGCCGAGGCTGAGCTGAGGCTCCACAGCAGTGACAGAGCTACCAGGCTGACCGAGACCACGCAATGTCGTCTTGTCCCCCGGCAACTGAATATTCGAATCCGCCTGCCCGGCAACAGCCTTCGCTGAAAGCGCGAGCGGGGCCAGGTCGCCGGTCAGCAGTCGGGCCTGATTGGTCAACTCGTCGCCGGGGCCGCCGACACGCAGGGCGGGGACCCCGCCGGTGTCCAGCAACGAGAGACCGCTCGCACGCCACGTCGTCGCCCTCCGCTACGACGACGTGGCGTGCGAGCGGACCGGATGGTTCCGTCGGGCCGGTTTGCCCGTTTGCCAGCGGAGCGACCGTCACGGTCGGATTCTGGGCGCCGTAGCGGGACGCGACGGCGGTCGCCAGCTGGACGACGGCATCGGACTCCGAGGGCGATGGTTGTTCGTCGACAAAGATCGTCAGCTGGCGCAGCACCGGGGTAAGGAAGTCGGCCACCGTCGAGGGCGTCTGCTCTGCCCCGGCGAAGGTGACGCTGGGGTCGCTGAGTTCGAGCGCGTTGGTCGGGTCCAGACAATATCCCTCCATCGGGAGCAGATATGTCCGCAGCGTGACCGTGACCGCATTATCGACGACATCGGCGCGGTCGAGCGGAATCGCGATAGGCGCCGGCGCACCTGGTGCGACATCGACTCGGCCGATCGTCCGTCCGTCCTGGACCGCGGTGACGGTCGCGGTCCGCACATTCACCGGCAGTTGCGTAAAAGCATTCAGTGCAACGGGTTCGAGTCCTTGCGATACGGGGAAAGTCACGGTCTGCGTGCCTTGGATTCCGTAAAACGCGAGGTGGGGCCGACCACCAAGCTGGACCAGCGGCAGGGTGGACTCCGACGAGACACCGGGGTCGCCGGGCGGCTGCGCATTTGCCATCGGGGATGTCAGCAAAATAATCGGGCAGATTGCGGTGAGCAACCGCGCAAGGATTGCAGCGTGGCGCTTCATTGCTGGTGAGCGTACCGGCATATGTCGCTGCGCAAACGCTGTTATCACTGACGCGACGAAACCCCCGGCCGCCGGAGCGAACGGGGGTTTCGACGACGATCTGGTGCTACTTGGCCTTCTCGAGCACCTCGACCAGACGCCAGCGCTTGGTCGCCGACGTCGGCCGGGTCTCCATCAGCGAGACGCGGTCGCCGACACCGGCGTCCTCGTTCTCGTCATGGGCCTTGACCTTCTTGGTGGTCCGGATGATCTTGCCGTACAGGGGATGCGACTTACGGTCTTCGAGCTCGACGACGATCGTCTTCTGCATCTTGTCCGACACGACGTAGCCGATGGCGGTCTTGCGGCGACCGCGCGGCTTCTCGGTGGGCGGGGTGTACTTGGCGCCCTTCTGGGCGCCGGCGGTATCTGCCATCAGGAATCCTCACCTCCGGGTCCGGCGGCCAGACCCAACTCACGTTCACGCAGCACGGTGTAGACCCGCGCGATCTCCTGCCGGACCGTACGCAGCCGGCGGTTGTTGGCAAGCTGTCCGGTGGCCATCTGGAAGCGCAGGTTGAACAGCTCTTCCTTGGACTCGCGGAGCTTGTCGGTCAATTCTTCGTCGGTGAGCTCGCGCAGTTCGCCGGGCGTCGTCCCAACTGCCATCAGAACTGCTCCTCTCTTGTGACGATGCGTGCCTTGATCGGCAGCTTGTGGATCGCACGAGTCAGCGCCTCACGGGCGATCTTCTCGTCCGGGTAGCTGAGCTCGAACAGGACACGGCCGGGCTTGACGTTGGCGACCCACCACTCCGGCGAACCCTTACCGGAACCCATGCGGGTCTCGGCGGGCTTCTTGGTCAGCGGGCGGTCCGGGAAGATGTTGATCCACACCTTGCCGCCACGCTTGATGTGCCGGTTGATGGCGATACGCGCCGACTCGATCTGCCGGTTGGTGATGTAGGCATGGCCCAGGGCCTGGATGCCGTAGTCACCGAAGCTGACCGAGGTCCCGCCGCTGGCGATACCACGCTGCTTCGGGTGGTGCTGCTTGCGGTGCTTGACCTTGCGGGGAATCAGCATGACTAGCTCTCCGTATTCTGCGCTGCTGCGGCCTCGGTGCCCTGGGTCGCCTCGGCGACGGCGGGAGCCTCGGCGGCCCGGCCGGCATCGGTGCTCGTCGCGGTCGTGCCCGACGCGCCGCTGCGGCGCGGCCGGGTGCCGGACGGACGCTCACGACGCGGACGGTCCGCGGCGGGCGCGGCGGCGGTCAGCTCACGCTTGCCACCGACGATGTCGCCCTTGTAGATCCACACCTTGACGCCGATGCGGCCGAAGGTGGTCTTGGCCTCGTAGAGGCCGTAGTCGATGTCGGCACGCAGGGTGTGCAGCGGGACGCGGCCCTCGCGGTAGAACTCCGAGCGGCTCATCTCGGCACCGCCGAGGCGGCCCGAGCACTGCACCCGGATGCCCTTCACGTTGGGCTGACGCATCGCCGACTGGATCGCCTTGCGCATCGCGCGGCGGAACGCCACACGGTTGCTCAACTGCTCGGCGACACCCTGCGCCACCAGCTGGGCCTGGCTCTCGGGGTTCTTCACCTCGAGGATGTTCAGCTGGACCTGCTTGCCGGTCAGCTTCTCCAGGTCGGCGCGGATGCGGTCGGCCTCGGTACCGCGACGGCCGATCACGATGCCCGGACGCGCGGTGTGGATGTCCACCCGGACGCGGTCGCGAGTGCGCTCGATCTCGACGTCGGCGATGCCGGCGCGCTCCAGGCCGGTGGCCAGCAGCTTGCGGATCGCGACATCTTCCTTGATGTAGTCCGCGTACTGCTTGTCGGCGTACCAGCGGGACTTCCAGCCGGTGGTGATGCCGAGCCGGAAGCCGTGCGGGTTGATTTTCTGGCCCACTACTCCGAGCCCTCCTTCGAGTTATCGGCTGCTGCGGTCTTGGAGGACGCAGCCTTGCTGGCCTGCGCACGACGCGCGCGCGCCGCCGAAGCCGAAGCTCCCTGTTTCTTCTGCGGACGGCTTTCCACGATCACCGTGATGTGGCTGGTGCGCTTGCGGATCCGGAACGCACGCCCCTGGGCGCGCGGGCGGATGCGCTTGGCGGTCGGGCCCTCATCGGCGTGGATGGTGGCGACCACCAGCGTGGTCGGGTCCAGTCCCTCGTTGTTCTGCGCGTTGGCCGCGGCGCTGGCGATCACCTTGGCGACCGGCTCGCTGGCCGACTGCGGGGCCCAGCGCAGGATGTCGAGGGCCTCCTCGACGGTCTTGCCGCGTACCAGGTCGATGACACGGCGCGCCTTGGTGGCCGAGATACGCACGAAGCGTGCCTTGGCCTGCGCAGACGGATACACGGTGCCTTGCAATGCAGTAGTCATCTCTAGCGCCTCTTGGACTTCCGGTCGTCCTTGATGTGACCCTTGAAGGTCCGGGTGGGGGCGAACTCGCCCAGCTTGTGCCCGACCATCGCCTCGGTGACGAACACCGGGACATGCTTGCGACCGTCGTGGACGGCGAAGGTGTGCCCGATGAAGTCGGGGATGATGGTGGACCGACGGGACCAGGTCTTGATGACCTGCTTGGTGTTCTTCTCGTTCTGGACGTCGACCTTCTTGAGCAGATGGTCGTCGACGAACGGGCCCTTCTTCAGGCTGCGTGGCATCGCTTTACTCCCTAGCGCTTCTTGCCGGTGCGCCGGCGACGGACGATGAGCTTGTCGCTCGCCTTCTTCGGCTTGCGGGTACGGCCCTCGGGCTTGCCCCACGGGCTCACCGGGTGGCGGCCACCGGAGGTCTTACCCTCACCACCGCCGTGCGGGTGGTCGACCGGGTTCATCACGACACCACGGACGGTCGGGCGCTTGCCCTTCCAGCGCATGCGGCCGGCCTTGCCCCAGTTGATGTTGGCCTGCTCGGCGTTGCCGACCTCGCCGACGGTGGCGCGGCAGCGCACGTCGACGCGGCGGATCTCACCGCTGGGCATACGAAGTGCGGCGTAGGTGCCTTCCTTGCCGAGCAGCTGGATCGACGCACCGGCCGAGCGGGCCAGCTTGGCGCCGCCGCCGGGACGCAGCTCCACCGCGTGGATCAGCGTGCCCGCGGGGATGTTGCGCAGCGGCAGGTTGTTGCCGGGCTTGATGTCGGCGTTGGCGCCGGACTCCACGATCGCGCCCTGCTTGAGTCCCTGCGGCGCGATGATGTAGCGCTTCTCGCCGTCCAGGTAGTGCAGCAGCGCGATGTTCGCGGTGCGGTTGGGGTCGTACTCGATGTGCGCGACCTTGGCGTTGACGCCGTCCTTGTCGTGCCGACGGAAGTCGATCACCCGGTAGGCGCGCTTGTGGCCGCCGCCCTTGTGCCGGGTGGTGATCCGGCCGTGTGCGTTACGCCCGCCCCTGCCGTGCAGCGGACGAACCAGCGACTTCTCCGGGTGATCGCGAGTGATCTCGGCGAAGTCGGAGACGCTCGAGCCGCGGCGACCGGGGGTCGTCGGCTTGTACTTGCGAATTGCCATGATTCTGTGGGTCTCCCTGCCGGCTAGGCCGGCGCTCCGAACAGGTCGATGGGCTTGCTTCCGGCCGCCAGCGTCACGATCGCGCGCTTGGTGCCCTTGCGCTGGCCGTAGCCGGTGCGGGTGCGCTTGCGCTTGCCCGGCCGGTTGGCGGTGTTCACCGAGTCGACCTTGACCTTGAAGATCTTCTCGATCGCGATCTTGATCTGGGTCTTGTTGGAGTCCGGGTGCACGATGAACGTGTAGACGTTGTCCTCGATCAGTCCGTAGGACTTCTCCGAGATCACCGGCGCCAAGATGATGTCGCGGGGATCGGTCACGGTAGCCATCAGGCCGACACCTCCTCGGTCTTGGTGTTCGCTGCGATGTACGCGTTGAGTGCCTCGACGCTGAAGATCACGTCATCGGCCTTGAGCACGTCGTAGGTGTTCAGCTGATCGGGCGAGATCACGTGCACACCAGGCAGATTCCGCACGCTCAGGACGCTGGTCTCGTCGGCGCGGCCGATCACCACGAGCACCTTGTGGTTTCCGGACGCGCGATCGGCTACAAGCGTGGCCAGGAACGACTTCGCGCTCTTGGTCGACGGGGTCTGACCCTCGACGATCTCGGTGACGGCGTGGATCCGGTCGTTGCGGGCCCGATCAGAAAGAGCCGAGCGCAAAGCCGCGCGGATCATCTTCTTCGGGGTCCGCTCGCTGTAGTCGCGCGGCTTGGGGCCGTGCACGACGCCGCCGCCGGTGAACTGCGGCGCCCGGATCGAGCCCTGGCGGGCGCGGCCGGTGCCCTTCTGGCGGTACGGCTTCTTGCCGCCGCCGGAGACCTCACCGCGGGTCTTGGTCGAATGCGTGCCCTGGCGCTTGGCGGCCAGCTGCGCGTTGACCACCTGGTGCATCAGCGCGATGTTGGGTTCCACGTCGAAAAGCTCGGCGGGCAACTCGATGTTGCCGTCCGTCTTCCCGGCGGGGGTCCTCACCTCAATGTTCAAAGTCATGCCTTCTCGCCTCGCTTGATTGCGCTGCGGACAACCACCAGACCGCCGTTGCGTCCGGGGATGGCGCCCTTGATCAACAGCACGCCGTTCTCGGCGTCAACCTTGTGCACCTTCAGGTTCTGGGTCGTCACGCGGTCGCTGCCCATCCGGCCCGACATGCGCGTGCCCTTGAACACCCGGCCCGGGGTGGCGCAGCCACCGATCGAGCCCGGCCGACGGTGCACGGCCTGGGCGCCGTGGCTGGCGCCCTGGCCACGGAAGCCGTGGCGCTTCATGGTGCCGGCGAAGCCCTTGCCCTTGCTGGTGCCGGTCACGTCGACGTAGGCGCCGTCGGCGAAGATGTCCGCCGTCAGCTCCTGGCCGACCTCGTACAGAGCGGCCACATCATCGTTGTCGTCCAACCTCAACTCGGCGAGGTGGCGGCGCGGGTTCACACCGGCGGCCGCGAACTGGCCCGACACCGGCTTGTTCACCTTGCGCGGGCTGATCTCGCCGTAGGCGAGCTGCACGGCGCTGTAACCGTCACGCTCCGGGGTCCGGATGCGGGTCACGACGTTGGGCCCGGCCTTGACGACCGTCACCGGCACGACCTTGTTGTTCTCGTCGAACACCTGCGTCATGCCCAGCTTGGTGCCCAGAATGCCGCGCCGCGGTGCGGCCGAATTGCTATTGCTAGCCATTTCTCGGGAATTCCTTTACTGGATGTTGACGTCGACGCTGGCCGGCAGATCGATGCGCATCAGCGCGTCGACCGTCTTCGGCGTGGGGTCGAGGATGTCGATCAGCCGCTTGTGGGTGCGCATCTCGAAATGCTCCCGCGAGTCCTTGTACTTGTGCGGGGACCGGATGACGCAATACACGTTCTTCTCGGTCGGCAGCGGCACCGGGCCGACCACGCTGGCTCCCGTCCGGGTGACCGTCTCGACGATCTTGCGCGCAGAGGCGTCGATCGCCTCATGGTCGTAGGCCTTGAGCCTGATGCGGATCTTTTGTCCCGCCACGCTTCTCCTACCTCACTACTAACAGCCCGAAATCGGGCCTGGCTGTGCCGCCGCTGTTTACCTGTCTGTGGTTCACCGGTCCACGCGGTCGGGTGTGTCGCCCGTTCGCACACTCTTACGCGGCGGAATTCGTCGCGATCAAGGTTGATGGACCGGATACGCCCCGCGAGGGGCGCTGGTCGCATGCCCGACCAGGCGAACCTGGCCCAAGGCAACCCGAACAGTATGCCTCAGAACCGGGCCTGCTCCAAATCCCTGGTGGTCGGCTTTCCCGGGCGACCGAGCGCTATTCCAGGCTTGCCCAGAACGGGCACTGGTGCACCTCGCCGAAGTCACCCACCATACGGCTGCCGTCGGGCTGCAGCGACATGACCTGCTGCACGTCGGGACCGAGCGGCGGCCATTCCGGCTGCCCTGGGGCGCGCGGCGCTCCGGTCCTCACGAACGCCGCCCAGAAATCGATCATCTGATCACCGAGCCTGATCTGCGCCTCGTCGGGCGGTGAGGCGCCGCCGACATCGAACAGGTAGCGCAGTTCCAGCGAGTGGCTGGCCCCGACCGGGAACGGCAGCGTCCGCAGCGGCTCGGGCGCCGGCGCGTTGCGGTCGTTGAACTCGTAGAAGAAGACGTCGGCTGCCCGGCTCAGCTCCCGGGCCCAGCGCTCGTTGGGACACGCCAGGACGCCGTCGGTGACGGTCGCGGCGTAGGCCAGCGCGACGTCGGGGTAGGCGTCCAGCGGATAGCGTCCGGCGACGGCGTGCGCATCGGCGCCGAAGGTGTCGGCGAGCAGACGCGGGTAATCCTGCGGCAGGTAATCCCGGCCGTCGCGCAGGCGCTGCAGCGCGACGAACAGCGTCCACTCGTCGCGCGTCGTGCCCATCAGCACCGGCACCGGGGCCGCACGGCGTTCGCCGAACGCGTCGACCGGGTCTTCGGGTAACACGGCCGAACCGGTCACGGGCCCGCTCAACCGATCGTCGCCGATGCCGTAGTACCAGACCGGGGTGCGCAGCTTGTTACCCGCAAGCGCGCGCAGACACTCGGCGGCCGTCGCCGGATCCGCGCATCCCGCCCCGGCGGCGTACTCGATGCTGCGTTGCTCGGCGACCGGCAGCGGGAGCTGAGCCTGGCACGGTCCGCTCATGATGATCGCCGCGTCGAACAGGCCTTGCGAATCCGGTGCGACCAAGTGATCGCACACCGACATGCCGCCTGCGGACTCCCCCGCCACGGTGACCCGGCCCGGGTCACCGCCGAAGTTGGCGATGTTCTCGCGGACCCAGCGCAACGCGGCCTGCTGGTCGGCCAGTCCGTAGTTGCCGGCCCGCCCGGGCGCTGCGAGCGACGGGTGGGCCAGGAAGCCCAGCGCTCCGAGCCGGTAGTTGACGGTGACCACGACGATGTCGCCGCGCGCGGCCAGCCGCCGCGCGTCGTAGATGCCGCCGCTGCCCGCGACGAACGAGCCGCCGTGGATCCACACCATCACCGGCCTCGGCTCATCGGTCCCGCCGGCCGGCGTCCACACGTTGAGGTTGAGGCAGTCCTCGTCGGTCTGCCTGCCGAGTTCCATGTCGCCGGACAGGTCCTGCAGGCATCGCGGCCCGAGCGCGGTCGCGTCCCTGACGCCGTCCCACGCCACCGCAGGTCGCGGGTCCTGCCACCGCAACGGTCCGACAGGTGCTGCGGCGTAAGGGATTCCGGCGAACAGACGATGGTCCTCGGCGACGGTGCCGCGCACCGCACCCGCCGCGGTCGGCACCTGTGCGGGATCGCCAGACGGGGCCGTCACCGGGCCGGGGGCGCCCGCGTCGCCTCGGCCGCATGCGACCAGCAGCGCGAGCAGAGCCAGCACGGCGAGCCGTCGAGTGGGCACGAGTAACGAGCGTAGCCGCGATCTCCGGCGGGCTGCTCCGGCGATCCGGAATTCACTGCGCCGATTCCTCCGGTGTGGTGGCGCCGATCACATAGACTGTGCTTGACACCTGTCAAGCACAGTTTGTGAGGAGCGCCGTGAGCACACCGACGATGGACCGGGAGTCGCTGGAAGCGGCGAAGGTACTGGCGGACCCGACGGCCTACGCAGACGACGAGCGGCTGCACGCCGCACTGTCGCATCTGCGCGCCAACCACCCCGTCGCCTACGTCGAGCACGGCCCGTACCGGCCGTTCTGGGCGATCACCAAGCACGCGGACATCATGGCGATCGAGCGCGCCAACGACCTGTTCCTGTCGGAGCCGCGCCCGCTGCTGGTCACCGCCGAGGCCGACGACCTGGCCAAGGCCCAGCAGGAGATGGGGGTCGGCCTGCGCACGCTGATCCACATGGACGACCCGCACCACCGCAAGGTGCGTACCATCGGCGCAGACTGGTTCCGCCCGAAAGCCATGCGGGACTTGAAGGTCCGCGTTGACGAGCTCGCCAAACGCTACGTCGACAAGATGCGCGAGATCGGCCCGGAGTGCGATTTCGTCACCGAGATCGCGGTCAACTTCCCGCTGTATGTGATCCTGTCGCTGCTCGGTCTGCCCGAAGACGACTTCGGCCGGATGCACATGCTGACCCAGGAGATGTTCGGCGGCGACGACGACGAGTACAAGCGCGGCACCACCCCAGAGGAACAGATGGCCGTGCTGACCGACTTCTTCAACTACTTCGCGGCGCTGACGGCCTCGCGGCGGGAGAACCCGACCGAGGATCTGGCCTCGGCGATCGCCAACGGACTCGTCGACGGCGAACCGATGTCAGACATGGACACGCTGTCCTACTACGTCATCGTCGCCAGCGCCGGCCACGACACCACCAAGGATGCGATCTCGGGAGGCCTGCTCGCGCTGATCGAGAACCCGGGCGAATTGGCCCGTCTACAAGGCGATCTCAGCCTGATGCCGACCGCCGTCGAGGAGATGATCCGCTGGTCCACCCCGGTCAAGGAGTTCATGCGCACCGCCGCCGAGGACACCACGGTGCGCGGTGTGCCGATCGCCAAGGGCGAGTCGGTGTATCTGGCGTACGTCTCGGCGAATCGCGACGAAGAGGTTTTCACCGACCCGTTCCGGTTCGACGTGGGCCGAGATCCCAACAAACACTTGGCCTTCGGCTACGGCGTGCACTTCTGTCTCGGCGCTGCGCTGGCCAGGATGGAGATGAACAGCCTGTTCAGCGAGCTGCTGCCGCGGCTGGAGTCGATCGAGCTCGCCGGCCGGCCCGAGTTGTCGGCGACGACGTTCGTCGGCGGGCTCAAGCACCTGCCGGTCCGGTACTCGTTGCGCTGAGCGCGGCGGTCGCCAGGAAGCCGTCGACGGCGGCGATGGCGACGGTGCGGTAGTCGAAGTCGACCAAGGTGCTGATCCGGCCGAACGCCAAGGGACCGATCAGCAGCGCGAACGCCGTCGCGCGATCGACAGATCCCAGCGCCGCCGCCGCGTCCGGGCTGTCGAACACCGCGTCGAACGGCGCGGAGTACTGCTCGGCGATGCGTTCCCGCAGTGACCGCACCCCGTCTCCGCCGCCGGCGCTGGGCACCACGCTGATGTCGGGCCCCAGTGACAGCCACGCCATCGCGGTCAGCGTGGTCGGCGCCTCGGCGATCGAGTCGGCCCACCCCGCCACGATCGCGATCAGACGGTCCCGCAGGCTGCCCTCGGCCGGCGGCATCGGCGGCGGCGGGATCAGACCCGTGAACGCCGCCGCCACCAGATCGTTGCCGCTCGG
Source organism: Mycobacterium sp. 4D054 (assembly GCF_052245755.1). Classification (NCBI taxonomy): domain Bacteria; kingdom Bacillati; phylum Actinomycetota; class Actinomycetes; order Mycobacteriales; family Mycobacteriaceae; genus Mycobacterium; species Mycobacterium sp. 4D054. Next base: position 83,076 of record NZ_JBQQCF010000018.1, read on the forward strand.
GAAGTGGCGGTAGAGGGTAGCCCGCGCGACGTTGGCCTTGCGGGTGACGGCGTCGATGGTGACCGCGCTCGGTCCGCCGGCCCGCAGCAGTGCTGTCGCCGCCTCGAGCAGCCGGGCCTTCGATCGCGCCGGCCTCGGGTCACCACTTACCGCGGTCATGTTTCCTGCACCTCCACTGGGGGAACGAGACTACTGGTCTTGCTACGAGACTGATAGTCTCGATTCCACGCTTTTGAGACTGTCGGTCTCGAACCCTGCTGAAGAGAGACGACATGGTCGACACCCTTCCTCGCTCTGACCAGGATATGGATGCCGAGGTCGCCGCGCTGTCACGGCGGGCGCGAATCTGGCTGCTCATCGTCGCGAGCGTCGACGTCGTCATGGTCATCGCGTCGATGGTGGCGCTCAACGCCGCGCTTCCCGACATCGCGGTGCAGACCTCGGCGACCCAGACGCAGCTGACGTGGGTCGTCGACGGCTACACCCTCGCACTGGCATGTCTGCTGCTGCCCGCCGGCGCGATCGGTGACCGGTACGGCCGGCGCGGCGCATTACTGGTCGGACTGGCGATCTTCGCCCTCGCCTCGGCGGCGCCGGTGTTCTTCGACAGTCCGACTCAGATCATCGCCTCCCGGGCCGTCGCAGGTGTCGGTGCGGCGCTGATCATGCCGGCCACGCTCTCGCTGCTGACGGCGGCATTCCCGAAGTCTGAGCGCAACAAGGCCGTCGGCATCTGGGCCGGCGCCGCAGGTTCGGCGGCAATAGTCGGCTTCCTCGGCACAGGCGTTCTGCTGCACTACTTTTCGTGGCAGTCGATCTTCTACGCCTTCGCCGGCGGCGCACTGCTGATGTTTATGTTGACCTGCACCATCGGCTCGTCACGCGACCAGACCGCAGCCCCGATCGACTGGCTCGGCGGGGCGTTGGTCGGCATAGCGATCGCGGTGTTCGTGCTCGGCGTGGTCGAGGCACCCGTGCGCGGATGGACCGATCCCGTGGTCCTCGGGTGCATGGCCGGCGGCGTGGCACTGGCCGTGTTGTTCGCCGTCGTGCAGCTGCGCCGGACCCACCCGCTGCTCGACGTGCGACTGTTCCGCCGACCGGATTTCGCGACCGGCGCGGTGGGGATCACATTCCTGTTCCTCGCAAACTTCGGGTTCTTCTTCGTCGAGATGCAGTTTATGCAGCTGGTCATGGGATACACAGCCCTGCAAACCGCATTCGCGTTGTCGCCGTTGGCTGTTCCGATTCTGATCTTCAGCGCCTGCCTGCACCTCTACCTTCCCAGGGTGGGGCTACGCTTCGCCGTCAGCGTCGGCCTGCTGCTGATCGCGGTTGGGTTGTTCATGATGCGGTTCCTCGATGCGGACTCCACCTTCATCGACCTGATGTGGCCCATGCTGATCGCCGCATCGGGCATCGGATTATGCACGGCGCCGACCACGTCGGCGATCATGAACGCGGTACCCGACGAGAAGCAGGGTGTCGCGTCGGCGGTCAACGACGCGACCCGCGAGGTCGGTGCGGCGCTCGGTATCGCCGTCGCAGGCTCGATTCTGGCTGCCGTCTACCACAGCTCCCTTGCGCCGAAGCTGACCGCGTTCCCGCAGCAGGTGCGGGACACCGCGACGGACTCGCTGGCCTACGCCCTGTCGATCTCCGATCAGCTCGGGCCGCAGGGTGACCATCTCGCCGGACTTGCCCAGAGCGCGTTCATGCACGCCGCGGACCAGGCACTTCTGGTGCTGGCTGGGGCCGTCCTTGCCGGATCTCTGTTCATAGCGGTGTGGGCGCCGGGACGCGACGGGCAACAGTGGGCGGCCCTGCGGCGGCGCCGGTCAGCGCCTGGCGAGGATGCTCCTTAATCTGCGCTGACGAACTCGGCGGCGCGGTGGCCCGCCATCACGATCGTCGCGTGCGGTCCCCGGCTGGGAATGTCCGGCAGGATCGATCCGTCGACCACCCACAAATTCGACACGCCGTACACCTGGCAGCGCTCGTCCACGACGGCGCCCATCTTGGCGGTGCCGCACAGGTGCTGCGACGTCGCCCAGGATGCGTCGGATCGGATTGTCGGGTCGGCGATTTCGTGTGCCAGCCGAGTGCCCTCGCGCAGCAGTTCGACATCGGCGGGTTCGCTGTCGTAGCGGTGCTCGATGACCGGAGCGGCCTCGGGATCGGCCGAGGTGATCCTCACCCGACCCCGGGAGCGTGGCCGCATCAGCGTGACACCCAGATGCGGCTGATCGGTCGGGTCGTGGCGGCGGCCGGTCATCATGGCGCCGAATCCCGCGGTGTAGGGCCGGATCTCGATGCCGTCCCCGGTCGTCAGCACCGCCTCCAGCGGCGGCACACCGTGGGTGGGCGGCCAGGTCACCGGCAGCACCCACTCTGGGTGGTCGATGGTGTCGACGCCGACGGGAAGGTCGATCTCGACGTCGACGCCTGCCGCCCTCAGGTCCCGCTGCGGGCCGACGCCGGACACCATCAGCAGCTGGGCCGAGGCGATGGCGCCGGCGCACAGCACGATCCGGTCCGCGGTCAGAGTCACCGCCCCATCGGGCCCTGAACAGTCCACCCCGACCACCCGCCCCGCCGAGAACCGCAGCCGTCGCACCCTGGTGTCGGTCAGCAGCTCGAGGTTGGCACGCTGCAGCGCCGGCTGCAGGAACGCTCCTCCGGGGCCGACCCGGGTGCCGCCGTTGATGTTCAGCGGCACCGCCCCGACTCCCGGCGGCACCGGCTCGCCGGGGGCCGATGCGTTCAGGTCCTCGATCCACGCGAATCCCGCCGAACGGCACGATTCCACGAATTTCGCTGTGCAACCATCGAATTCGGCGACCCTGCGCACGGCGATCGGCCCGGACGAACCGTGCAGCGGGCCGTCGAAATCCAGGTCGGTCTCGATCGCGACGAAGTGCGGGAGCACGTCGCGCCAGGACCAGCCGTCGAGTCCCCACCCGTCCACGTCATCCGGCAGGGCCCGGCAGAAGTACCCGCCGTTGACCGCGCCGGAGCCGCCGACCACCGCTCCGCGCATGATGTGCGCGTGCCGTTCGGGGTGGTCGGTGAGCACGGTCCGGTAGCGCCGGACCACCGAGCTGGCCACCCCGATCGGCAGCCGGAGGCCGTCGGTGATCTGGCTGCCCACCCTGGGGTCGAACGGTCCGGGGCCGGCCTCCACCACCGTGACCTGGCAGCTGTCGTCGGCGGAAAGACGTTCGGCAAGCACCGATCCGGCACTCCCGGCGCCGATGATCAGGAATCGCACTAGGTTCGGATCTGCGGTTTCAGGGCGCCGGCGTGACGCTCGCGGATGACACCGGTCCACAGGCCCAGCCCGTAGGCGACGTCGTCGAGCCGCTTGAGCAGCAGGTAGGTCACCGGCCCCACCCGCTTGGTGTCGTCGTCGGCGTGGCCGTGGCGGGAGGCCCAGTCGAACACGCCGTCGAGCACCGCGGCGACGACCACCACCCGGCGGCAGCGCCGCGACAGCACCGCGGCGACCAGTGCGATCGGCCAGTAGTGCCGGCAGATCGCCGACGCGAGCTGCAGCGCCGCCGACCACAGCCCCTGCGCGGCCACCACCGCCACCTCCATCGGCTCGGTCTGCACGCTCGCCAGCGACTTCGCGATCCGGCGGCCGGTGACCACGGCGACCACGATCGAGGCCAGGTAGCCGATCCCGGACCCGAGCGCGACGAGCATCCACACCACCAGCGTCCAGCCCGAGATCACCAGCGGTGCGGTCTTGCCGGGATGACGGATGGTCAGCGGAGCGGCCGAAGAACCATAGAAAGACTTGCGGGCGAACCACTTTCGTAGCTCAGTCCGGTGATCGTGGGCCACCATCGCGATCGGCTCGTAGCGCAGGCGGGCACCGGCCTCGTTGAGGCGCCAACACAGGTCGACGTCCTCTCCGGAAACCAGTGATTCGTCGAATCCTGCGACCTCCAGCAGCGCGCTGCGCCGGCAGATGATCGCGGCGCTGGGCACATAGGACACCGTGCCGAAGGGGACGACCGGGGCCTCGCGCAACCCCAGATCCAGCGACGAGCGCACCGCCTCGTAGCGGGCCACCACGCTGTCGGACTGGTTGAGCGCCACGATCCGCGGCGCCACCAGGGCCACGGCCGGGTCGCAGAAATGCCCGAGCAGCGCCTCCAGCCAGCCCTTGCGCGGGACCACGTCGGAGTCGAGGAATGCGACGAGATCGGTGGTGCACATCGCCAGCCCGGCATTGCGGGCCGCCGCTGGACCCTTGCTCCTGTCGTGGCGCAGCACCCGGACTTCGCAGCGCATGTCCGCGAAGTCGGATTCGGCCACGGGCACCGCCGAACCGTCGTCGACGATCACCACGCGCACCCCGCGCAGCGCCGCGACCAGCCTGATGAGCCCAGAAGCATTGTCACGCACCGGGATCACGACGGTGACGTCGCGGTGCGAAGGTCCGCTGAGCGGCCGCGGATGCGCGACGGTGGCGTCGAGCAGCGTGCGGGCGAGCTGGGCGCTGACCGCGTCGTGCACTTCCAGCCTGCCCCCGGTGAGCATGGTCTGGGCGGCCGGCGCGAGCCGCAGCAGGCGAGTCGGCGAACCACCGAGCAGGGCGGCGCCCTCACCGAGCACCCGCACCCGCCGGTCCACCTGGACGGCGAAACCGTCCGGAAGCCGAGGCCCCGTCATGTCAGCATCCCCTCGCGGTCGGGCGCCCATCGACGGACCCGAACCGCACACGCATCGACCATTTCGGCAAAGATCCTCCTCCCCTCCTGCGCGGTCGCCGTGGTGGGGTCCCCCAAGATCCCCAGCGAACTCACAGCGGCCACTCCCCCACGGAGCATCTCAGACATCAGCTCCGACAGCGGCGCCCGATTACCGGGCACCAGTTCATCCTGCCTGACGGCTTCCGGTGAGATATGTAGCAATACGGATGTTTCGGTGTGCCCGGCATGCGCGTCGGCGTTCCTCGACGTGCAGGACGACCAGACCACGTCCCGTCCCTCGTACCGCAGCAGGCCCACCGCACGGCGCAGCGCCTCGACGTTCCCGCCGTGCCCGTTGACGAACACGACCCGTGGCGCCCAACGGCACGCGGAGCGGGCGAATTCGGTGAGCAGTTCCGCCAGTACCGGTGTGCCAATCGAGACGGTTCCGGCGAATCCTTCGTGCTCACCGCTGGCGCCGTAACCGACGGCCGGCGCGAGGATCCACTGCGTCCGCTGCCCCCGGTTCTCGTCCCGCAGCCTGGTCACCAGCGCGTCGGCGACCGCTGTAGCGATCCGGGTGTCGGTGTCGAGCGGCAGATGGGGTCCGTGCTGCTCGGTCGAGCCGACCGGAACGATCAATGCGGGCGTCTGCTCGGTCAGTGTGTGGTGCAGCTGCCTCGACGTTGAGTTCCCGAGCTCACGGGGGAAGACCACGCGACGATGGTAGGCCGAATTCACCTGGCGTGCGCCGAATGTTGGTGCATGCGAAGCAACTTATTTCCCGAACTGCGCGAGGGGCCGGTCGGGCAGCCCCGTCAGCCCCCTGCGCCCCGTCCGTATCAGGCGCCGAGCGTCCTGGTGAACCCGTCCGGAACCAGGATGTCCTCCCGGGTCAGCTCGTGGATCGAGGACTTGCCCAACCCCATCAGCGCCGAGTCGATGCCGCCGCGCAGAATGTCGAGCACGTTCTCCACACCCGCCTGCCCGTTGGCCGCCAGACCCCACAGGTAGGCGCGGCCGATCATGACCGCCCGGGCTCCCAGAGCAACGGCCTTGACGACGTCGCTGCCACGCCGGATCCCGCCGTCCAGCAAAACTTCGACCTGATCGCCGACGGCGTCGGCGATGGCCGGCAGGCAGCGGATCGCAGCCGGTGTGCCGTCGAGGTTGTTGCCGCCGTGGTTGGACACCGTGATCGCCGAAACCCCAGCGTCCACAGCGCGTTTGGCGTCGTCGACGCGGACGGTGCCCTTGAGCAGGAACGGGCCGCCCCACTGCTCGCGCAGCCAGGCCACATCCTCCCAGGTCGGCGGCGGCGTGCCCATCCACTGTCCGTAGGCCTCGAAGAACGTCGGACCGGGTTCGCCGCGGCGGCCCTGGTTGGGCACCCGCAGGTCCGGCGGCCGCAGATGCTTGGCGAAGCTGAGGAACCAGCGCGGCTTGGTGATGACCTCGGGCGACATCCGGATCATGGTCTTGAGATCCATCCGCTCCGGGATCGTCGGGCTGCCCCAGTCCCGGCCGTGCGCGAAACTCCAGTCGGTGGTCAGGATCAGGCCTTTGGCGCCCGCCGCCCTGGCCCGCTCCATGCGCGCCAGGATGTCGTCGCGGCTGCCCAGCCAGTAGATCTGGAAGAAGATCTTGTCGTTGACCGCGGTGACCTCCTCCATGGGCTTGCTCGCGAACGAGGACAGGCCCATCGCGGTGCCCCGCGCCGCGGCCGCGCGCGCCACCGCCACCTCGCCGTCTGGGTCGATGGCCTGGACGCCGGTCGGCGAGATGATGACCGGCAGCGAGATATCCTGTCCCATCACCGTTGTCGCCATCTCACGCTTCTCGGTCGCGCCGATGACGTGCGGCGCGAAGCCGAGCTCGGAGAAGGATTCGACGTTGTCGGAGACCGTCACGCCCTTCTCGCTGGCCGAGATCAGCGACGAGTACGCGGACTTCGGCAGCCGCTTCTTCGCGCGCTGCTGGGCGATGGCGACGGTTTCGAACCAGGTGTCACGTGCCATGGGGGTCTATACCGGGCTTTCGTTGCAGAATTTCTTGGGAGGAGCGCTCAGCAGGGTGAGCGGGATGGGGCCCTTCGGCGTGCGGCCGCCCGAGCGGGAATGGTCCACGCTGGACTTGGGCTTGTCGCGTTCGAGCGCCAGGGCGGGCTCGCCGTAGCCCTGCACGCACTCCGGGTCCGGCCCGTCCATCGGCAGGCCGGTGAAGAACTTCGCGGCCATGCAGCCACCGCGGCACGCGTCGTAGTGCCCGCATCCGCTGCAGGCGCCGGCCGACTGCGGCTCACGCAGCTCCCGGAACAGCTCGGAGTTCTGCCACACATCTTGGAAACCGTTGCTGGTCAGAATGTTTCCGGCGAGGAACTTGTCGTGGATGGCGAACGGGCAGGCGTAGACGTCACCGACCGGATCGATGAGGCACACGACGCGGCCGGCACCGCACAGGTTCAGGCCGGCCAGCGCGCCGGGCTCGCCGAGGCCGGACAGGTGGAAGAAAGAGTCGCCGGTGAGCACCCGCTCGCCGTGGGCGACCAGCCAGTCGTAGAGCTGGACCTGCTGAGCCGCGGTCGGGTGCAGTTCGTCCCAGACGTCGGCGCCGCGGCCCGACGGGCGCAGCCGCGTGATGCGCAGGGTGGCGCCGTAGGTGTCGGCGAGAGCCTTGAAGTCGTCGAGCTGGTCGATGTTGTGGCGGGTCACCACAACGGAGATCTTGGCGTCTTTGAAGCCGGCCTCTTTGAGGTTCTCCAGCGCGCGTACGGCCATCGCGAACGAGCCGGGACCGCGCACCGCGTCGTTGACCTCGGCGGTCGCGCCGTCGAGTGAGATCTGAACATCGACGTAGTCGCTGGCGGCCAGTTTCGCGGCTACCTCCGGGGTGATCCGGACGCCGTTGGTCGAGAACTTCACGCCCACGTGGTGTTCGGTCGCGTAGTCGACGAGCTCCCAGAAGTCGCTGCGCACAGTGGGTTCGCCGCCGCCGATGTTGACGTAGAACACCTGCATGCGCTCGAGCTCGTCGATGATGTCCTTGCACTGCTGGGTGGACAGCTCACGCGGATCGCGTTTGCCCGACGAGGACAGGCAGTGCACACACGACAGGTTGCACGCGTAGGTGAGCTCCCACGTCAGGCAGATGGGCGCGTCCAAGCCGCGCTCGAACTGGTCAACCAGCCGGGGCACCGGGGCGGCGAGTGTCATGGGGTCTCTCCTGGGTCGGCGATGAGCATCTGCGACTGGACGAGCACACCCAGCGCATGGAAGTAGGGCGCCTGGGCGTCGTCGTCGATTCCGGCGGCGCGGCAGGCAGAACGAGCGTCGGGGTGATCAGAAAGCGAATTGATCACCTCGACGATCGTCCGGTTCTTCAGAAACGACAGCTTGCGGGTTCCGAAGTGGTAGAGCAGTGCGCCGAACGGCTCCGGCCGCACCGCCACCTGCGGATGCAACCGCCAGTGCCGGTCGGCATCAAAGGTCGGCGCAGTCATGCTCAGTAGACCCCGCACATCCCGTCGATCGAGACCTCTTCCACCAGGCTCTCGGTCACCAGCTCCTCGGCCTGAGCGTGCTGATTCTGATCCATTGATCTGGCCTTTCTACTGACTGGACCCCGGGTAGGGTCTCGACTTTGTGATGTAGGTCGCTAACAATATGGCATCGGGTGCCGGAACGGAAGAGGAAATCGCGATGACCGCCGCCAAGCCGCGCGTGGGCCGCCGCCGGTCCACGAGTTTCGAGCACATCAGCGACGTCGCGATCGACTTGTTCATGACCCGCGGCTTCGACGACGTCAGCGTCGATGACGTCGCGGCGGCCGCCGGGATCGCCCGGCGCACCCTGTTCCGCTATTACCCGTCCAAGAGCGCGCTGCCGTGGGGCGATTTCGACGCCCACCTCGAACGCATGCGGGAGCTGCTCGACGAACTCGACCCGAGCGTGCCGATCCGCGACGCACTACGCACCGCGCTGCTGGCCTTCAACGACTTCGACGACACCGACCGACACCGGCAGCGAATGCGACTGATTTTGGAAACCGAAGCGCTACAGGCATATTCGATGACGATGTATGCGGGTTGGCGCGCCGTGGTCGCGGCGTTCGTGGCAGGACGGCGGGGAGTGGACCCGGCCGAGCTGATGCCGCAGACGGTGGCGTGGACGATGCTGGCCGTGTCGCTGTCAGCCTACGAATACTGGCTGGCCGACGAATCGGTGTCACTGGCCGCCGCGTTGGGCGACGCGTTCGACATGCTCGCCTCGGGTCTTGCCGGTCTGGAAACTGGGGTGTCGGAGTTCGGCGCCTGACGGCGACGATAGGGATGTGAGCGCCCAACCGGATGGCGAGCACGCTCCGCGGGCAATGCTCGCGCTGTACGACGAGGCCCTACCCGCCGTATACGGGTACTTCGTCAGGCGCTGCGGTGACCGCGGGACGGCCGAGGACCTGACGTCGGAGACCTTTCTGGCGGCGATGGATGCTGCCAGGAAACCGTCCCCGCCGAACCTGACCGTGCCCTGGCTGATCGGAGTGGCCCGCCACAAGCTGGCGGACCACTACCGGCGGCGCCACGATCGGTTCTCGGTGCCGGTGGCCGAGCTGCCCGAACCCGCCGATCCCCACGACACATGGGATGGGCACGTGGACCGCATCGTCGCCGAGCAGGTACTGGCCCGGCTGCCCGAACAGCACCGCACCGTGCTCGCGCTGCGCTACATGGACGACTGCTCGGTGCCCGAGTGCGCCGAGCTGATCGGGCGCACGGTACACGCCACAGAGGCGTTGCTGGTGCGGGCGCGGCGGGCGTTCCGGGCCGAGTACCCACAACTGGAAGGAGGACTGCCGTGACCGGACACGATCCGCTCGACGTACTTCGCGGCGGCGACCTCCCCGTGACGCCGGATCCCAAGTTCGCGCAGCGACTGCGCGCCAGGCTGGAGTCGGCGGCGAATCTCTTTGCACAGCAACCTGATCGAACCCAAGGAGTGACCATGAGCGGAACAGACACTGCACTCGCCGAGCTTTCGCGGCCCGCGCCGGTCTTGACGAGCGCCGCGGTCCCCTACCTGACCGTCGCCGACGCCCGCGCCGCGATCCGCTGGTACGGCGACGTCTTCGGCGCCGTGCTGGTCGGCGACCCGGTGGAGATGGACGACGGCCGGGTCGGCCATGCCGAGCTGGCTCTGTCCGGCGGCGTGCTGTACCTGGCCGACGAGTATCCCGAGATCGGACTGAAAGCGCCCTCGTCTGAGTCTGTCTCGGTGAGTCTGATGCTTCCCGTCAGCGACACCGACGAGACGCTGGACCGCGCCAGGATCAGCGGCGCGCGCATTCAGCGTGAACCCTACGAGGCCCACGGGGGACGCAACGCCGCCCTCTTCGACCCGTTCGGACACCGCTGGATGCTTACGGGGCCGGCGACAGGCGCCGCGCTGCCGATCCAGCACGGCGACGTCGGTTATGTGTCGGTGTGGACGCCGGATGCGCGCCGGGCAGCGGCCTTCTACGGCCATGTGCTGGGGTGGGTCGTCGATTCCGCGACGCAGACCGTCACCAACGTCGGGCAGCGGATCGGGCTCGCGTCCGCCCCAGAGCAGCACACGCTGTTCTGCTGCTATGCGGTGACGGACCTCAAGGGCGCACGAGAGAGCATCTTGGCCGGCGGTGGGACCGTCGGCGAGGTTGAGGGATTCCCGTTCGGTGATCTGTTGCGCGCGAGGGACTCCCAGCGAGTCGAGTTCGGCGTGTATGTGCCGGAGCGGACGGAACCGAGGCCGTTGCTCAACGGTGGGGGCCAGGGCGAGCTGTCGTACATCACCTATCAGGTGCCGGACTCGGCGGAGTTCAAGGCGTTTTACAGCGGGGTGATGTTCTGGAGGTTCTCACCGGGAAGGGTCGAAGACGGCTGGGGAATTGAAGGGGCACACCCGATGTCGGGCGTTGCGGGCGGCACCACACCCGCGGTGATCGTGCCGATGTGGACCGTCGACGACATCGACACTGCGGTGTCCCGCGTGCGGGAAGCCGGCGGCACCGTGATCGAGGAGCCCTCGGAGCAGTCATACGGCAAGTCCGCGCTGTGCGCCGACGACCAGGGCACGCGCTTCTATCTCGGGGAGCTCTAGAACGGTGGTGGATCGTCGCCGTAATCGGGTGGAGGCTGCGCCTTTCGGGGTTGCTGCTCGATGACTCGTTGCGCGGCGTTGTATTCACGCTCGGCTTTGATGCGGGCAGCCCTGTCCGCGGCTCGGGTGCGTTGCCGTTTGGGCATCTGGACATCGCGACCCCACCCCGGTGGTGGCTGGGTCATCGGCGGCAGTTCCGCGGTCGTCGTGTTCCACGTCGGGAAGAACAACCGACTGCCGGGTGTCGTCGTGTAGGTCTGCCCGGCCGGCGTGGTCCAGATGACGGTGCCATCGGGTAGTTGTTTGTCCCGCCAGCCGTCGGGACCGCCCCAGAATGTTTTCATCAAGTGGTGAGTTCGGCACTTGCAGTGCATGTTCGACGCGTGAGTGGGCCCGTACGGGTATGGCACGACGTGGTCGATGTCGCAGCGTTCGGCGGGAACATCGCATCCTGGGAAGCGGCAGAACAGGTCGCGGGCGCGGATGAATGCGGCCAGCTTCGCCGAGGGCTGGTAGTGCGGTTCGGGATCAGGGCCGGGCAGCCACAACGGCGTGATCAAGGCTCCCGAGCGGATGGCTTCAGCCAACGCCGCGGTCGGCAGGACCTGAGCCCCCGCAAGCAACGCCACCCCGGAATTCTTTGCGCAGGAATCGGTCTCGGCCTCGGGGGCAATCACCTGCTGAGCGGCGTCGACCGCAGCCTCGTCGGCGATCACGTGAATCACGACGTTCGATTTAGCCGGACCACTCGCGGTGCACGCCGAAGACCCGCACCGGCACGGCAGATGATCTTCGCCTCGACCGATCGCGCCCATGGCATCCGATCGCCGCTCGCCCATCGGCCGCGGATCCGCGTCACACAGACCCTTGACGAGCCTGGCGATTCGCGCTTTGTACGCCGCGGCGTCGGGAGGCAGGATCAACCCCCAGATCGAGGTGACCTCGTTGGGATCGTCATGAGCCCCGATATGCACATCCCGCTTCTTGAGAACGTCCTTCGCACGGCGTACCGCGTCGCGGTCGTGGCGCTCGATCTCGGCGTTGATCGCCTTGACCAGTTTATCGTCGGACAGCGGCCCCCATTTCTCGGCCTTGCCTGCCAGCCCCGCATCGACGACGGCGATGAATTCGTCGGTGACCAGGTGCGTGCGCCAGGTGATCTCGGAGATCAACCGGGCACTCAGACGGCCCTGCTCGTACAGGGCCGCAACCCTGGGCAGTCGGTGGCGCAGCGCCGTCGCAATGCACATCTGGGCCGAGGCGCGCTGCTGGCTGACCGACAGTGCGGCGCCGACGTGGCACGCGGCATTCTTCCACGGATCGAAGGCCCACATGCCTCGTTCGTCGTCATCCTCGACCGTCAGATCCACCAGTTCGGCGATCGCGGCCAACTTGCGCGCAGCAGCCTGGGCTTCCTCGCGCGCAGCCTGCTCGATCGCAGCGATCAAGGCCGGCTCATCCAGCCCCGCATGCATTCTTCCGAACATGTGTTCGATACTACCGGGCCGCGGGGACAAATCCGCCGCCTCTTCACAACCCTCGCCGAGATTGCATCCACGGCGGCAATATCACGGAAATCACCGCACCAGAAGCAATCTCGGCGTGAAACCTAGCCGAGCAGTTCCGAAATCGGCGCACCCGCGGCGATCTTGGCCCGCACCTTCATCACCTTGCCCGGGAACCCACCTCCGACCACGCCGACCACGATGCCATCGCGCTCGTAGTAGGCCAGGAACTTGCGTCCGTCGTCCTCGACGATGTGCACGGTGTCGGTGGCCTCGGGCTCACCGAGGGCCTGGATCTTCACGTCGTACTGGTCGCTCCAGAAGTACGGCACCGAGACCGCGGCAGGCGGTTCCTGACCGAGCATGGTCGGCACCAGAACGCGCGCCTGGTCGGCGACGTTGCTCCAATGCTCAACGCGCACTTGACCGCCGACGGTGTCACGCCACGAAGCGACGTCACCGATGGCCCACACGTGTGGCGCGCTCGCCCGGCCGGCCTCGTCGCAGACCACACCGTTGTCGACCTCGATCCCGCTACCAGCGAGCCAGTCCGTCGCCGGATGCGAACCGATCCCGACGATGACGATGTCGGCATCGAGCTCCGAGCCGTCGCTCAGCGTGACCTTGCGGACGCGGTCGTCCCCGCTTACGCCCGAGACGCCGACACCGCAACGGACATCGACCCCCTCGGCCCGGTGCAGTCTCGTGACCAGCTCGCCGATCGGCTGCCCCAGCACCGACGCCAGCGGCGCGGGCTGCGGCTCCACGAGCACCACGTCGACGCCCATCTTGCGCAGGCTGGCAGCGACCTCGCAGCCGATGAATCCGGCGCCCACGACGACCGCGTGCCGCGCCGTACCGGCCTCCTGCCGGAGGGCGAGACTCTCGTCGAAGTTACGCAGTACATGGATGCCCGGCAGGTCCGGAAAGGACGGAATGCGCTTCGGCACAAGCCCGGTCGCGATGACGAGCTCGTCGTAACCGAGCTGCGTTCCGTCGCCGAGGGTTACGGTCTGCGCGGCGGTGTCGACCGACTTCACGCCGTTGCCGAGCAGCACGGTGATGTTGTTCTCGGCATAGAACTCCGCCGGCTTCAACGTCACGTCGTCGGTCTCGGCGCGCAGCACCTCTTTGGACAGCGGCGGCCGGTCATACGGCAGATGGTCCTCGTCGCTGACGATCGTGACGGCTCCCGCATACTCCGACCGACGCAGCTGCTCAGCCGTGCGCGCAGCGGCCAGGCCGCCGCCCACGATGACGACACCGCCTGCTGCCCGGGAATCCTCAGAAGTGCTCACGTGGGCTTTGTACACGATGGCAACCGGACGATGTGCGCCACCCCACAACTACCCGCTCAGCGCGGCGCGCGCTCGATCAGGTTGGAGAGCACCACGATGCTCTCACTGCGCTCGATGTCGGCGCTGGCCCGGATGCGTTCCAGCGCCTCCTCCAGGTGGCGCATGTCGCGCGCGAGCACATGCAGGATCGCGTCGGAGGTGCCCGTCACCGTCGCGGCGCTGACCACCTCCGGGATGTCCTTCCAGGCCGCACGCAGCTGCGTGGGCGCGATCGTGCCGTGACAGAACACCTGGACGTAGGCCTCCGTGGTCCAGCCCAGCGCGCTGCGGTCGATCACCGTCGTGAATCCCTTGATGACACCGGCGTCCACCATGCGGTCCACCCGGCGCTTGACCGCCGGCGCAGACAGGTTCACCTGCTGCCCGATGTCGGCGAACGTCGCTCGCGCGTTGTCGGCCAGCTCGGCCAGGATGCGCTCGTCTGTCTCATCGAGACGGTCCATCACCACTCCCGCGCAACAAAGCCCCACAGAACAGCACCCAGCACAACAGATCTGCGGTAGACACGCAAGATTCGTCGATTGATTGCGTCAACTACCCTCCTTATCGTTGATTCGTGACGACTGACCTCGCCGGCGCCCCGGATACCGCGCAGACCGTTGAACGCACCGCGCGCCCGCGCCGCTATGTCATGACCGCGCCCCTGTACTTCGCCGTGGAGTACGAAATCAACCCGTGGATGGACGCGTCGGCACCCGTCGATCCGGAGCGCGCGCTGTCTCAGTGGGAGGCGCTGCGCAACACGTATCTCGACCTCGGCCACACCGTCGATCTCGTGGAACCGCTGCCGGGGTTGCCGGACATGGTCTACGCGGCCAACGGTGGCACGGTCATCAACGGCGCAGCCGTGGTCGCCCGGTTCGCGCACCCCGAACGCGCCGGCGAGGCGGTCGCCTACGCGGAATGGATGTCATGCAACGGCTACGTTCCCGCGCGAACCCGGCACGTCAACGAGGGGCAGGGCGACTTCCTGACCGTCGGCTCCAACCTCCTTGCCGGTCACGGGTTCCGCACCGACCGGCGGGCGCACGCGGAGGTCGGCGCACACGTCGGCATGCCGGTCATCAGCCTGGAGCTCGTCGACCCGCGTTTCTACCACCTCGACACCGCGCTGGCCGTGCTCGACGACGCCACTGTCGCCTACTACCCGCCGGCGTTCGCGCCGGCCGCCCGTGCGGCACTGGCCGACCTGTTCCCCGACGCCATCGAGGTCGCCAGCGCCGATGCCTACGTGCTGGGCCTCAACGTCGTCTCCGACGGTCTCAACGTGGTGTTGCCCTCGGCTGCAACGGGTTTCGCCCAGCAGCTGCATCAGGCCGGCTTCCGGCCGGTGCCCGTCGACCTGTCCGAGCTGCTGAAGGGAGGCGGCTCGGTGAAATGTTGCACGCTGGAGGTACACCCATGACGGCCATGATTTCGCGCACCGCTTCCACCGTCGACCTCGACAGCCGTCACGTCGCGCACAACTACTCGCCATTGCCCGTTGTGGCCGCGAGCGCGGAGGGCGCCTGGATCACCGACGTGGAGGGTAGGCGCTATCTCGATTGCCTGGCCGCGTACTCCGCGGTGAACTTCGGGCACCGCCACCCCGAGATCATCGCCGCGGCGCACGCCCAACTCGACGCGGTGACGCTGGTGAGCCGCGCCTTCCACTCCGACCGTCTGGCCCCGTTCTGCGCGGCACTGGCGGGGCTGTGCGGCAAGGACATGGTGCTGCCGATGAACAGCGGCGCAGAGGCGGTCGAGAGCGGCATCAAGGTGGCACGCAAGTGGGGGGCCGACGTCAAAGGGGTCAGCGACTCCAACATCGTGGTGGCACACAACAACTTCCACGGCCGCACCACGACGATCATCAGCTTCTCCGACGACGAGACCGCCCGTCGCGGATTCGGTCCGTATACGCCCGGCTTCCGGGCGGTGCCGTTCGGGGACGCCGACGCCCTCTCCCGCGCCATCGACGACGACACCGTTGCCGTGCTGCTGGAACCGATCCAGGGTGAGGCCGGCATCATCGTCCCACCCGACGACTACCTGCCGCGGGTACGCGCACTGTGCACCCAGCGCGACGTGCTGATGATCGCCGACGAGATCCAGTCCGGCCTGGCTCGCACCGGGCGGACGTTCGCGTGCGACCACTGGGACGTGGTGCCGGACGTCTACCTGCTGGGCAAAGCCCTCGGCGGGGGCGTCGTGCCGCTGTCGGCGGTCGTCGCCGACCGCGACGTCCTCGGCGTGCTGCATCCCGGTGAGCACGGCTCGACCTTCGGCGGCAACCCGCTGGCCGCGGCGATCGGCCGCACCGTCGTCGGCATCCTGGAGCGAGGCGAATTCCAGCAGCGCGCAACTGAACTCGGAGCCCACCTGCACGCACGGCTGCGTGGGCTGATCGGCCGCGGCGTGGTCGCGGTGCGCGGCAAGGGATTGTGGGCCGGTGTCGACATCGACCCGGTCCACGGCACCGGAAAGCAGGTCAGCCTGCGGCTGACCGAGCTCGGCGTGCTCGTCAAGGACACGCAGGGATCGACGCTGCGCTTCGCGCCGCCACTGGTGATCACCGCCGACGAGATCGACTGGGCGGTCGACCGATTCGCCGAAGTGCTGGGCGCCTAGTACTTCATCGTGCCGCGGTCCACCGCGATCTGCGAGCCCGAGATCGTGGCCGACGCGTCGCTGGCCAGCCAGGCCACCACCTCGGCGACCTCCTCGGCCGTCATGAATTCCTGCAAGCCCGGCTTGCCGTCGCGGGCAACCGGTTTGAACGGCATAGGGGCGAAGCTGTGCAGGAAGGTGGGGTACTTCGAGAAGATCTGCATCATCGCGTCCTTCTCGATCATCGGGGTGTCGATGGAGTACGGGTGAATGGAGTTCACCCGGATACCGAACTCCCCGGCCTCCAGGGCCAGCGCGTTCGTCAGCGCCACCAGCCCGTGCTTGGACGCCGCGTAGTGCGCGTTGCCCGGGGTGGCCTTCAACCCGGCCGACGAACTGACGATGACGATCGAGCCGCCGTTGCCGGCCGCGATCATCGCCGGCACCGCGGCGCGGATGGTGCGCCAGGTGCCGTTGAGGTTGACGTCGACGACGGTGTCCCACTGCTCCGCCGACATCTCCCAGATGCGGCCCCAGCTCAACACCCCGGCGTTGGCCACCACGATGTCGAGCCGGCCGAACTGCTCGACGGCGTCGGCGACGAGCTGCTGCTGGGCCGCCAGGTCACGGATGTCGACCTCGCGGGCGAGCACCTTGCGACCGGTCGCCTCCACCAGGCGCACCGTCTCGGCCAGATCCTCGGCTGTCGGCATCGCATAGGTGATGGTCTCCGAGACCGGCTTACAGACGTCGATCGCGACGATGTCGGCGCCGTCGGCCGCCAACCGAACCGCGTGCGCGCGGCCCTGACCGCGCGCGGCTCCGGTGATCAGCGCGACGCGACCTTCAAGGGGTGCACCTGATGCCATGGGGATCAGGCTAACAGCAGAATTAGAACGTGTTCTAGAGTCCGCCGATCACAGGTCCGCGATGATCTGCCGGCGCTTGGCGGCGTACTCGTCATCGGTGATCGAACCGGTGGCGCGGAGGGTCTCGAGCTCCTGAAGACGTTGCGCCGTGGTCGGTTCGGCCGACGGCGCCAGGTAGGCGGTGGCCGCCGGCACCGGTGGCGGCGGGACCTGCGCAGCGGCGGCTTGGCGGACGATGTTCTGCACCTGCTGGCGCGCCGCGGGATTGGAACGAAGGTCGATCATGGCGTCCATCCCGATGCCGTGGGCCTTGAGCACCTGCAGGATCTCCATCAGCGCGTCGGTCTGGCCGGTGAGGTCGTAGGTCCGGTTGTCGTCGGAGACGCTGAAGGTCGCAGGCATCATCCCGCTCACCAGAGCGCTGCGCTCCCAGTCGATCTGGTAGTCGTTCGTGGCGGGGTCCACCAGCACGGCGAGCTTACGGCTGGTGATCATCGGCAGCCGGCTCACCGACGCGACGACCTGATCCTGCGTCGAGAACGGCGTGATGCCGGGGCCGGACACCTGCAGGTCGAGCTTGACCAGCGGCTGGTCGTTGATCCGGGTGTTGGTCTCGTGGATGCCGACGACCTGCCCCAGGGCCAGCACGCCGGAGGCCTCCAACGCCTGCTTCTTGGCCGCCGAGCGGACGCCGAGGTTGGTGATCACCAGCGCGATCAGCACGTCGACGGCGGTGATCAACAGACCGACCCAGAACATCCACTTCATCAGCGGGTCACCGCCGGTCGCGAAGTAGATCGCCAGGAAGATGGGACCGACGATGCCGCAGAGCAGCACGAAGAGCTGGATCTTCACATATCGCCAGAAAGTCGACATGCGGTGATTATGACCGTTGAACGGCTCAGGAACCTGCTGTTACCTGCACGGGAGCCGCGGGCAGCGGCGCGGGAGCCTGACTGACGAGCTGGTACAGCGGCATCGTCCACGGATCCATCGCGCTGGCCCGGCGGGCGTAGCTGGTGTGCACCGCCACCGCCGCCGGGTTCATCTCGTCCTCGGCCTCGGGATCGTAGTCGCATACCGCGTCGCCGAGATCGCACACGCTGATCGTCCGGGCGCCCATCGTGGGCGGCAACGGTGCGGGCGCATGAGCGAGGATCGGCCAGTCCTGCGCGACGCCCTTGCCGGCGCCCGGCACCGACACCACCGAGCCGATGTTGATGGTCGGGTCCTGCGGCAACCGGTCGCCGTCGGCGACGAGCAGCGCGGCCGCCAGGTTCGGGCTGGCGTCGAGGGAATGCAGGTTGCGGTGCACGACCATGGCGCCCTGCGAGTAGCCGGCCAGCACCACCTGGGTGGACGGGCACTGCGCGACGAACGCCTGGTACTGCTGGCCGAGCGCGGCCGTGCCGGTGTCGACGCTGCCGATGAAACCAGCCCAGTCCAGGATGCCGCCGTCTTCGGGCACCTCGGTGGCGGGATAGTTCACGGCCTCGGCGGTGATCGTCCGGCCGGTCTGCTGCACCAGCGAGGCGAAGTCGCGGTAGGACTTGTACACGACCCGCCCCATGCCCGCGTCGGCGGACAGGTCACCGGCGCGCTCGCCGGAACCGGCGGCGCCGATCCAGTGGACGTCGGGACAGGCGGGCTGGGCGGATGCGGTACCGGCCGTCAAGCCCATGATGGCAGCGCCGCCGAGAACGGCGGCGCCCGCGACTGCGGCAATGCCAGAACTGCTCACTACGAACCTCTTCACTTCGAACCCGGCCGACCCCTCGACAGCCGTCGCACCATACATCGGACTTGCCGTCGGGGGCGTTACACGGCTTCCCCCACACAAAAGTGGCGCCCACCCGTTCGGGTGAGCGCCACTGTTGTTGGCTGAGCCTAGATCACTTGATGATCTTGGTAACCCGGCCGGCGCCGACGGTACGGCCGCCCTCGCGGATCGCGAAGCGCAGGCCCTCATCCATGGCGACGGGCTGGATCAGCTTGACGGAGATGTCGGTGTTGTCACCGGGCATCACCATCTCGGTGCCCTCGGGCAGGGTCACCACGCCGGTCACGTCCGTGGTCCGGAAGTAGAACTGCGGCCGGTAGTTGTTGAAGAACGGCGTGTGGCGGCCGCCCTCGTCCTTGGACAGGATGTAGACGCTGCCCTCGAACTCGGTGTGCGGGGTGGTGGTGCCGGGCTTGACCACAACCTGGCCACGCTCGACGTCCTCGCGCTTGATGCCGCGCAGCAGCAGACCGACGTTGTCACCGGCCTGGCCCTGATCGAGCAGCTTGCGGAACATCTCGACACCGGTGACCGTGGTCTTGGTGGTGTCGGGACGGATGCCGACGATCTCGACTTCCTCGTTCACGTTGATGATGCCGCGCTCGACGCGACCGGTGACCACGGTGCCGCGGCCGGTGATCGTGAAGACGTCCTCGACGGGCATCAGGAACGGCTTCTCGGTCTCGCGGACCGGATCCGGGATCGACTCGTCGACGGCCTCCATGAGCTCCTCGACCGACTTGACCCACTTCTCGTCGCCCTCGAGCGCCTTGAGCGCCGAGACCTTGACGACCGGGGCTTCCTCGTCGAAGTCCTGGGCGGCCAGCAGCTCGCGGACCTCCATCTCGACGAGCTCGATGAGCTCCTCATCGTCGACCATGTCGGCCTTGTTCAGGGCCACCAGGATGTAAGGCACGCCGACCTGGCGGGCCAGCAGCACGTGCTCGCGGGTCTGCGGCATCGGGCCGTCAGTGGCGGCGACCACCAGGATCGCGCCGTCCATCTGGGCGGCACCGGTGATCATGTTCTTGATGTAGTCAGCGTGACCGGGGGCGTCGACGTGTGCGTAGTGACGCTTGTCGGTCTGGTACTCCACGTGGGAGATGTTGATGGTGATACCGCGCTGACGCTCCTCGGGCGCATTGTCGATCTGGTCGAATGCGCGCGACTCGTTCAAATCGGGGTACTTGTCGTGCAGAACCTTGGTGATTGCTGCAGTCAGCGTGGTCTTGCCGTGGTCAACGTGACCGATGGTCCCGATGTTGACGTGCGGCTTCGTCCGCTCGAACTTCGCCTTCGCCACTTCTGTGTCCTCCTGGACTGTGTTGGTGCTTTGGTTAAAGCAGGTTGGTTTCTTCAGTTGTGGTCCGAAGACCCGGGCCAGATTACTGACCCGTGGCCTTCGCGATGATCTCCTTCGACACGTTCGCCGGAACCTCGGCGTACGAGTCAAACACCATGGAGTAGTTCGCCCGGCCCTGGGTCTTCGACCGGAGGTCTCCGACGTAGCCGAACATCTCCGAGAGCGGAACCTGCGCCTTGACGACACGGGCACCGCTCCGCTCCTCCATGGCCTGGATCTGACCACGGCGGGAGTTCAGGTCGCCGATCACGTCGCCCATGTAATCCTCGGGCGTGGTGACCTCGACGGCCATGATGGGCTCCAGGATGACCGGCTGCGCAGCCTGCGCGGCCTTCTTCAGCACCTGGGAGCCGGCCACCTTGAACGCCATTTCCGACGAGTCGACCTCGTGGAACGCGCCGTCGAGCAGGGTGACCTTGAGGTTCACCAGCGGGTAGCCGGCGAGCACGCCGTACTGCATCGCGTCCTGCGCACCGGCATCCACCGACGGGATGTACTCGCGCGGGATGCGGCCACCGGTGACCTTGTTCTCGAACTCGTAGGTGGCACCGTCCTCGCCGCTGAACGGCTCGAGGTCGATGAGCACCTTCGCGAACTGACCGGAGCCACCCGTCTGCTTCTTGTGGGTGTACTCGACCTTCTCGACCTTGCGGCGGATGGTCTCGCGGTAGGCCACCTGCGGCTTGCCGACGTTGGCCTCGACCTTGAACTCGCGGCGCATGCGGTCGACCAGGATGTCCAGGTGGAGCTCGCCCATGCCGCCGATGACGGTCTGGCCGGTCTCCTGGTCCAGGTGCACCTTGAAGGTCGGGTCCTCTTCGGCGAGCTTCTGGATCGCGGTGCCCAGCTTCTCCTGGTCGCTCTTGGTCTTGGGCTCGATGGCGACCTCGATGACCGGATCCGGGAACGTCATCGACTCCAGCACGATCTGGTCGTTGGGGTCGCTCAACGTGTCACCGGTGGTGGTGTCCTTGAGCCCGATCACGGCGTAGATGTGGCCGGC
Source organism: Mycobacterium sp. 4D054 (assembly GCF_052245755.1). Lineage (NCBI taxonomy): Bacteria > Bacillati > Actinomycetota > Actinomycetes > Mycobacteriales > Mycobacteriaceae > Mycobacterium > Mycobacterium sp. 4D054. The sequence continues at coordinate 104,377 of NZ_JBQQCF010000018.1, forward strand.
CGAGGCACGCTCGACGGGGTTCTCCTTGTTGGCGTGCATCTGGAACAGCTTGCCCAGCCGCTCCTTCTTGCCCTTGGTCGAGTTCACGACCTGCGAGCCGGACTCGACGGTGCCCGAGTACACGCGGACGTAGGTCAGCTTGCCGAAGAACGGGTGCACGGCGATCTTGAAGGCCAGCGCCGAGAACGGCTCGTCGGTCGACGGCTTCCGGGTGATGACCTCGTCTTCCTTGCCGGGCACGTGACCCTGCACGGACTCGACGTCCAGCGGCGACGGCAAGTAGTCGATGACCGCGTCGAGCATGGGCTGCACGCCCTTGTTCTTGAACGCGCTGCCGCACAGCACCGGGTACAGCTCGCTGGCCACGGTCAGCTTGCGGATCGCGCCCTTGATCTCCTCGACCGACAGCTCCTCACCGCCGAAGTACTTCTCCAGCAGCGCCTCGTCGGTCTCGGCGACCGTCTCGATCAGCTTGGTGCGGTACTCCTCGGCCTTGTCGGCCAGATCGGCGGGGATGTCCTCGACCTCGTACTTCTCGCCGAGGGCGGTCTCGCCGCGCCACACCTTGGCCTTCATCTCGACCAGGTCGATGATGCCGATGAAGTCGTTCTCGGCACCGATCGGCAGCTGGATGACCAGCGGCTTGGCGCCGAGGCGCTCCTCGATGGTGCGCACGGTGAAGTAGAAGTCCGCGCCGAGCTTGTCCATCTTGTTGACGAAGCAGATGCGCGGCACGTCGTACTTGTCGGCCTGACGCCACACCTGCTCGGACTGGGGCTCGACGCCTTCCTTGCCGTCGAAGACGGCGACCGCACCGTCGAGCACGCGCAGGGACCGCTCCACCTCGACGGTGAAGTCGACGTGTCCCGGGGTGTCGATGATGTTGATCTGGTTCTGGTTCCAGAAACAGGTGACGGCAGCCGAGGTGATCGTGATGCCCCGCTCCTGCTCCTGCTCCATCCAGTCGGTCGTGGAGGCACCGTCGTGCGTCTCACCGATCTTGTAGTTCACACCGGTGTAGTAGAGGATGCGCTCGGTCGTCGTCGTCTTACCGGCATCGATGTGGGCCATGATGCCGATGTTGCGGACCTTGCTCAGGTCGGTCAGCACGTCCTGTGCCACGGAAGTCTTCTCTCTCGCTTGATCGTTGCTGTCGTCAGCTGTGGCTACTCACGCCCGCGAGCATTGCCCGCGGGCGTGCGATCACCAGCGGTAGTGCGCGAAGGCGCGGTTGGCCTCAGCCATCTTGTGGGTGTCCTCGCGCCGCTTGACGGCGGCACCCAGGCCATTGCTGGCGTCGAGGATCTCGTTGGCCAGGCGCTCGACCATGGTCTTCTCGCGACGCTGCTTGGAGAAGCTGACCAGCCACCGCAGGGCCAGGGTGACCGAACGGTCCGGACGGACCTCGACGGGCACCTGGTAGGTGGCGCCACCGACGCGGCGGCTACGGACCTCGAGCGCCGGCTTGACGTTGTCCATGGCCCGCTTCAGCGTGACCACGGGGTCGGTGCCGGTCTTCTCACGGGCCTGTTCGAGCGCACCGTAAACAATGCGTTCGGCCAGCGATTTCTTCCCGTCCAGCAGAACTTTGTTGACCAGCTGGGTGACCAGCTGCGACCCGTAGACCGGGTCGTTGACCAACGGACGCTTGGGCGCGGGTCCCTTGCGCGGCATCAGCTCTTCTCCTTCTTCGCGCCGTAGCGGCTGCGGGCTTGCTTACGGTTCTTGACGCCCTGCGTGTCCAGTGACCCGCGGATGATCTTGTACCGCACGCCGGGGAGGTCCTTCACACGGCCGCCGCGCACCAGCACCATCGAGTGCTCCTGCAGGTTGTGGCCCTCACCCGGGATGTATGCGGTGACCTCGACCGCGCTGGTCAGGCGCACGCGCGCGACCTTGCGAAGTGCCGAGTTCGGCTTCTTCGGGGTCGTGGTGTACACGCGGGTGCACACGCCGCGACGCTGCGGGCTGCCCTTGAGGGCCGCGGTCTTCACCTTGGCGATCTTGTCGCGGCGACCCTTACGGACCAGCTGGTTGATGGTTGGCATGTACCGGCTTTCTCTGTTCCTCGTCGTTCTGACGTGCGTGCTTGGTTCGTTTTAAGTTCTCTGTACTGCTGTTATGCCCGCGAGGGTTACCCCGCGTCCGGGCGTGTCGCATGCGGCCGCCGCTGACTGCAGGACAGTTTCACGGCACCCCGCGAGAGCGAGACATGCGAATTCGCCCGGCGTACAGGCATGCTGCGCCGTATCAGCCAGGCACGAACGTCCACAATACCAGGGCCGCATACCTCAACAAAACCCGCTGACCTGCGAATCTCCGATCGTTACTGCTCAGCGGAGGCGCATACCGGCGGCCAGCCGGGCCACCATGTCGGTGAACACGGCGTCGGTGTCGATGCCCGCCATCACCCCGGTCATCTCCAACAGCACGAACCCGTGCATCGCCGACCAGAACTCCAGCGCGGCGTGGAACGCGGCGTCGCTCTCCAGCCCGAACGTGCCCAACACCTCGATGACGGGCGCCGCCGCGGCGTGCGTCGCCTCGGTGAATTCCGGGTCGTCGCCCCCGAGCGGCATCCGGGTGAACGCCGAGTACCGGCCCGGGTGGTGATGCGCGTAGCTGCGGTACGCGCTGGCCATGACCATCACCGCGTCGTCGGGGGTGCGGCCCTGCCCGACGGTGTTGAGCATGTCGATGATGTCGCCGACCACCCGCATGCGCACCGTGCGGCGCAGGTCGTCGAGGCTGTGCACGTGGTTGTAGAGCGACGGCCCCTTGGTGCCGAGCTGATTGGCCAGGGCGTTGATGGTCAGCGCATCCCAGCCTTCGCGGTCCAGGAAGGTCAGCGCGGCGTTGACGATGGTGTCGCGACTGAGCTTGGCGGATCGCGGCGGCCGAGCAGCCATGCCATCCCCCTCGCGTCGGTCAGGTCGCCCGGGATGAGCCGGGCCAGCGAGCAACTCTAGTTCACGCGCTGTTGGCTGAGCTGCGCCAGTTGTTCGATCACCCCGCACAGATCGGGCATGGCGGTGGCGTTCATCGTCTGGATCGACCAGGTGATCACGTCGGCCCCCTTGGCGACATAGATGCTGCAGGCGGTCTCGTCATAGGCCTTGAAACCCTTGTTGCCGTCGACGGTCATCTCGGTCAGGGTGCGGCCGGCGCGCTCTTCGAGTTCCCGCTCGGTGTTCATGTCGCTGCCGCGGTACCACCACGTGGAGATACCCATGCCGGCGCCGACGCTGTCGGTCATGGTGTCCTCCTGCCAGAAGCAGCCGGCGTCGCTGACCACCGCAGGGACGTAGAGGTCGGGGCCGGCCGCGGCGGCGATGTCGGCGTCGGTGATGCCGTTGCAATCCACGCTCTCGAAGCCCGCAGCGCCCGCCGGCACAGCCGGCCCGTCCGCGCCGTCGTGTTCGGGCCCGCCGCATCCGGCCAGCAGCACGCCGATCGCCAGGCCCGCGCAGAGGCGGGCGGTGATGCGAATGCTCACGTCACATGTCCGAGCGCAGTGTCGCCGACAGCAGTTTCTCGGCGTCGATGCACGGATCGCCGGTCGTTTGCCCCCGGTACTGCACCCACCAGCTCAGCACTCCCGAGCCCGCCGCAGCCGTGGCCGAGCAGGCGGCCCCGGTGGTGTCGCGGCGCGCGGCGAAGGCTTTGCGCCGCTCGACCACGACGTCGGTGACGGCGGCGCCGCGGGCGGTGGCCAGGTCGCGTTCGCGTTGCAGGTTCCCGGCGTCGAACCAGGAGAACGTCACGTCGACGGTCGCCGTCCCAGCCGCGCGGCGGGAGAGGATGTACTGGCACACCGCCCCGCTGTAGGGCCGGGTGATCGCGTCGGCGCCGAGCATGGCCGCGACGGTGGTGTCGTCGAGCAGGCCGCAGCGGTTCTCGAGGTAGCCGTAGCTCCGATCGGCGTCCACGGCGACGACGTCGGCACGCTGCGCCGTTCCGGTCACGGTCTGCGCACAGCCCGCAACCGTCGCCGTCGTGGCGAGCGCCACGGCGAGGGACCGTCCGACACCACCAAAAACCCGGAGCATCGCAGCTCACGGTACCTGTCTTGGTGAAGCCCGACAGTGCGAGCGCGCGACGTCGTAGGCTGCCGGTGTGACTTCATCGGTTGGCGGGCGTCTGTGCACGGTGAGCGGACTTGTGGTGATGGCTGCACTGGCCTCGGTGAATCCGGCGGCGCACGCCAAGAACGGCGATACGCACATCACCGGGATCGGCATCGAGCAGACCATCGACTGCAATCAAGCCACGCTGATCGTTTTGGGCAACAACAACCGGATCAACGCGCTCGGAACCTGCTGGGCGGTGACGGTCCAGGGTTCGTCGAACGTGGTGATCGCCGACAACGTGATCAACGACATCACGGTGTACGGCTGGGATCAGACGGTGTTCTATAAAAACGGCGAGCCGGTCCTGTGGGACCGCGGCCGCGAATTGGGGATGACAAACCGCATCGATCGGGTACCCGCCTAGGCATGCTGCTTCGTCGCCTGCCACTTCTCGGACTTGCCGGCGCCGCGACCTTCGCGGTGGTACTCACCGGATGCGGATCCACCAGTGACGACACCAATAGGCCGACGGCGACGGCCGGAACGTCGGGGGCGCAGGTCGAGATCGGCAACACCATCAACTACGGGTCGTTCGGCACCACCGCGGAGATCGACTGCGCCGACGGCAAGTCACTGAATGTCGGAGGTTCCAACAACACGTTGACGGTGGTCGGCACGTGCGCGAACGTCAACATCGGCGGCGCCGACAACAAGATCTCCATCGACCGCGTGGACACCGAACTGTCCGTGGTCGGGCTGAACAACACCGTCACCTATCGCGACGGCGATCCCAAGGTCAACGACACCGGCAGCAACAACAGCATCACCAAGGGCTGACCGCTCCTACGCCTTCTGGCCGTGCCGGCCGGCGCCGGACGCGAACCGGGCCGCGCCCTCCAGCGATTCGGACGCCACCCGCGACAGACTGCCGAACTCGACGTCCATCGCTTCGGCCTCCGACATGCCCCACTGGCTCAGCACCGACATCCGGTCCGACCGCAGGCACTGCTGCGGCAGGGCGGCCAGCTCGGCGGCCAGCTCCTCGGCCCGGTGCCGCGCTTGCCCTTTCGGCACCACCCGGTTGGCCAGGCCGATGGCGAAGGCCTCGTCGGCATCGACCGCGCGGCCGGTCAGGATCAGGTCCATCGCTCGGCTGTGCCCGATCAGCCGCGGTAGTCGCACGGTGCCGCCGTCGATCAACGGGACGCCCCAGCGACGGCAGAACACCCCCATCACGGCGTCCTGCTCGACCACCCGCATGTCGCACCACAGCGCCAGTTCCAGCCCGCCGGCGACGGCGTATCCGCTGATCGCGGCGATCACCGGTTTGGACAGCACCATCCGGCTCGGCCCCATCGGCCCCGGTCCGGTGCGGTGCACCGGATTCGACTGCGGCGTGCCCATCGCCTTGAGATCGGCTCCGGCACAGAAGGTTCCGTTGTCGCCCCAGAGCACGGCGACGGCGGCCGACTCGTCCTTGTCGAACTCCTCGAACGCGGCGTGCAGCTCCAGCGCCGTCGGGCCGTCGACGGCGTTGCGCGCGCGGGGGCGGTCCAGCACCACCGTCGTCACCGCGCCGTTCTTCTCCACCCTCACACTCATCGGGCCTCCGTCAGTTCCACACCGTCGCGCCGCGAGACCATCTCGGCGGCGAAGTCTTCGTACGCGGCGCGCAGCGGCGCGCCGGGCCAGTCGGCGGGTAGTAGTCCGTCGGGCAGCACCGGATCGGTCAGCAGGTGACGCACGATGGCCGCCGCGACCACGAACCGTTGTGGAACGTCTCGCGCGGCGGCCATCCGGGCGAGAAGTTCCCGTCCGCGCGCCGCCCAGCCGGCCAGATCCCACAGTTGGGCGGCCAGCGCCACCGGGTCACCGTCGCGGGCCCGCAGCACACGCACCCGTGCGGTGATGTCGGGGCCGAGGTCGAGGTCGACGTTCGCCGGGCGCATCCAGACACCCTCCCGCAGCTCACCGAAACGCCTGTCCTGCAAAGAGTTCCGCAACTGGGCCCGGGTCCTGGCGTCCGTGCCGACACTGGTGATGATCAGAGTGGTCCAGCTACCGTCCCAGTCGTGCCGCCGCGGGGTGATCGCGTCGTCCTGCCGGCGCTGGCGGGCCAGCAGCCGGTCCGAGAGCCGGTATCCGTCCTGCGACCGCACCAGGTCTCCGGCGCCGACCATGCGCGTCAGGGCCACCCGCACCGTCGACTCCCGGATCCCGAAATCGCTGGTGAGCCGGATCAATTCGGCGGCCGTCGCCCACGCCGGGTGGGCGCCGAGCAGCACGCTCAGCACCACCGAGCGGGCCGTCATCCGCATCGGTCACACCCCGGAGGTGGTACGGCCGTGGTCACCGAACGGTTCGTCTCGTTGACGCACCGCCTCACGGAAGCCGTGTTCGCGGGCCTGCGCGACGAAATCGTGCCCCTCCGGCGTGTGGCGGGCGATACCGTCGAACACCATCGAGATCATCGCGCTGTTGGCGACGCCCTGGTTGTACAGCGCGCTGTTCATCGCGAGCTTGACCATGATCAGCTGGTTGACCGGCACGGCGGCGATCCGTTCGACCAGTCGCTCGGTGCGGTCGTCGAGGTCGGCCGGGTCGGGCGCCTCCACGGCCAGGCCCCACTCGGCGGCCTGTGCGCCGGTGAGGCAATCCCCGGTCAGCAGAAGACGTTTGGCGCGTTGATCGCCCAGCCGGTGGGCCCACATGCCCGCCGCGGGCACACCCCACACCCGGGTGGGCGGATAGCCGATCTTGGCGTCCGCGGCAGCGATCACCTGATCGGCGTGCAGCGCGATGTCGGTGCCGCCGGCCACGCAATAGCCGTGGATCTTCACCACGGTCGGCTTGTCGCACCGCATCAGGCTGGAGAAGCCCCGCACGAAACGGCTCATCATCTGATAGTCGATCATCGGATCCCACGGCCGATCGGGCAGATGGTTAATCGCCTGGGTCCTGCCGGACAGCACGGTGTCGCGGTAGGGGCTGCCGCCACCCGCCGACGAGGATCCCTCTGCGTATGCCGACAGGTCGAAACCCGCACAGAAGCCTTCCCCGCGGCCGGACACCAGGATCACGTGGACGTCCGGGTCGAGGTCTGCGCGTTCGACGAGCGCCGAGAGCTCCAGGGGCGTGTCGGCGATGATCGCGTTGCCCTTCTCGGGGCGGTTGAAGGTGATACGGGCGACTCGGTCGGTGACCTCGTAGGTCATCGTCTTCAGGTCGTCGAAGTCGACGGGCCTGATCGCGTGGGTCATCAGGCTTTGACCATTGTCGGGTTGAGGTCCTCTAGCTGGGTATCTGGCATGTCTTTCATGTTACGTTTTTTCGACAGTCGCACAACAGCCGTAACAGCCATTTCGGGCCGATTCCCGAGGACGAATTTAGCTCGCGCGGGTGGAGAAATCGCGCGGCGGGCCCGACGATCCTGACGGACATGAAATATGACGAGTTCATCTCCAGAGTGGCCTCCGGAGTCGGTGTCAGCCAATCAGAAGCTGAGACACTCACCCGCGCGGTGCTGGCTACACTTGCCGAACGCATCACCGGCGGCGAGGCCCGCGACCTCGCCGCCCAGTTGCCTGTTCCGCTCCAGAACCCATTGCTGCCCGCGAAGGAAGAAGCCGAGGCCTTCGATTTCGTCGAGTTCGTTCGCCGCGTCGCCGACCGTAGTGGGACCGACGTCAATACGGCCGAGCTGGCTGTCGACGCGGTCTTCGACACCCTGCGCGATGCCGTCACACCGGGTGAGTTCAACGACGTCCTCAGTCAACTGCCTGACGACTTCAAGAGAGTGGGCATCCCGCCGCGGTAGGTGGCCACGACCGCGTCATGCCTTGACCAGAGCACGCTCGATGATCGGCGCCAAGTCCAGGCCGATGGGCAGCGTGCCGAAGGCGCCACCCCACTGACCACCGAGCCTGCTGGCCAGGAACGCCTCGGCGACCGCGGGATGGCCGTGGCGCGCTAGCAGCGACCCCTGCAGTGCCAGCGAGATGTCCTCCGCGACTTGGCGGGCGCGGTACTGGATGGTCTCGGGATCGCCGAGCTGGGGCCGCAGACGTTCGACGTGGGCGTCCAGGCGGGCGTCGTGCCCCTTGGTGGTGGCGAGCTCGTCGAACAGCACGTCGACGCACTCCGGCCGGGTGGCCATGGCGCGCAACGTGTCCAGCGCGCTGACGTTGCCCGAGCCCTCCCAGATGCCCATCAGCGGCGCCTCCCGGTACAGCCGCGGCATCCCCGAGTCCTCGACATAGCCGTTGCCGCCCAGACACTCCATCGCCTCGGCGGCATGCGGCGTGGCTCGCTTGCACACCCAATACTTGGCGGCCGCCAATCCGATTCTGCGGAGCAGGGTTTCGCGTTCGTCGCCGCGGACGGCGCGGTCGGTGGCGCCGGCCATCCGCATCGCCAGCATGGTCGCGGCCTCCGCCTCGACCGCGAGGTCGGCGAGCACGTTGCGCATCAGCGGCTGGTCGATCAGGTACGCGCCGAACGCCTTGCGGTGCTGGGCATGGTGGGCCGCGCGCATCAGCCCGTTGCGCATGCTCGTCGCGCTGCCCAGCGTGCAGTCCAGCCGGGTCAGGTTGACCATCTCGATGATGGTCGGCACCCCGCGGCCTTCCTCCCCGACCAGCCACGCCGTCGCCCCGTCATACTCCACCTCGCTGGAGGCGTTGGCGTGGTTGCCGAGCTTGTCCTTGAGGCGCTGCAGGAACATCCGGTTGCGGGAGCCGTCGGGCAGGATCCGCGGCAGGAAGAAGCAACTCAACCCGCCTGATTTCCCGTCGCTTCGCTCGCCCCGGCCGGGCGTCTGGGCGAGCACCAGGAAGAGGTCGCACATCGGCGCGGACGTGAACCACTTGTGCCCGGTCAGCCGGTAGGTGCCGTCGCCTGTGGGGACAGCCTGCGTGGTGCCGGCCCGGACGTCGGAGCCGCCCTGCTTCTCGGTCATCGACATCCCCGCGGTGAGGCCGGGCTTGGTCGCCGGCACGGCGAGTTCGGGGTCGTAGATTCGGCTGGTCAGCAGCGGCTCGTAGAGCGCCGCCAGTTCCGGATTGTGGCGCAGGGCCGGGACGACGGCGTAGGTCATCGAGATCGGGCAGACGTGTCCAGCCTCCGGCGTCCACACCGACATCTTGGCGGCGCGCACCACGTGCGCACCCGGTCGGTCGTCGGCCCACGGTGCCGCGTGCAGACCGTGCCCGATGGCGACGCTCATCAGTTCGTGGTAGGCGGGGTCGTACTCGACCTCGTCGACGCGATGGCCGACGCGGTCATGGGTGTGCAGGACAGGACGGTTGCGGTCGGCGAGTTCGCCCCAGCGCTGGGCTTTGCGGCCGCCGGCCACTGCGCCCAGTTCGTGGACCTCGTCGACGCCCCAATCCCCGCCTTCGCGGATCAGCGCCTCGGCGAGGACAGGGGACGCGGCCGGGTTGAAGTCCTCCAGCAGGGGGACCTGATTGGCGACGACGTGCGTGCCCGCGGAGGTGCACAGCGTTGGAGCAGTAGGCATGCACACACTGTTACATTTTCTCGACGGCTGCACAAGAACATGTAACGTCGCCCTGATGGCCGGCGGGCCGACGTTAAGCTGCCCGAGTGGACGACCGCACGTCCGCGGTATCGGGCAGAGACGTCGGGCGCCTTCTGCTGCGCTGCGAGGACCGTCCCGGCCTGGTCGCCGCTGTCAGCGGGTTCCTCGCCGGTCGTGGCGCCAACATCATTTCCCTCGACCAGCACTCGACGGCGCAGTCCGGCGGGATTTTCATGCAGCGCACGATCTTCCATCTGGCGGGTCTGACGGCGGTGCGAGACGCGCTGGAACGATCCTTCGCAGAGCACGTGGCCGACGAATTCGGCATGGACTTCCGCCTCACGGAGGCGGCGAAGCCCAAACGCGTCGTGATCATGGCCTCGCGCGAGGACCACTGCGTGCTCGATCTGCTGTGGCGAAACCGCCGCGGTGAGCTCGACATGTCGGTGGTGATGGTGATCGCCAACCATCCCGACCTCGCCGACGACGTGCGCCCTTTCGGCGTGCCGTTCATCCACATCCCGGCGCACAGGGGGATTCGCGCAGAGGCCGAGCAGCGCCAGTTGGACCTGCTGCGCGGCAACGCCGACCTCGTGGTGCTCGCCCGCTACATGCAGATCCTGAGCCCGCGCTTCATCGAGGAGGTCGGGTGTCCGCTGATCAACATCCACCACTCGTTCCTGCCGGCGTTCATCGGCGCCGCACCGTACCACCGTGCGAAGGAACGCGGCGTGAAACTTGAGGTGAGCCCCCTGTAGTGGTCCAGTCGTTGTGGGACTCTGTTGCCCGAGTGCTCGGGCAGGAAGAATCAATGACGACATGGCAACGAACAAGCGCCGGCGGCACACTCCGGATCAGATCATCCG
>NZ_JBQQCF010000019.1:0-103771 GCF_052245755.1 Mycobacterium sp. 4D054
GCGCCTGATGCACCGCCTCGGACGCATTCCGCCGGCCGAAGCCGAAGCCCGCTACTATTCCCAACTCGTGACCGGTAGACCGGCCGGATCACAGAAACCTGAGGGTGCATGAAACCCGGGACGGTTCGATGATCAAGGGCGCCGCCAAAGTGATGATCGTGGATCGTCATCCCGACCGGCTCAAGCTGGCCGAACAGATCGGGGTCATCGCGATCGACGATTCGAAGGGACCTGCCGTCGATCAGGTCCTGGAACAGACCAAAGGCGCTGGCGCCGACTGCGGTTGCGAATGCGTCGGTTATCAGGCGCATGACCCCCAAGGCCATGAGGATCCGTCGATGGTCATCAACGATCTCGTGCGCGCGGTGAAGTTCACCGGCGGAATCGGCGTGGTCGGCTTGTACCTGCCCCAGGATCCCGGCGCGCCGGACGAAGATAAAAAGAAGGGCAGGATCACTTTCGAGATGGGCACCTTCTGGGTCAGGGGCCAACGGATGGGAACTGGGCGGGCCAACGTCAAGCGTTACAACCGCGAATTGCGAGAACTGATCCACCAGGGCAGGGCCAAGCCATCGTGGATCGTCTCTCACGAGCTGCCGTTATCTGATGCCCCGAACGCGTACCAGCACTTCGACGCCCGCGACAACGGTTGGACAAAGGTGGTGCTCAAGCCGCGGCTCGCGTCAGCCTGACACCTCTGGAATGACGCCCTTCCCGATCTACACGCGGTGTTTCGGCCACCAACTTGCCTCTCCTAACAGTGTCGCGATGGCAGGCACCGTCAGCGTCCGCACAACAAGCGTGTCGAGCAGCAGACCGCAGCCGATGACGAAGCCCATCTGAATCATGATTCCGATGGATCCCACCATCAGCCCGAACATGCTCGCCGCGAAGATGAATCCGGCCGATGTGATGACCGAGCCGGTGCTGGCGACGGTGCGCATCACTCCCACGCGGATGTTGTTGGCCGATTCCTCGCGAAGGCGTGAGATGAGCAGCATGTTGTAGTCCGCACCCACGGCCACGAGGATGATGAACGACAACAGCGGGACGGGCCACGCGATGTCCTGACCGAGGCCGTACTGAAAGACCAGCACGCCCATGCCCAGCGCGGCGGCGTAGTTGAGCACGACGGTGGCCAGCAGGTAGATCGGTGCCAGTACCGCCCGTAGCAGCGCCACCAGGATCAAGGCCACGATGACGAGAGTCGCGATGGCCAGTTGCAGAAAGTCGCGCCCCATCAACCGTTGAATATCGGTGTTGATGGCCGGGAATCCCGCCATGGCCACGCTGGCTTCGGCCAGCGACGTGTTGGGTGTCGCCGCTGCTGCGACGTCGGTGATGTGCTTTCCAAGCGTCATCGCCTCTGCGGTATAGGGATCGAACTGAGATTCGATGACATACCGTGCCGTTCTGCCGTCGGGTGAGATGAATTGTCGGGCAACCTTTGCGAAGTCTTCGTTCTGCAGCGCGCTGGCCGGCAGGAAGAAGCCTGTCGCTGCGTCTGACCCGGCCGTGCCGCGTGCGGAGTCCTGCAGTTGTGCCGCGATCTGGCTCATCCCGCCCAGCATTTCGATATTGCTGTCCACCAGGGTGTGCACTCCGACCGCCAGCGCCCGCGCCCCCGCGGCGAGCTGTCCGATGCCGTTCTGCAGGCGTGCGATCTGCGCGGGTAGGTCGGCGCCAGGTCCGCCAAGGACATCCATGCTCCGGTCCAGGGAATCCGCGGCCCCCTGCAACTGGGTGATCGCCTCCGACGCTGAGAAATCCGCGCCCTGCGCCGCCAATTCATCCCCCAGAACTGCGATCTGGTTGAAGAATCCCGCGTGGCGCAGCGCCACCAGCGTCTGGACGTGGTCGCGCAACGCCCCGCACTCCGCTGTGGCCGCACAGAGCGGCGAGGCGCCGAGTGTGGCCGCCAGCGGATCGATGACGGCGATCGCTTCGGCTGCCCGTTCAGCCAGCGGGCGTATCTGCAGTCCGTCCTTGACGACACGGTCGACGTTGGGCCCCATGGCAGTCAACTGCTGCAGTGCCGGCCGATAGCGCTGAATCGTCTGACCGGCCTGCTGTGCCTGATCGAGCAGACCGGTCAGCGGTCCCAGCGCAGACCGCACGCTGATGTCGAGCTGGGTCAAACCGTCGGCCAATTGATCGGCGCCGTCCGTCAGCCTCGCGAGATCATGCTTGCGGGCGTCACCGTCGGCGACGGCGTCCGCGAGCTTGTCGCCGATCTGTCCGTTCTGCCACGACAGCTGCGCCTGATCCAGCCGCTCCCCTGTCGGGCGGGTGACGCCGACGACGCGATCGACCCCGGGTATCTGGGAGACCCGCGACGCCATTTCGTCGAGATCAGCCAGGCCCCTGCCGGTGCGCAGGTCCGTCGGCGACTCCACGACGAGGAACTCGGAGATGATGACGTCTTTAGGAAAGTGCCTGTCCAGCAACCGATAACCCTCATTGCTGGCAGTGGTCGATGGCTGCCCCTTGCGGTCGTCATAGCTCATGCGCAGGGTGAGCGCCACACCGCCGAATGCCAGGAGCAGCACGAGACTGATCACCAGCAGCGGCACCGGCTTGCGGACCACCATCACCGCGATCCGATTCCAGTAGGCGCGCGTTCGGTCCTTGCGGGGTTCGCCGATGCCGCGCTTGGCCGCCAGCACCAACACCGGCGGCAAAAGCGTCACCGTTGCCAGGCACCCGACCATCACCGCCACCGCACATGCGGGGCCCGACGTGGCGAAGATGGTCAGTGTCGCGAACGCCATGGCCACGAACGCCAGGGCAACGGTCGCCGCTGAGGCCAGAATGACACGACCGATCGTCGCCGTCGCGTTGATCACCGCCTGGTCCGGAGCCACGCCCTGGCGTCGTTGCTCGTGGTACCGGCTGATCAGGAACACCGAGTAGTCGGTGCCGGCGCCCAACAGCATCACGGTCATGAACGCGATGGTGAACTGCGAGACCGGCATTCCCAGTTCGCCTAGCGCCGACAGGACTCCCCGACCGACTCCGAGGCTGACGCCGATGACGAGCAACGGCAGCAGCGCGGTGAACACCGAGCGGTAGACCATCAGCAGGATCGCCGCGATCAGGCCGGCGGTGGCTACCGAGATGAACAGCAGATCCCGTTCCGCCGCGACGATCTGATCGCTCATGGTGGCAGCCGGACCGGTGACGTAGGTGACCGTCGACGTGCCGTCGAAGGCATGGGCGGCGATCTCGCGGATCGACGCGACGGATTCGGCGGCCCGCGGCCCGCCCAGCGTCCCCGCAATGCCGACCGGCAGATACCAGGCCTTTCCATCGGCGCTCACTGCTTGGCCGGCGGTGACGGGATCGGCGAGCAGGTCTTGGACCAGTGGCACGTTCTCCGAGTCGGCGCGCAACGCGGATACCATTGCGGCATAACGCTCCCGCGCCGACGGGGTCAACCCTTCTGGATTCTCCATCGCGACGACCACCGTCGTCGTCGACCCCTCCTCGCCGAACGCCTTGCCCATCCGGTCCAGCGTCTGGAACGACGCCACGTCGCGTGGGATCGGGTCCAGCGACTGTTGTTTGACCACAGATTCCAATTGCGGAAACAACATCGCGAGAACCACGGCCAGACCCACCCAGGTGCCGATGACGATTCCCTTGTGCGTGACGGCGAACCGCCCCACCCCGGCCAGGCGGACGCTGTAGGCATCCTCGTGCGGCGGACGCTTCACCATGGCCCCTCCGGCATCGTGTGGTCGGACCTGCTGTCAGTCATCTCGCCTCCTGAGGACGGTTGCGCGGCTACGGCATCGCGCCTCATCGGCACCGCTTGCAACGTGCGACATATTGCGTCGAGTGTTGCACAGCGTCTAGGGTGAGGCCTCATGCACACCCTGGGATCCCTCGACGTCGAGGGCATCGACTTCGCTTTCGACGATCAGCCAGACCTCCACGCTGTGCTCGCCCGCCTCCGCAAGCGCAGGCCGTACGCGATCGTGCCGTTTGCCGGAGTCAGGGCGGTCTTGTTGTTGACCGACGAGCTGGTCCGGGCGGCCTTCCGCGATGAAGCGACATTCCCCGCAGCACCGGTGTATGCCATGACCACCGAACCCGTGTTCGGCAGGACCGTGCTCAGCATGTCGGGCGCCGAGCATCGCGCCAGCCGCGGCGTGGTGTCGGCGCCGCTACGGCGCAGCCGCGTCCAGGACTACCTGGAGCCGGTGATCGAACCGGTCATCAACGAGCTGATCGACCAGTTCGCTGCCCGCGGCACCGCCGATCTGGTCGTCGAATTCACGCACCGCTACTCACTGCTGATCATCAGCCGCCTGCTGGGGTTCCCTGTCGATGACGAAGCCAAGATCCACCGCTGGGCGCAGGCGATGATCCAGTACCCCTTCGACCCGCCGACGGCGGTCACCTGTGCCGCCGAATTCACCGCCTACGTCGCTCCGCTACTGGCCGCGCGCCGCCGGGAACCTGGCGACGACATGATCTCCATGTTGGTCACCGAAACCCACTGAGGACGGCGAGCATCTCTCAGACGAGGAGATACTCACGTTCCTGCGGATGCTGTTTCCACTCGGCGCCGACACCACCACGCTGGCTCTGGGCAACATCTTGTCGGCGCTGCTCAATCATCCCGACCAACTGGACCTACTGCGCTCTGACCCGGACCGCTACCTCCAGTCGGCGATCTGGGAGGGCCTGCGATGGGAGCCCGCGGTCGGGATGTTGCCGCGCGCCTGCCCTGAGGCCACAACGTGGCAGGGGATCGACATCCCAGCTCTGACCCCGATGATCTTCGCGATCAACGCCGCCAACCGTGACCCGGCCGTGTACCCGCGTCCCGACGACTTCGACATCACCCGCAACGTGATGCCGACCGTGTCGTTCGGGCAAGGCCGCCACAGCTGCATCGGGAACTGGCTGGCCAACACCGAACTTCTCGCCGCGCTGCGGGCCCTGATCGAGCGGTTGCCCGATCTCGCGCTCGACCCCCGCCACGCCGAGACCTCCACCATCACAAGCCAAGTCGGTACCACGCTGCGTGGGCCCAATGCCTTGCGGGTGACATTCACGCCGACGAGAAGCCGGCCGGACGCCGCGATGTAGGCGCGTCGCGGACTCGGGTTAGTCGGCGAATGAACCGGATGCTGCGAGGCGTTCGCTAGGTTGTCTTCAGGGTGGCCTCAACGGACGGAGAGAATCGTGGCACCGCGCCGACTTCGCGTCACTGGGCAGGTCTCTCGTCCGGCTCCCTGGGGTGACCGGCCACCGGTCGACGACGACGAGGCACGCCGGCGCCTACTGGACGCGGCCGAGGTCTGCTATGAGCGCCGCGGCGTCAGTCGGACCACCGTCGATGACATCGCCAAAGAGGCCTTGGTGCACCGCACAACGGTATATCGGTACTTCGGGACCCGCGACGACGTCCTTGCTTTCGTGCTTCTGCGCGAGACAGCCGGAGTCATCGACAGCGCCGAACAGGCGCTGCTGCGAGTCGGACCCTTTGGTGAGCGCCTGCTCGACGCGTTGGACGGCGCGGTCGGAGCCGTCGAAGAGTCCCGTTGGCTCAGCGTGCTGTTTTCCCCGGAAAGCCTGACCATGACGGTTTCCGCCGCGGCGTCGGGAGCGTTCCGCGACCGGATCCGCGACGTGTTGCGACCGCATGTCGAGGCAGCCAAGGCCGGCGGCGAACTGCGTGAACAACTCGACCCCGATGCCGTCGCCGACTGGCTGGTGCGGGTGGCGCAGATGCTGCTGATGGAACACCTCACGGTGCGTCCCGACGAGACCAGGCCCGACCGCCGCGCGCTGCTTCGCGACTTCGTCATCCCCGGCATTCTCAACCCGACCCCACAGCGCTGACAGCTGGAGCGGCAGGCTGACACTTCATCTGCCTTCGAAGGACGATTCGGATGCTGCTTGATGGTCCTTACGGGTCGACGACTGCGGCCGGATCGTGAGGCAGAGTACCGATGGGCGGGTTCGCCGCCTCCTCGACGGGCTCGGAAAGGAATCTCACCGTGACGACACAGGCTGGTCTGGAGCAGAAGGAACGGGACTTTCTGGCGAAGTGCGTAAGTGATGCCTACACGATGCTGGACCTGCTCCCCGGCGTAGATCCGAACGGTCCGGCTTTGGTGTGGCTGGCGGATCAATTCCTCACCCTGCGTCGGGGCGACTGCCCACCTGCGCATGCGATGACGCCCTGATCACCCTGCTGCAGTTCGCACTGGCGCCTGCCGAACGAAGCGCGCCGGCCTCGTCAGGGGATGATCATCCGGACAGCTCCGGCTGTAGTGCCCTGGCGGTGAGCCGCCGCCTCTCGGCCAATGCGCCGTTGGTCCAGGAGGCTTCGTGTTGCGCCCCATTGTTCTTGGCGGTAACTCGTCCGTACCGCATCCCGTGGGAATAGGCTGTCGGTGCCGGGCGCCGGGCGGGCACTTTTGGACCGTAAACGCGGTTCGAGTCGCCAGCGACGGGTATCCCTCGGCAGTAACGCATCGGCGGCCTACGCCGTGGTAACAGAAGGACTCGGTCAGCGCGGCCACTTCACCATGAATGCCGAATCGCTCAGCCCGCCAGGGCAGAGTTGGCAAGCCGGACTGGTTTCGCCAGCGCAACTGGCCGCGCTCTCGCGCGTCGACTACGGTGGCTGTGACACTGGCGGGATCTTCGAGGTTGCCACGGGCGCAGTCGGAAACGTCTCACCCTGTGAGGTGAAGGCCAGTTACAGGTGTGTAGACCGTGAGTTCGCTCGCTTTCCACGTTCCCAGCCCGAGTATCCCGAAATTGAACGACAGCTTCGTGAGTCCGGCTGCGACAGGCAGGTCGATGTAGAGGACGGACGGTGGGGGTGGGGGCTTGCGCTGCGTCACCAGAGCTCCGCTCTGGGTTGCCTGGTGCTCAGTGCCGTCAGCGCCCCGTCGGAAAACCACATGCTGTTGCTGAATATCCTTGCGCAGCAAGCCGGCGCCGCCCTGGCGTATGCAGCATTGCGCGACCACAACATCGGCTATGCCGGCCTGCTGGCGAAGGCGAACAGCGAACTGGAGAAAACGAATCGCGAGCTCGCCACGTCTGTTTTGCGGTTGCAACGCCAAACCAACATGCAGGAGATTCTGAGCTCGGCGGTGGCAGCGGGAACGGGGGAACTGGGTGTCGCGGATGCGCTGTATGCCCTGACGGGGCTGTCTGTGGGGTTCGAGGACAGGTTCGGCAACCTGCGCTGCTGGGCCGGACCTGGAGAGCCCCACCCCTACCCCAAGCAGACAACGGACGAGCGCGCCCTGTTGCTGCACGAGCTGGCGGCACAGAACGGTTCGGCGCGGATCGGAGGCCGCGTGCTCGCGCTTGTCCAGTCCCGAGGTGCGGTCCTCGGAGTCCTGGCATTGCAGGACTCGGGGAACACGGTGACCGAAGACAGCTTGGTCGCGCTGTGCTTCGGCGCCAGGGTGCTCGCGTTGGAGCTTGCCCACAAGCGAAATCTCGCCGAAATGGAACTCAATCTGCGCCGCAATCTGGTCGACGATCTGCTGGCAGGCACCGATCGGGACGGTGCGTACGCGCGTGCCGATGCCCTCGGCCATGACCTGCGGCGCCCGCACTACGTGGTGGCGGTGCAAACCCCCGGTCACGCAGACAGCGCGGTCGCAACCGTCGCTGGGCGCGCAGCGGCTGCGTTGCACCTGAGCTACCTGCAGGGGTTCCGCGAGGGCCTGGTGGTGCTGCTCACCGACGGCCGTCCGGACCCGCGGGCGTTCTACCACGCGATCACTGAAGCCCTCGGTGAGGCCAGTAGTGTGATCGGCATCGGCACTCGTTGCGAAGTGCCCGACGACTTGCCGCGGTCCTTCGTCGAGGCGCGTCGCGCCCTGAACATCCGGCTGCGCTCGGCCAATCCTCACGGCGCAGCGGCTTTCGACGACCTCGGCTTCTATCGTCTGATCGCCGCCGCCCATGAGGGCGCGACGGTTGAAGCCTTCGTCCGCGAATGGCTGGGCGCACTCCTGGATTACGACGAGAGCAGAAGCTCCGAATTGGTCTTGACGCTCAGCGATTACCTGGAATGCGGTGGAAACTATGACGAGTCCGCAGCCGCACTGCACATCCATCGCAGCACGCTGCGTTACCGGCTGGCGCGCATCGCCGAACTCACCGGCCACGACCTCCGCAAAGTCGATACCCGGTTCAACCTCCATGCGGCGACACGGGCGTGGCGGTTCCTCAATCCTGAGGCTGACCAGCGGCCCGGTCCCACGGGTCTCTAGGGTCAGCCTTCGACTGACTCACTCACTGTGATCTTGTTCGACTGTGTGCTTTCTTTGGGCACATAAACCTTGAGGACGCCATACGCCAACGTTGCTTCGACGTCGCCGTTGCGCAGGTAGCCCGGCAGCGTTACCCGAAATTCGAATCGACCGACCTTTCGTGTCCGGCGACGGAACAGGCCCTCGCGCTTGCGCTCCTTCACCTCGCCGGTGACCACCAACTCGTTGCCGTTCATCGTGACGTCCACGTCTTCGCTCCGCACCCCCGGAAGCTCAAGCTCGATGATGTAGGCGCTGTCGGTCTCAACGATATCGGCCGCGGGCATCCACGCACCCTCACTCGTGGATCCACCGAACACCGACTGCGCGAGCCGACCCATCTCGGCATAAAGATTCTCGAGCTCGCGCCATGGGCGCCTCTCCGCCTGGCCGGCGGAACGTTGCAGTGCCGAAGTCATGTCATTTCCCCTTTACGAATCAGCGGTAAGTCCGTCACGACGGGCGAGACACGGCGAACATCAGAACACCAGCCGAAAGAGCTCATACACCCGATCCCAATCTTCGGTCGACGGGTTGGACACGGTGGCGTCCACCACGCGAAACGAGCGGGCCAGCGCAATACTCAACCCTCCGAACAACCCTGGCAGCAGCTGCTCGGTATCCTCGGCGAACATAACGTCCCCGGGTGGATTCCTCACCGCCCGGCGCAGCAGCTCACGGATTTCCTCGGCCTCCTCGAGCTTGTCGAACTCGCGCATTCGCTCCTGAACGCCCTTGGTGATCGGAAGGTCCTGCGGCACGATCACGTCACGCCCGTTCCATTTGGCCGAATTACGCCCGGCGATGGCAATGTCATCGATCTTCTCGTCGATGAACTCGCGGAAGCGGCGCACATCGTTCTTGTCGATCTTGATGCCGGCCACCGAACGGAAGAACCTTTCGAATACCGGAATACCCGATGGATGGGTCACTCGATACCTCCGCTCCAAAGATCCAGACCGGCCCGAGCAGGCCAACGCTCAACTTTGGCATTGTCGTCGGCGACACCGAACCGGACCCGCAGGCGCAATCTCGCCGAGCCGGTTCGGCCCGGCAGGTCATGTCAATGCACGGTTCCCGCTCTGACGGTTCCGATCTGGGGGCGCCGCCACAGCTCCCATGCGAGTCGTAAGGCTCCGATCGCGGTAAGGAGGGTCAGCGATACGAGGGCGGGGACTTCGGTCGCCACCGGAAACACCATGAGGTAGGCGGCCGCGGTGAGGAGCCGATCGACTACCAACTGGTGGTGATCACGCCATCGGTAGGCGACCTCGCCGACGTAGAACAGCGCCAATCCACCGGTGAGGGCGAGGGCGGCCAGCGGCGCCAGCGGCTTGTCGAGGTGTTCCACCGAAACCCGTGCCCCGAGGGCGAAGAAGATGATCCCCGCGACGAGCGGCAGGTGCAGATAGCTATAGGCGTCGCGGGCCAACGCCGCCCGCTCGGAAGGGGGTGTTCGTCGAAGACGTTCTTCGGCGCCCGCGGCGAGGCCGAAGTAGGTCCACCACAGGGTGGCCGTGATCAGCACTCCGAGAACCACAGCGCTCAGGACACCGGGATGGTGATGGTGTTCGGATGCACTGGCTCCCAGCGCGGTAGATCACCCGCGCGGTTGGGAACATGTTGGTCAGCCAGGCGTAGCAGACCCACGCCCACCAGAGGGCGAAGAGCGCAAGCATGCCCCGGCCGAAACCCTGCCAGGACATGTCGCTGAGCATTAGGTGAGTGACCTGCGACATCGCGAATACGAATGTGAGGTCGAAGAACAACTCCAGGTAGCCGACCGACCGCCCCTCAACCTCCTGCGGCCCCCGCAATTCGTCGGTGTTGGGTTCGCGCCCAGCCGGTCCCCCAATAGCGTTGCCGTCGTCGACCGTCATCGTCGACCGGCGGTCATGATCATTGCCCGTGCAATGTCGTTCTCCGGCATGACGTTCTCGAGGGTGATCCGAGTCAGCAGCATCTCCGCGGTCCGTCGTTCACAACTGCTTCCTTTTCGAGTGTCTGCGTCCTCCCCGTAGTGTGCGATGCCGAGGGGAGCCACGGAGTGGGGCCGACGAGCCGAATTTTCGGCGCCGAGTTCGCCCCCTCAGCAAAAGGCCGACTCCGAATACGGCACGATCGCTCTACGCGGCGGGACGCTCCGCCACTACCACTGTGATCTCTCGGGTCTCGGCTCCGCGCAGGACCGTCAACCGGACGCGGTCGCCTGGCTTGGTGCCGCGAAGCGCTGCTATGAGTTCCTCCGCTGTCGCGGTTTCCTCACCGTTGAATGCGATGACGATGTCGCCCGGTCGGATGCCTGCCTCCGCAGCGGGACTCGGGGTGGAGACCCGCATGACCACCACTCCGCTCGTGCGGTCGACTCCCAGCAGGCGTGCGATCTCGGGGGTGAGGGTAGCGGGCTGAATGCCAATATACGAGTGGCGGACGGTACCGGTGGTCAGCAGCTGATCGGCGACGTCGACGACGGTCGCCGTCGGGATTGCGAACCCAAGGGCCACCGCACCCGCCGTCGGCGGAATGTAGGCCACGCTCATGCCGACAACTTCTCCTTGCGCATCGAGAACCGCACCCCCTGAGTTGCCCGGGGAGATGGCGGCGTCGGTCTGGATCAGGTCGACGAGCGACGCGCCGGTGGACGCCGACCCGGGGATCTGGCGGTGCAATCCCGAGATGATGCCGGATGTCACTGTCGCCTCGAATCCCAGCGGGCTGCCGATGACGACGGCGAGTTCGCCGACCTGGGGCAGCGGATTCTGAAATTTCGCGGCGGGCAGGCTCTTTCGGTCGGCTTGGATGACGGCGACGTCGGAAACCTCGTCGACGCCACGAACCTTTCCCTGAACCTGTTGCCCATCGGCGAGGGCTATCGTGACGTCCTGCGCGCCCGCGACCACGTGCGCATTGGTGACGATTATGCCGTCGGCTCTGTACACAATGCCGCTGCCCACACCGGTCTCGGTGAGCACCGTGACGACCGATGGCTCGACCTGTCGAACGAGTGCCGGTATGTCAGTGCCGGCTGTCGGGGCTGGGGCCGGCGAGCCGTTGGGTGGGGCGGGGGTACCGGTCTCGGCGGAGTTGGTCGAGCTACTGCATCCGGCGAGAAGGGTCACCGTGACGGCGAGCAGTCGCAGCATCCAGACCCAGGGGCGTACGGTCGACGATGAGTGCAGCAACTCCGCGCCTCCCAACCTTATTGGGGTCGTGTGTGCCGTGGGGCAATCACCGGCGCCCACCGTTTGCAAAAGAACCTTCCCACCTCGACGCGCGATCGACATGGTCCTGCCGGTCCCAAGCCCGATGCACACAGTTGGCCTGTCAGGCCGAAAAAACCCAAGCACCGGGGCAGCAGGAGATCGACATAGTAGAGGCCAGGCAGCGGTGACAACGCCCTGCAGATTGGTCTGACCAGTTGACGTCTGACCGTCGGTCCTGCAATCCTCGGTGGCATGGCACTGCGACCGGTGAACCGTCGCTCGGTCCCGGAGGATGTTTTCGAGCAGATCATCGACGATGTCCTCAGTGGTGAGATGCGGCCGGGTGAGACGCTGCCGAGCGAGCGGCGGCTCGCCGAGGTGTTGGGGGTCTCGCGGCCCGCGATTCGCGAGGCGCTCAAGCGGCTGGCCGCCGCGGGACTGATCGAGGTTCGCCAGGGCGACGCCACCACGGTGCGCGACTTCCGGCGCACCGCAGGGCTCGATTTACTCCCCCGGCTGCTGATCCGGGCCGGTGAACTCGACCTTGCCGTCGTCGGCAGCATCCTCGAGACCAGGTTGCACAACGGACCCAAAGTGGCCGAGCTCGCGGCGCAGCGCCGCGGCCCCGAGCTGTCGGACGAGTTGAATGCCACCGTACGTGCGCTCAACGACGAAACCGATCCCGTTGCCGCGCAACGACACGCGCTGGACTTCTGGGACCACCTCGTCGACGGAGCCGACTCCATCGCATTCCGGCTCATGTTCAACACGCTGCGCGCCACCTACGAACCCGCGCTGTCCGCCCTAGCCACGATGATGGCCGCCGAAGTCGGCCGTGTGGACGCCTACCGAGCGGTTGCCGACGCGGTCCTGGCCGGCGACTCCGCCGCGGCCCACGCCGAGGCTCACCAACTCCTCGAACCTGCGACGAACGCTCTGCTGGATGCACTGCACACCCTGGAGGAACGCTGATGACTACCAGCCCGGCCCGATTAGCCCGCAGACGATTCACGCTGTTGGACGCGGGGCGCGAATTCTGGCGTCATCCCTCACCCTGGATGATCGGCGCGACGCTCGTCGTGGCGGCCGGCGTCCGCATCGCCCTCGGAGATTGGCAGATCACCGACGTCCTCGTGCCCGCAGTCATGCTCGCAGCCTTCCCGTTCTTCGAATGGCTTGTGCACGTGTGCATCCTGCATTGGCGACCACGCCAGCTCGGCATGCTGCGTATCGACCCTCTGCTGGCACGCAAACATCGGGAACACCACGTCGATCCGAGGGACATCGCGCTCATCTTCATCCCATGGCAAGCCGTGGTCTGGGTGCTGCCCGTCGCACTGGGGATCGCTTTGCTGGCGTTTCCGCGCACAGCGCTCGGCCTCACCTTCCTCACCTTCCTGACAGTGCTGGGCCTGTGCTACGAGTGGTGCCACTTCCTCGTCCACACCGATTACAAGCCCAAGACCGCCGTCTATCGGGCGATCTGGCGCAACCACCGCCAGCACCACTTCAAGAACGAGCATTACTGGTACACGGTCACCAGCACCGGCACAGCCGACCGGGTGCTGGGCACCTACCCCGATCCGGTCACGGTCCCCACGTCACCCACGGCGAAGTACCTGCACGGGCAGCGGTAGGTCTTACCCGTCGCGGGTTCTGCCAGGCGGCCCGCTGCGTGTGTTCTCTACTATGTCCAGTCATGGTGCGGGTAGCGGCAGTCCAATTGGAGGCGGTTCTCGGCGACGTGTCCGCCAACTTGGCCGCATGCGAACAACTCGCCGACCAGGCGGGCCGCGCCGGCGCCCGGATCATCGCGCTTCCCGAGTTCTTCTCAACGGGTATCGGCTTCGTCGATTCACTCAAGGACGCCGCGCTCCCTGCGGACGGTGCGGCGACCGAGTTGCTCATCACGCTCGCCGGTCGGCATCAGGCTCTGGTCGGCGGTTCCTTTCTCTGTCGAGACGCCGACGGGCACGTGCGCAATGCTTACTTGGCGGTCGGGCCGAACGGACTTGTAGGACGGCATGACAAAGACCTCCCGACGATGTGGGAGAACGCGTTCTACACCGGTGGACGCGACGACGGCGTGTTCACAGCAGATGGCTATCAGGTGGGCGCCGCGGTGTGCTGGGAGCTGATGCGCACGCGTACCGCCGCGCGTCTGCGCTCGAGAGTCGATCTGCTCATGACAGGTTCGGGGTGGTGGTCGATCCCCGGGTGGCACCCCCGCGCCGTGTTCGACCGCTGGGAACGCGACAACTGCACGACGGCGAGAACTGTCGCGCCGATGTTCGCCCGGTATGTGGGCGCACCCATCCTGCACGCGGCGCACTCCGGCGGTCTGACATGCCGCATGCCCTGGCTGCCGGTCACGTATCGCGGCCACTTCGAGGGCTCCACCCTGATCGCCGACGCCCGCGGTCAGGTTATCGCCGAACGCCGCGCCGACGAGGGCCCCGGCGTGGTGCTCGCAGAGATCGAGATCGGCCGTCGCACACCGGAGCTCGACCTGCCCCAGCGGTATTGGCTGCACCGGCGTGGTCCGCTCCCCGCGGCGGCCTGGCACTATCAGCGCTGGCACGGGCGGCGCTGGTACCGCCGTCACGTGGTGCGGCCAGGAGCGGGTCGCCGCGCTGACCAACCGGGTTCAAGCGTGGGCTGAAAGGTACTTCTCCAGCTTGTCGAATTGCGCCTTGTATCCCCACTTCATGCCGAACGCCGCCAGCTTGGCCTTAGGACCGATCTTGGTGATCGTGACCTGAAGGCGCACCGTGGTGGTGCCGTCACCCGCGGACAGTGTGACGTCGTTGGTGTGGTGGATGGTGGTCCCCTCCTCCTCACCCTCGGTCCATGACCGGGCGTCGTAGGTCAGGCCGGCGCCCGCATCGATCCGGGTGAACGTGCCCGCCATGGGCCACCGGGTGCCCTGATATTTGCCCATCGCCTCGCCGGCCTCCATGACGATGTAGAGCTCACCGCCGACCTGCAGGTCGACACGGCACTCGGGAACGACCGTCTTCTCCGGTCCCCACCACTGCCGCAAAATGTCGGGATCGGTCCAGGCCCGCCAGACCGTCTCCATTGGAGCGCGGTAGGTGCGCTCGAAGCTGAGGTTCTTCGGTTTCAGGAGCTGCAAGAGCATGGTGATCTCCGATCTGCCGTCCGCCGACGGCTCGTGTGACGATCTCTCGATGAAGCGTTCCGGTGGGCGTGCCGGCGGTGGCTGCCGTGTCAAAGGTCTTCCGGGGCAGGGCCATTCCCTTGATCAGTGATGGAATCGAGGTAGCTGCCCAGCGAATCGAGACGGGTCTCCCACAACGTTTCGAAGGATTCGATCCACTCCGCGATCTGCTCGAAGGGCTCGGCGGTGAGGTGATAGATCCGCCGGCGGGCCACAGCCTCACCAAAGACGATCCCCGATTCCCCAAGAACCCGAAGGTGTTTACTCACCTGCGGCTGGCGGATGTCCAATTTCTCGGCGATCTCCCCCACCGACATCGGTCCGGTGCGCAGCAGTTCGACCATCCGGAGGCGGCTCGGCTCGCCGAGTGCCGCGAAGACGGTGGGCTGCATGGCGCCAACCCTAAGGTCGTGAAATATTCCTGTCAAGGAATATTTCAGAGGCCGGTTGGGAGAGCGTCAGGCGTGTATTGCGGATTTCCGTAGATGCGCGACGTCCGCTCGGCTGATCGTCAACACCGCGATCACCGTTCAGCAGCAACGCCATTGGCGTCACCACCGAGGATCGCTCGCTGCCACCGCCGGCGCGGCCACCACGTCGGCCGTGCAGAACAGCCCGGTCAGCTCGTCGCCGATGACGCCGGCGTGCAGGCGCACCCGTGGCATGCCGGTAGCGTGGCGCCGGTGAAATCCCTTCGTCTGCGTTCCGCCGTCGCGCTCGCCGCCGGCGCTGTCTCGGCCATGACCCTCACCTCCTGCGGTTCGACTCTGGTGCCCTCGTCGAAGGCCCAGGCGCCGGATTGCCCGACCGCGACCCCCGACGGCACCGGCTCGCCGGAGTGGACGCTGCCCGGCACCGCCGGCGACGTCGCGGTGACCGGTTCGACCGATACGACAGCTCCGCTGATCACCGTGACGCCACCGTTCAGCGTCGCGGAGACCCAGGTGCAGACGCTGCAAGCCGGCGAAGGGCCTGTCGTGGCCGACACCGCCACCGTGTCCGTCTGCTACATGGGTGTGAACGGTCGCGACGGTTCGGTGTTCGACAGCAGCTACCAGCGCGGTGCGCCGGTGGAGTTCCCGCTCGATGGGGTCGTGCCCGGGTTCCAGAAGGCCATCGCCGGTCAGAACGTCGGCTCCACCGTCGCGGTGGCGATGACCTCCGCCGACGGCTACCCCGAGGGCCAGCCCGGCGCGGGCATCCTGCCCGGTGACTCGCTGATCTTCGCGATCAAGATCCTCGAAGTCACCGGTTGAGCGATGTCGTGACGGGTTGGGTTATGACGAGGTCTCGGCTGCGAGCCGAGCCAGCGTATCGCTGAGCTGGTCCTCGGTGACCAGCGGGAACTTGACCTTTTCCAGCAGCCGCTTGTCGGTGACCTTCGACCAGTCGTAGGTGTGGCGGACCAGCGTCTCGTTGGGTCCGCGGGCCTCCAACTCCCACAGCCATTCCCATCCCGGAGGTTCGGTGCCCGCAGGAGCGGTCTGCCACGCCAGCAGCTTGTCCTTCACATACCCGCAGACGTGGTTGTCGGTCTTGTACTCGCCGCCCATGTGGTCGCCCTGCATGTTCATCGTGAACACGTCGCCCACCTTTTGTATCCGGTCGGCGTGATCGACGCCGCGGACGAAGCCGGAGCCATCGAGTACCTGGTGCCGCTGCGGGTTGGACAGGACATCGAACACCGCGTCGGCGGGTGCGTCGATGGTCCGCTCCACCGTGACCTTCTTGTCGTCGCTCATACCCGTCACACTGCCCACAAACGCCTGTCGCCCAAACCTGGCAGAGCCGGTAGGCGATGATGAATCCCATGGAGTCCACTCGCGTGGACCGCTGGCTGTGGGCGGTCCGGCTCACCAAGACCCGACCGGACGCCGCGTCGGCATGCCGTGGCGGCCAGGTCAAAGTCAACGGCCGGCCGGCCAAGCCGTCCACCCCGGTGTCCCCCGGCGACGAGGTCCGTGCCCGTGTCGGGGAGACCACCCGCATCGTCGAGGTCGCCAGGATCATCCAGAAGCGCGTCGGCGCTGCGGACGCCGTGACGTGTTACCTCGACCGGACTCCCCCGCCGCCTCCCGCGCTGTCGGTGCCGCTCGCGGTCCGGGACAGGGGCGCCGGCCGCCCGACCAAACGGGATCGCCGGATGTTGGACAAGTGGCGCGCAGGGCACGGCTGAGCGCGCCGTCATGACGCGTCTGGCTCATGTGCTCGCGGTGCTGGGCGTCGTCGCGGTGCCTGCGGTCGGCTGGTTCGTCGAGGGCTGGTCAGGGGCGACCACGCTGGTGGTCTACTGGTTCGAGACGCTCGCCGGTTCCCTGTTCATCGCCGGGCGCATCCTTCTTCATCAACGGTGGGCGCCTCGGCGCGGTCACCACGAGTACATCGCGGCGACCACCAACCGGCAACGGTCGAAGAGTTCAGCATCCTTCCTGTCCGGTTTCCTGGTCGCCAATCTCAGCTTCACCGCGGCGCACGGCGTGTTCATGGCGGTCATCCTGTTCCTGCTCAGCCGCAATAGGCAGCAGGGTCTCGCCGAAATCGATTGGCGCAGTGTCGGATACGGATGCCTGTTCGTGATGGCGTTCCTGTGCGTCGATTTCGTGGTCGACCTGGCCGGATTACGTGCGTGGTCGTTCCGTCAGCTCGAAACGCTCGCCCAGCGCGGATTCAGCCGCGTCATCGTCGTACACCTGACGCTGATCTTAGGCCTCCTCGCGGTGGCGCTCACCGATGCCCCGAGCACGTTCTTCGGGGTCTTCGTCACACTGAAGACCATGGCCTCACTGAGTTTCGTTGTGCCCCAATGGGAGCCATCCCGGCCGCCGGAGTGGCTGCGCCGCGCCATGAACCGCGTGCCGAACACCCGACCAGGACAACGCTTCGAGGACTTCTGGACCGAGAGCCAGGCCGAGGAGCGCGCCCGGTGGGAACGCAACGAGCAACCCTGGCCGGGGCGGGCTAACCGCCCAGTTCGTTGACCGCGGTGTCGAGCGATGCGGCCTGCGCGGTCAGTTGGTCATCGGTCAGCCGGCTCGCGCCGCCGGTGCGGTCAAGCAGTTCCCGGCGGGAGATCACTTCGAGCGCGCCGCGGTAGGCGTCGCCGGCCTTCTGTCCGCCGCTGATCACTTCGGCACGGCCCTCGATCAGGACGAGCGTCGCACCGTCGTCGTCGGAGTCGAGAAGGCGCCGCACGTCGTCCGGTGAAATCGTCATGGCCGAACGTATGCCCGGTGCGCCGTTGTTCACACCTGCTTGCGTCGGCGAGGTCGGCAGATCCCAGCTCGACCACGTGTAGCGGTGTTCGGGAGTGGTGGCACTGCCCAACATGAACGCCCGGTGGTAGCGGCCTCCGCGGGCAATGGCGGCCAACCACGTTGTCAGGGTGCTGATGCGGTTGCTCATCCCGGTGAGGAACGCGATGTGCAACAGGCCCCATGCGATCCAGCCCAGCAACCCCGACATCCTGACCGGGCCGACCTGCAGCAGCGCGTGGCCGCGGCTGATGTAGGCCGCCGATCCGAGGTCGCGGTATTTGTACCGGCGCCGGGGCCGGCCGGCCAGGTCGCGGCGGATGCAGTTGGCCGCGTGCAGGCCGCCCTGCATCGCGTTCTCGGCGACGCCGGGCAGGTCGTCGCGGCCCACCAGGTCGCCGACGACGAAGATCTCGGGGCGATCGGGCACCGACAGGTCGGGCCCGACAGCCAGGCGGCCGGCGCGGTCGGTCGGCACACCGAGCACCTCGGCCAGATGCCGCGCGAACGGCACCGCCTCGACACCGGCGGTCCAGAACACCGTGCGCGCCGCGTACTGCTCCCCGGGCCCGCCCGACTTCGGGGTCACGGTCACTCCGTCCTGCCGCACATCGGTGACGTGGACGCTCAGATGCATCTCCACCCCGAGCCTCTGCAGGGTCTGGGCCGCCTTGCCCGACAGGTCCGGTGCGAAACTCTTCAGCAATCGGTCCCCGCCGTCGAACAGCAGCACCCGGGACTCCTCCGGCTCGATGCTGTGGAACTCGTTGGCCAGCGTCCGGGTGGCCATCTCACGGATCTGGCCGGCCAGCTCGACCCCGGTCGGTCCGCCGCCGGCGACGGCAAAGGTCAACCAAGTGTCGCGCTCCGGTCCAGGGGGCAGGGTCTCGGCGATCTCGAACGCGGTGAAGATGCGCTGCCGGATGCCCAGTGCGTCGTCGAGGGTCTTCATCCCCGGCGCCCACTGCGCGAACTCAGGTTTGCCGAAGTAAGACTGCTGCATTCCGGACGCGACGACGAGCACGTCATAGTCCACCGTGAAGGAGGTCTCGTCGGGGCGCAGGGCCGTCACGACGCGCCGGTCGGGGTCGATCTCGATCGCCTCCCCGAGCAGCGTCTGGATGTTGGCGTGCCGGGCGAACTCCTCGCGCAGCGGCCTGCTGATGTGCGCGATGCTCAGAGTCCCGGTCGCGCACTGGTAAAGCAACGGCTGGAAAAGGTGCCCGGCCGACCGATCCAATACGGTCACATCCACCGCGGCCCGGGCCAGCCGGCGCGCGCAGAACAGCCCCCCGAACCCGCCGCCGATGATCAACACCTTGGGACGACTCTGGCTCATCACGCCGAGGCTAGTACCCGCCCGTCTTCCAGCCGAAGCGCCCGCCGACCGTAACGCCGAATCGTCACATGACGAAGTAACGGATGCGGCACGGGCAATGCAGGCCAAACCAACGGTCTGCAGGGGACGTGCCTTTCCAGGCATGCGCGCCTCTGGCGCGCCGAGAGGACGGCGGTAACGAATGGACCCGATACGAGGCGTGGCACGACGGTTGTCGGTGAGCGCAGTGATCACTCTTCTTTTGTCAGGTCTGATCGCGGTGGCCGGCGGGTCGGCGACGGCGGCGGCGTACTCGCGACCGGGACTGCCCGTCGAGACGCTGATGGTGCCATCGGCGGCGATGGGCCGCGACATTCCCGTCCGGTTCCAGGGCGGCGGTCCGAAAGCGGTCTACCTGCTCGACGGATTGCGGGCCCGCGACGACAACAGCGGATGGGACATCGAGACGGCGGCGTTCGAGACGTTCTTCGAGTCCGGCGTGTCGGTGGTCATGCCCGTGGGAGGCATGTCGAGCTTCTACACCAACTGGCAGGGCCCGGCCGTCGGCAACGGCGCCACGTACAACTACCAGTGGGAGACGTTCCTGACCTCGGAGCTGCCGGCCTACCTGGCCGCCAACAAGGGCATCTCGCCGAGCGGCAATGCCGTTGTCGGACTGTCGATGTCAGGCAGTGCAGCGCTGATCCTGGCGGCTTACCACCCGGGGCAGTTCAGTTACGCGGGATCGCTGTCGGGCTATCTCAACCTCTCCGAAGGCGTGTGGCCGCTGCTGGTCAGCATCGCGATGCGCGACGCCGGTGGCTTCAGCTCGACGGCGATGTGGGGATTCGGCGGTGGCCCGGCGTGGAAGCGCAACGACCCGACGGTCAACGTCGGACGACTGGTGGCCAACGGCACCCGTCTCTGGGTGTACTGCGGCACCGGCCGGCCCGGTGAGCTCGGTGGCGGCGGCGACGTGCCGGGGCAGGTGCTCGAAGCGATCACGCTGGACAGCAACAAGGAGTTCCAGCGGCAGTACCGGGCGGCCGGCGGCGGGAACGGCGTGTTCAACTTCCCGCCCAATGGCACCCACGGGTGGGGCTACTGGGGTTCGCAGCTCAACGCGATGAGGCCCGACATCCAGCGGGTGCTGGGGACCTGACAGACTCCGGTGTCCGGAGCCCGACAGACGGCACCGGCCGTCGCTGACCGGGGGGTCGGCGGCGGCCGGTGTGTCGGTTCGAAGATCAGTACGTGGGGATGAACACGCCGTTCAGCCACACGCCCCAGTGCTGCCAGCCCTCATCCCAAACCTGTGGCTGGCCGTTAGCCCACAGCGGATCGATCGGCTTAGGCGGTGCCCAGGCAGGCGCGGTGCCCTCGTTGGGCCTGGCAGGCGGAGCCGGCGGCGGCGTCCAGCCGGGCTGGGCGGCGGCCGTGGCCGCAACGCCCATCGCGCCTGCGGTGAGCCCACCGAGAACAGCTGCACTGGCAAGGACGTGGTTCAACTTCATCGTGAGAACTCCAATCCCGGGTAACGACCCGCAGTCCTTCGGAAAACAGCTGACAACTAGCCGCAACCGCACGCTGGTAAACACATCTGCCTCCGGGAAGTTCACAGGTTCGGGAGTCCGCCCTGATCACCGGCCCGCGGTGTGGCCTAGTGCACACTGAGGCGGATGGCTGAGCAACGGCGGGCAGAGCTGGAGCGGATTGCCGGCGGCGGCGGTCCGGGGGCGGCCAAGGCCAGGTTGGCGCTGGGGGACGCTCCGATCAGGCAGCGCCTACGCGCAGGCATCCTCGCACTGGCCGCGCACCGCGGACCCGGCAGCAGCACCTGCCCGTCGGACGCCGCGCGAGCGGTCGGTGGCGCGCGCTGGCGCGACGTCATGGTCGACGCCCGGGACCTCGCCCGCGAACTGGCCCGGGCGGGGAAAGTGGAGATCACCCAGCGCGGCGAGGTGCTCGACCCCGACGGCCAGTGGCGCGGCCCGATCAGGATCCGGATCCGCCCATGACCGCCGACGACGCGATGCGCTGGAACCGCCGCTACGCCGCGCGCGGACCCGTCGCGGTCACCGACGTCGCGCTGCCGGAGCGGTTCCGGCCGTTCGCCGACCTGTTCCCCACCCGTGGCCACGCCGTGGAACTGGCCTGCGGGTCCGGCGCCGCCGCCGTGTGGCTGGCCCGGCGGGGGCTGAGCGTGTGGGCCTGCGACGCCTCTGAGGTGGCGGTCGACCAGGCCCGCGACCTGGCGCAGCGTTGCGGCGTGGCAGCCCGTTGCCGGTTCGAGGTGATCGACCTCGACGCCGGACTACCCCCGGGCGGGCGTCCAGACATGGTGTTGTGCAACATGTTCCGTGATCCTCGGCTCGACGGGCCGATCGTGGACCGGCTCGCGCCCGGGGGTCTGCTCGCGGTCAGCGCGCTCAGTGAGGTGGGCGCGGCGCCCGGCCGGTTCCGGGCTCGGCCCAAAGAGTTGAGGGTCGCGTTCGCCGCCCTGGACACGATTGCGTACGGCGAAGCCGGTGGCGAGGCGTGGTTGCTGGCCCGGCGGCGGTGACAGCGCGCGTTCAGCGCGCCCGGCGCCGCGGGCGGGCGGCACCCCACACCCCGACTCCGATGCCGACGACCGCGCCCCCGAGGCCGATCACTCGTTGGGACCGGCGCATCTGATCGTGAACGCCGATGCCGCCCAGGAGGTCGGACGCGTCGGCGCCACCGGAAGCGAGGAACCAGCCCCGGGTGTCCTGGCCCCGCAGCCCGGCCGCGAGCAGTAGCCCGCCGATCAACGCGTCCCGGTACCCCATCGAGCGCAGTAGGAGCTTGGCCGTGGGCGGTGGTTCGGAAGGGTCACCCCACAGCTTGTTCGCCCGAAGCGGATCCACGAGGAAGGAGATGCCTGACGCCAGCCGGATACCGCCGGCGATCACGGCTGCGCGGTCTGCGGCCATGCCGGGCACCCTACGCGGACTTCGCCAGCAGCAGTGGCGGTTTCGCCGAGGTCAGCCCGCGGCCCACGTCTTGGCGTCGGCGAGCTGATCGATCCCGAACAGCTTCAGATCGCCGGGGACCATCCAGCCGACGGCATGCAGCGCGTGCGCGACCCAGTCCTTGTCCGTTACGACGGCGACCCGGCGGAAGGCCGAGTGACGGTGCACCAGGGTGCCCAGCCCCATCTTCAGATCCTGAAGGAATCCGCCGGGGCCGAAACCCCGGTAATCGTCGGCCACCACCTCGACCAGCCTGATCTCGTCGCCGCCGAGCATGGTCGCCAGCGTGGTGCCGAAGTCGCGCAGTTCGTCACCGCTCACCTGACCCGATACGCGGAAACCCGCGACACCGTCGGGCATGTCATCGAGGATTTCGATCATCGGAACCTCCGGATCTCGCAGGCTGCGTGCCTCGGTGCCACTCAGACGCAGTGTCCCACTCAGACGCCCGTCACACCGTCGATCCGTTCACGGATGAGGTCGGCGTGCCCGATGTGGCGCGCGTACTCCCCGATCATGTGCAGATAGACCCAGCGCAGCGATACGTCGGTGCCCATGAACGGAGCGGTGTCATCCAGGCCCCGGGCCGCGCAGATGGCTTGAGCCGCCGCGACCTCGGCACGCCACGTCGCGGTCGCATCCGCGAACGACACCGCGTCGCGAAGCTCGAACCCCCCGTCGTGGCCGTCGGTGCCGGCCCCGGGGGCGTAGATCGGCGGCGCCGTCTCACCGCCCAGGATGCGACGGAACCAGTTGCGCTCCACCTCGGCCATGTGCTGGACCAGACCCTGCAGCGTCAGCGGCGACGGCGGCACCGACGCGGTGCGCAACTGCGCCTCGGCCGGCCCTTCGCATTTCAGCAGCAGCGTGTGCCGCTGGAAGTCCAGCCAGCCCTCCAGTTGCGCGCGCTCGTCGCTGTTCATCGGCGGTGTCGTGCGTTCGGTCACGGTCGCCGATCCTGCCACCGGCACCCGACAACGGGTCTGCGGAGCCGTTGGGGAAGATCATCGGGTGGAAGCTCTCACCGTTCCGGCCCTCCTGGTGGCTGCGGCGCGCACCTGCGGCGAACGCCCGTATGTGGTGACCCCGACCGAACGACTCACCTATGCCGACGCGGACCGGCGTTCGGCTGCGTTGGCGCGCTGGCTGCTCGGTCAGGGCGTGGGCAAGGGCACCCGGGTCGGCCTGTTCTTTCCCAACAGCGCCGAGTGGGTCCTCTGGTGGCTGGCGGTGTCACGCGTGGGTGCCGTCGCAGTCCCGCTGAGCACGATGTATCGGCCCGTCGAGCTGGCGAAGGTGCTGCGGCTGGCCGACGCCGCGATGCTGATCGCCCCCACCCGGGTTCTCGACTTCGACGTCGCCGACCGGTTGCAGGAGGCGTTACCCGGACTGAGCGGGGCGCACGGCCCCCGAATCATGTTGCCCGAAGCGCCTTTTCTCCGGCGCATCGTGCTCACCGGAGACAGCGACCTCGGGTGGGCGACAGCGCTGGACGGTGCCGGCTCCGTGTCGTCGGAGATCCTGACGGCCGCCGAGACCGCGGTGTCCCCCGCCGACCTCGCGATCATGGTGCACACCTCCGGGTCGACAGCAGATCCCAAAGGCGTCCTACACACTCACGGCACGCTGGTGCGTCAGACCTCCGCTTGGCCCGCGGCGATCCGCGCGATCACGGGATCGGAGGCCGACCCGGTGATCCTGTCGGCGATGCCGTTCTTCTGGATCGGCGGGGTGCTCGCCGTGACCGGTGCGCTGCACGAACCGGTCACGCTGCTGGTGCTGCCGAGGCTCGATGCCGGCGCCGCGCTCGACCTCGCGGAGAACGAACGGGCCACCGGCCTCGTCGGTTGGCCCGCGTTCACCCAGCAGCTGCGTCAACACCCCACTTTCGCGGGGCGGGACCTCAGTTCGGCCCCGATGCTGCGTGAGGGCCCGCTCGACATCGCGATGACCGATGTCCCGGATGGATTCCCGGTGCACCGCACCATGTCCGAGACCGCGGGCGGATTCGGCTACACCGACATCAAGATCGTCGACGAGACCGGAACACCGGTTCCTGACGGTGATGTCGGTGAACTCCTCGTCCGGGGCATCGGGGTGATGGCGGGATACAACAAGCGCGAACGCCATGAGACGTTCGACGCCGACGGCTGGTACCACACCGGCGACCGCGTCTACCGCCGGTCTGACGATCCCCGGCTGTTCTACGTCGGCCGCACCAGCGAACTGATCAAGACTGCCGGGGCCAACGTTTCACCGCTGGAGGTGGAAGCGGTCATCGAGAGCTTCCACGACGTGGCGCAGTGTGTGGTCGTCGGCACCGCTCATCCCGAGCGTGGTGAAGAGGTCTGCGCGGTGCTGGTACCCGCGCGCGGCGAGGTGGACGTGGAGTCGGTCGCGCGACGCGCGCGGGATGCCCTGTCGTCCTACAAGGTTCCCACCCGCTGGCTCACCGCCACCGACGACCAGTTACCGATCCTGCCCAGCGGCAAGCTGAATCGGCGTGCACTCGGCTCTTGGTTTGTCAGTTCTGCCGCGGCAGAAGCTCTTTGACGAAGCTATCGAGGAAATCGGAGGTAGGCATCCGGGCGGCGGGACGGATCACGAACTTGGTCAGCCCGGCCCCGACGTAGGCGTCGATCCGGCGGTGCAGCTGCGCCCAGTCGGCCGCGACCAACTCGATGGGGTCCAGGTCGGGGCGTCGCCGGCGAATCGCGGCGAGGACCGGCTCGGGCAGGTCGCCGTCACCGACCGCGAGGTTGATGCCGAAGTGGTCCTCGGGCACCTCCCGGCCGGCCGCCTCGGCGGTCGCCCGGATCGTTTCCACGGCCCGGCCTGCCTCGGCCGGGGTGACGAAACTGCCCAGCCAGCCGTCCGCGAGCTCGCCGATGCGCCGGTACCCGGCCGGGGACGATCCGCCCAGCCAGATATCGAGGCCGGGAGCCGGTTTGGGGTGGATGTCGACATCGCGGACAGAGAAGAACTCGCCGCGGAATGTGACGAGGTCCTCGGTGAGCGCCGCGCGGAGCAGCCGCAGCGACTCGTCGAACACCGCTGCCCGCTGGTTGTGCGGCACCACGAACGCATCCCGCTCGGCCGGCAGGGCCGAACGCAGACCGAAAACCGGCAGCACCCTTTTCGGGGCCAGCGCGGCCAGCGACGCCAGTTGCTTGGCGACCAGCACCGGATGTCGGCCGGGCAGCACTGCCACTGAGGTGCCGACTTTCAGCCGCGTGGTGCGGGCCAACGCGTAGGTCATGCCGACGAAGGGCTCCACCGCAGGCGCGTACACCAGTTCGGAGAACCACAGCGAGTCGACCCCGGTGCTCTCCAGATGGTCGACGACAGCGGGCAGTTGCTCGTGTTCCACATCTACGCCGAGGCTGACTCCGAACCGGACCTTCACCGCTGACTCCTCGTCTGTCGTCGCTGCTTTCCCGTCAGGCAACGCAGTGCGGGGCGGGTTTGTGCCCGTCACCGGCACGCACCGGGTGACAGGATGAGCCCGTGGCAGAACGCGTGACGTTCCTCAGCAGCAGCGGCCCCACGCTTGCCGGGCTGATCGACGTGCCGGAAGGACCGACCCGTGGGTGGGGGGTGTTTTCCCACGGCTTCACCCTGGGCAAGGACAGCCCGGCGGCCAGCAGGATCTGTAAGGAGCTGGCCCGGGAGGGCATCGGCATGCTGCGGTTCGACAATCTCGGCCTGGGCGACTCCGAAGGCGACTGGGGCGACGGGTCGTTCTCCCACAAGGTCGCCGACACCGCGCGTGCCGTCGAGTTCATGACCGAGCGCGGTCACGGGGTGCGACTGCTCGTGGGGCACTCCTTCGGCGGTGCGGCCGCCATCGCGGCCGCGCACCACTGCCCGTCGGTTGCGGCCGTGGCCAGTGTGGGCGCGCCGTTCCGGCCTGCCCACGTCGAACACATCTACGACGCGCTGGTGGCCCGTGTCGAGGCCGAGGGGGAAGCGCCTCTGCACATCGGCGGCAAGGCGCTCACGCTGCGCCGCGACTTCGTCGAGGACGTCCGCGAGGCAGACCTGCACGGGCGGATCAAGACGTTGCGCCGGGCGCTGTTGGTGATGCACTCCCCGACCGACAACACGGTCGGGATCGCGAACGCCAGCGACATCTTCCGCGCCGCGCGGCACCCGCGCAGCTTCGTCTCGCTCGAGGGCGCCGACCACCTGCTCACCGGGAAGAACCAGGCGGCACGGGCGGCCCGCATCATCAGTGCGTGGGCTGACCCGTACCTGTGAGCAGGCCGGTCGGCGCCGTCACGGGCGCAGAAGGGCCGGTCCTCGGGACCGAGCTGCTAGCTCTGCGAGCCGCCCGAGCCGGAATCGCTGCTGCCGGAATCGGAGCTACCCGAACCTGATCCGGACTCGCGCTGCTTCGACGAGGTGCTCTCTTCGGCCTTCTTGCCGTCCGTCTCGCTGCTCTTCGAGCTGGGCTTCTTGAATCCGTCGGTCAGCTTGGAGATCGTCGAGTTGATCGAATCGCGCACGTTCTTCACCGCCACGCCGGTGGCCGTCGGCTTGCGGTGCTTCGGACCGGTGGCCTGCTCCGGCGCGTCGAGGTCCTCGTCCTGGGCGACCGCGGCTGCGGGCGCCTCCTGGGCGACCACAGCGCTGTCCGTGGCCGGGGTGGAAGCCGCCAGGGCGTCGACGGCGCTGTCCGTGGCCGGACCGGCCACGAGCGCTTCCGGAGCCGGCGTGGTGTCGGGATCCTCGAACACCGGTCCGGGCACCGGCTCGTTGTCGGGGTTCGGGACGAACGGCGCGCAGATCGCGCACTGGGTGCCCGGCACGAACGGGTTGTAGGCGGTGTTCAGCCCGCGGGAGATGCTGGCCAGGCTGGCCAGCACGAGCTCGGGTGTCACGAACTTGATCGACGAGACGTCAGGGGTACCGGTCAGGCTGTTGTAGAAGCTGGTGAACGGCGTGGTGGGATCCAGCTTGACGGTCTGGCCGGACCACGGGACCTCCCGGCCGTCGGGATCCTTGACGTAGCACTGGCCGTCTTCACTGCAGGTGATGCCTTCACGCGCCTCGGGATAGGTATATCCCTCGGGCGAAAACAGCGCCGCGATGGCACGAACATCGAACATTTTGCTGGTGATGCCGGAGGAATTCTCGCAGGCGCCGGAACCGGTTCCGGTGCAGCCTTCGTCCATCGGAAGCTGGGATGCGGCGATGGCGGCGACCATGTTTCCCAGCGGCACGGACAAGGCGGGGAAGGGCACCAGCAGGTTGGTGATGGCCTGATACCTCGGAACGTCGGCGGCGTCGGTTCCGAGGATGTTGGTGGGGCTGTACACCCACCAGCTACCGCCGTAGTGCAAGTTTGCGCCCAGGCCGACGACGTTGCCGTCGGGCTGGTTCAGGGTGACGCCCTCGTAGGTCGGCTGGAAGCTCGGGCCACCATCGGGTTCGGATCCGAGCTGCACATTTCCCGGGCCGAGTGCGGTGAAGAAGTTGTACGGCGTATTCGCCAGCGCGATAAACAAGTTGGCCGGAATGTTGAATACATTCGTGCTGTCGGCGGTCGGGGTGAAAGGGGTCGCCGAAGGAAGCCCCGATGGGCTGCTGCACACGGCGCTGGAGTCGCCGGGCTCGCAACTTGCGGTGGCAGCGACCAGGCCGACCTCAAAGCTTGCTGTGCGGTGCAGCGGCTGTGGTGTGGTGATCGGTGCCGCGGAGATGACACCCGCCCCCACCAGGGCGACCCCGGCGGTGACGTAGGTACGTGCGACTGCGGGCATGACGCGCCCCTCCTATGTTGCTGTGATCGGCCCCGACCGCAAGAAAAGTATCCAGAATGGAACCTTCTGTCTAGCTGGATGAGACAAATTCTCACCATTTGGTCATTTGCTGACGTGTGCGTCAGTTAATTGAGGTGTGATATGCAGCAAACTCTGCCGGGGCTTCGCGACGAATTTCGAATCGTTTCGCTGGACGCGCCGCTGGGATTCGAGCGAAAACGCGATTCCAGCTCGCAATTCACCGGTTCATCGTGCAGGTCGTCGCGCTCCGCGTCGGAGACGACGTGGAGGTGCTACCCGCCGGTTGACCCGTCGGCTTCGGCCCCGCCGACCTCCGCGGGCAACGGCGGCGGCAGCGGGGTGGGCTTCGCGGTCGACGACGGTGCTGGGGTCGAGGTGCTCGACGGTGTCCGGGGGGAGGTCGTCGACGGCGCCGATGAACCCGCCCGGTGGAAGTCCACCATCGGCTCGTCGCGGATCACCTTCTCCCCCACGCTGATCACCAATGCCTCCGAGGTCACCATGTAGTCCACGCCGTCATTGGTGGCGGTGAACGCGCCGTCCGGCGACTGCGTCGCCGAGGTGATCAACCTGGCCCCGTCGCGTATGCGCACACCCCGGTACTGGTAATCGCCGTCGGTGTCGCGGCAGATCGCCACCCGCGACCCCGCGGTGCTGCCGAACACGACCAGGGTGGCCGGTGCGGCGCACCGAGCCGTCGAGTCGAGGTACCCCTGACCGTCGTAGGGCGGAGGCGCCGAGGTGGCGGTCGGGGCGGCGGCGAGCGCCCACGGGACGCACGCCAGCGAGGCGGTCGCGGCGAGCGCCGCACGGCGGAAGGCACAGCGGTGGACAGACATCACCATCCACCAGACCACGCCTCGGCCGGCCGTGCGAACCCGCATCGCCGATGATCACGCATTGTTGACGGTTCGAGACCCGACCGTAATGACATCGGCCGCCACGGCGATGAACCGGTTGATGACTCCGCGATTGGCAGTGACACGTCGCCGGCTGGTGGCCCGGTGCAACGTGGTGATCGTCGCGCTGGCGATGGCGATCGGGCTGCTGAGCCTGGGGCCCGTCGGCACCGCCGTGGCGGCTCCCCCGACCTTCGTGGTCAAGGACTTCTCGAAGCCGGCGATCGTCATTCTGGGGTACGGGCTCAAACCCGACGGCACCATGCGCACGATCCTGCACACCCGTGTGCTCGCGGGAATGGCCATCGGACACATGTTCCCGCAGTCGCCCATCATCGTCACCGGCGGCAACCCACGCAACGGCAACACCGAAGCCGGTCAGATGCGCAAGATGCTGCGCCTCTACGGCATCCCCGACCACCGCATCATCGTCGAGGGCAGAGCCAACAGCACGGTGCAGAACGCCGCGTTCTCGGTGCCGCTTGCCGAACAAGCGAGCACGTCAGGGATCATCCTGGTGACCTCGTCGTCCCATCAGGACCGCGCAGACGGCAATTTCGCCGCCGCCGGTGGGAACGTGCTGGCGACGGTGAGCTTCCCCGACGGCAACCCGTCGATCAATGTCGCGCAGTTCGTGCGTGACGTCCTCAGCCCGTTCATCACCATCACCTGAGACGTGAACTAGCGTTCGACCGTGGTCGACGCACACCGGACCGAGATCCGGCACCGCTGGGGACTGGGAGCCTTCGTGCTCGTTGAAGCGGTCTATCTTGCGACATCGCTGCTGCTGGGCTATCTGTTCGGAGGCCGTTCCGGGGCCGGCACGGTGCACGTCGCGGTGATCCTGCTGGCGGTCGGGGTGCCCAGCGCGTGCGCGGCGGCGGTGGCGATCGTCATCACCCGACTGCGCGGAAACGGGCCTCGCGCAGATCTGGCCCTCCGATGGTCCTGGCGCAGCGCCGGCGCCGGGCTGCTGTTCGGGGTCTGCGGCCTACTGGTCACGATCCCGGCCTCGGTGCTGTGGATCCAGATCGTCGGCGAGGACGCGAATTCGGCGGCCGGCCAGGTGTTCGGCGAAATCCGGAGCGACTGGGCGTGGGCGATCGCGGTGTTCCTGCTGATCGCGATCATCGCGCCCGTTTTCGAGGAGATCGTCTACCGCGGACTGCTGTGGGGTGCGGTGCAGCAGCGCTGGGGGCGCTGGGCCGCGTTCGGGGTCAGCACCGTGGTGTTCGCCGTCGCGCACCTCGAATGGAGCCGCGTCCCGCTGCTGCTGGTCATCGCGATCCCGATCGGCCTGGCCCGTCTCTACACCGGGAACCTCACGGCGAGCATCGTCGCGCACCAGGTGACGAACCTGCTGCCGGGCCTTGTGCTGATGTTCACCGTCGCAGGAGTGCTGCCCGCGGCGTGACCGGTCAGCCGAAGCCGCCGCCGAGATACTCGGCGCGGCATGCCCGCCGGGCGAGCTTGCCGCTGGTGGTGCGCGGGATCGCGCCCGCCGGCACCACCCGCACGTCGGCGACGGGGAGCCCGTGCCGGCGCCGCACCGCCGATCGCACCGCCTCGACGGCCTGTGCGGTGTCCACATGCGCGGTGCCCGCCGCGCGTTCGGCGACGACGACCACGTCCCCGTCGACGGTGAACGCCGTGACATACCCGCGCCGCACCACCGGCGAGGCATCGGCCGCGGTGGCCTCGATGTGTTGCGGATAGTGACTGAGCCCGTCCACGAAGAGCTGATCGGCGATCCGCCCGCTCACGTACAGCTCGCCGTCCAGATAGAACCCGAGATCGCCGGTGCGCAGCCAGTTCTCATCGACGCCGACGCCGAGGGCGTGGCTACCGTCGGGCTGCGTGCCGGCCAGCCGCGCCCCGAACGTGGCTGCAGTCTGCTGGGGCAGACCCCAATAGCCGCGGCCGACGTTGTCACCGTGCAGCCAGATCTCCCCGACCACGCCGTCGGGGCGTTCAATGCCGTCGCCGTCGACGATCACGCACCGCTGGCTACGCGCAACCTGACCGCAGGACACCTGGGCGACGGCCCGCTCGTGGTCCGGTCGTACCGGCATCGCGCGGCCCTCGATCAGCTGCTGCCGGTCGACATATCGGACGGTGACTTCCGCATCCGGCGCGATCGTAGAGACGAACAGGGTTGCCTCGGCCAGGCCGTAGGACGGTTTGAAGGCGGTGCCGGGTAGGCCGAACAGTGCGAAGGCGGCGTTGAAGGCGTTGATCGCGTCGATGCTGACCGGCTCGGAGCCGACGATCAGCACGACGTCGCGAAGATCGACACCGGCGTCGGGGTCGGGCACTCCGCGCCGGGCGGCCCACTCGTAGGCGAAGTTCGGGGCCGCCGTCACCACCCGTCCGCTGCGCGCGGCGGCCGACAACGCCTCGATCCACCGGAGCGGCCGGCGGATGAACGCCGTCGGCGACATCAGCGTGGAGTGCCCGCCGTACACCGCGGGAAAGCCGATCATGGACAGCCCCATGTCGTGGTAGAGCGGTAACCAGCTGACGCCGTGGGTGTTCCGGTCCAGGAGGTCGATCGACAGGATCATCTGCAGCAGGTTGGTGCCCACGGCGCGGTGAGTGATCTCCACACCGACAGGTGGGCGCGTCGCGCCGCCGGTGTACTGCAGGTGTGACACGTCGTCGACGTCGATGATCACCGGGGCGAAATCGCGGGCAGCGGAGTCGGCGACGTCGTCGATCACGACGACCGCGGGCCGCTCGGCATCGCCCATCGCCGCCAGGAAGTCCTCGACGGGTCCGCGCGCGGCAGCCGTCGTCAACACGGCGGCCGGGCGCGAGTCACGGAGCGCGACATCGAGGCGCTCGGCGTGCCCGGGCAATTCGGGTGCGAACAGCGGCACGGCGATGGTCCCCGCCTTCGCCGCGGCGAAGAAACCCGCCACGTACTCCAGCCCCTGCGGCGCAAGAATCGCCACCCGGTCGCCCCGGCCGGCCACTTGCTGCAGGTGCGCGCCGATCGCCTGCATCCGGACACCGAGCTGCTTCCAGGTCATCTCGACGGTGTGTGCGTCGTCCCCGCCCGAATAGTCCAGGAACCGGTAGGCCACGGTGTCTCCGACGTGGGCGATATTGCGCTCGATCAGCGAGATCAGGGTGACTCCGGGCGGCAACACGATCTCGCCGGCGTCGTCGAGACAGTCCTCGATCCGCAGCAGCCCCTCTGGGACGGCCTCTCGCGTCGTGTCGCGGTGCATGTCTGCAGTCTAGGCAGGGTGGCGGACCCCGCCGGAATCTCCTTGTGCAGCAGGACTTGTGAAGTAAAGAAAGCTACTGCTCCGAGCTGTCCGGCTGGTCCGAGCTGGGCGAGCCGTTCGGTTCGGTTGCGGCGCCCTGAAACGCGTGGCCGGATCCGGGCTCAGGAGCGTCCTCGGCTTCGGAGGGTTCGTCGGCGTCGGCAGGTTCGGTAGCGCCGGACGGTTCCTCGGGTGTGTTCTCCTCGACGGTCGCGTCGGTTGGCTCCTCATCCCCGTCCTGCCCTCGGTCGTCGACTTCGACTGTCTGCAAGAGGTTCTCGTCCTTGTGGTCGACGGAGTCGTGGAGTGCGGCGTCGGATTCCGGCACCCACCGGGCGGTCGGCGCGGGGTTGGTGCCGCTCGTGTCGGCGATCTCGACCTCGGCGTCACCGCCCGAGGTATCCGGAATGCTGTGCAGTGCAA
Organism: Mycobacterium sp. 4D054; assembly: GCF_052245755.1. Classification (NCBI taxonomy): domain Bacteria; kingdom Bacillati; phylum Actinomycetota; class Actinomycetes; order Mycobacteriales; family Mycobacteriaceae; genus Mycobacterium; species Mycobacterium sp. 4D054. The sequence continues at coordinate 32,627 of NZ_JBQQCF010000019.1, forward strand.
CGGTTTCTGGGTCGACCAGACCGGGATAGTCCCGGTCGTAGGCGGAGTCGACGATCTCCTTGAGCGGCCCGTTGAGTCTGTCGGCCAGGTCGTCGAGGCCCAGCCGGCGCAACGGCTCCAGCAAGGGAAGGTTCTGGCTGCGGATCAGCACATAAGTGGTGTTGCCGTCGATCCAGACGAGCTTGTCGGCAACGTCCAGATCGACGTCGTCGTATCCGTAGATGTGGACGTACTGGAAGCCCGCGAACGCGTTGGCGAGCGCCAGCAGGTTGAACGGATTGTCCGGGAAGTCGGCTGCGCCGTCGTATTCGAGCGCAATGTCGGTGACGTGGTAATCGCTGTGCGGCGTCGGCGGATCGATGTCGTAGATCGGGCGGACCCCGCCGTACTTGCGCAGCGCATTCCCAAGGAGAACGAAGGACAGGTTCTCCGGCGACGGGCTGCCCGCCCTGCCCCTGTGCTGCTCGATCCAGTCCGCGGCGATCAGCGCCCCTTGGGAGTACCCCATCACGATCGTCTCGCCCGTCGATGATCTGATCGCCGATCGCAGCGCCCGCAACCCGTCGTACTCTCCGACCAGCGGCAGCCCGGACAGGTACGGGACCGGGGTGCAGGTGTTTCCCGAGTCGGCGTCGCAGTAGCCGCCCTGGAAAACCTTGCTCATGTCCCACTCGAGCGTCCCGGCCGCGGTGTATCCCGTCACCGTCAGTACGTTTGCTGCGAGCGCATACGGCGGTGGGCAGGAGCCGGCCAATGCAGCAACCGATGCAACACCGGCCGCGGCGATGATTCCGCGCACGTGTGGTTCCTTCGCATGGAGTGGGCTACCAGAACGAAATAAAGGTAGTCAGGCGAGACGACCCTAATCGACAGGGGTCGATCCCACAACAGGTCCGCGGGACGCGCGAGACGCTGTCAGCGAACACCGTCACCAATATGTACCGGGGGTTAACCCGCCGGAAATATGTTTGCTGCACCTGGATCGCCCACCAGCAGACCGGCTGACGCGAACTTCAGGCCGGCGCGGAGCTCTTCGAGGCTGATCGGGTCGTCGGACTCGATGTAGCGCAGTGTGGTCGAAACGGCCATGTTGAAGAACAGCCAGGCACCGATTGGCGATCGTTCGCCTACCGGGTGCCGGGAGCCGTCGCCCCTTAGGGCGATGAGCCGTCGCGCGCTGCGGTTCTACGCGATGATGCGCACCAGGTAGGGAGTCATGCCGTTGGTGCGCACCGGCGAGACGGCGACCCCGGAATCGGTGGTCTCGACCATCTGACCGTTGCCGACGAACAGGGCCACGCTCTGCGTCCCCTCGGGTCCGTAGAAAATCAGGTCGCCCGGCAGTGCTTGTGCGGGAAGGACTTTCTGGCCCACCTTGTACATCTCGCCGGAGGACCGCGGCAGCTTCACCCCGACGCCGGCGTAGGCATAGACCATCAGGCCGGAGGCATCGAACCCGACCACCTCGATGCGGGGGGCCGGCGCCGGAGCGGGGACGGCCAAGTTGGGAGTGACGCTCGGCAGGTTCAGTCCGGGGGTCAGGTCCAGGGACTGCGCGTCGATCTCGGCCTGGTCCGGGGCAGCGGGTGTGGCCGACTCCGGCAGGGGCGCCGCCACCGTGCCCTTGCCGGGGCCGGACGCGCCGCCACCGCCGTAGGCGAACGGCACGCCGCGCTGGGACAGAGCCCGCGCGATCACGACCTCGACCGCTTTCTGGTTGGTCGCCGATCGCGCGGGCTGTGCCGACGCGAGGCCCGGTGTCGCCAGTACCAGAGCGATACCGATCATGAAGATGAAGACGCGTCGCATTGCAGTCCACCGCTTTCCGCTGCCAGCGCCGTCGCGGGCGCTGGTCTCATCGATTAACAACAGTCACTACAACCACTTCTACACCACATGACATGGTGTTTTGATGTCGTCGCAGGACGGTCGATCAAGGAGATGCGGGACTGGAACCGAACGGTGACCTATCCCGGCGCGTCGCCCTCTATGGTGTGGCGCGCGTCTTTAGTACCGCAGCGCCGCGAGTGCGGCGTCGTAATCCGGCTCCTGGCCGATCTCGGGCACCAGTTCGGTGTAGGCGACGTTGCCGTCGGCTCCGACCACCACCACGGCGCGGGCCAGCAGTCCGGCCATCGGTCCATCTGCGATCGTGATGCCGAAGTCGTCACCGAAGCTGTCGCGGAACGCCGAGGCGGTCGTGACGTTCTCGATGCCCTCCGCGCCGCAGAACCGCTTCTGCGCGAACGGCAGATCCTTCGAGACGCACAGCACCGTCACACCCTCGCCGGCCGCGCTCTCGTTGAACTTGCGCACACTGGCGGCGCAGACCGGGGTGTCGACCGACGGGAAGATGTTGAGCAGCAGGGGTTTGCCGCTGAACTGACCGGCCTCGACGGTGCCGAGATCCGTTCCGGTGAGGGTGAAGCCGGGTGCCGCAGATCCGACGGCGGGCAGGTCGCCGACGGTGTTGATCGGGTTTCCACGCAAAGTTATCTGTGCCATGCCGCACAGTCTGCCAAGCTTGACGCGGTCGGTCGCGACGGGGTTGGTTCAGCGGTGACCGTAGAGGCGGGCGACGTCAGGAGAATCCAGCCAGCCCGAATAGGTGGGGCGCTGCGGCCAGCCCTCGGGCGAATCCTGCCACTCTTCCTGTCGTCCCCACGGCAGCACGTCGATCAGCGGAAACGTGTAGCTCAGCTGCTCGGTGCCCCGGCCGTTGGTGTGCCAGGTGCGGTACACGGTGTCGCCGTGCCGCAGGAACACGTTGACCGCGAATCCGGTGTTCGGCGCGGCGTCGACATCGGTGGCGAACGGGCTGTGCGCCGACGAGTACCACTCCATCGTGTTGCCGACCTTCGTCCGATAGGCCAGGGCCTCCTCGATCGGCCCGGATGTCACGATCACGAATTTCGCGTCGTAGTTGGCCAGGAAGTCCAGCCGGGTGAACTGCGAGGTGTATCCGGTGCAGCCGCCGCACTGCCATTCCGCTCCGTCGGACCACATGTGGTTGTAGACGATTAGCTGCGCGCGACCCTCGAAGATGTCGACCAGCCGGACGGGGCCGTCGGCACCGGTCAGGGTGTAGTCCGGCAGCTGCACCATCGGCAGGCGCCGGCGTTGGGCGGCAATCGCGTCGAGCTCGCGGGTGGCGGCCTTCTCGCGCTTGCGGAGCTCGTCGAGGGCCGCCCGCCACGTCTGGGCGTCGACCACGGGCGGCAGGGCGTGGGTGTCGGTCATTACAGTCGGCCTCCGGCAGATCGGTCGGTATGACACCCATATCGACTCAGCGGCTGCGCAGAACTCATCGTTGGAAAGGAACACCGCCATGAGCGTCGCCCCGCGCATCGGTTCCCACCATCCTGACTCGTGGACGACGAGGTTGTGGACCGACATCGCACCGATCTTCGATGCGATCGTGGCTCACCCGTTCGTCACCGGTCTGACCGACGGCAGCCTGGACCCGGACGCGTTCGCCGGCTATGTTGCCCAGGACGTGCACTACCTGCGGACCTACGCCCGAGCCCTGGCGCTGGTCGGCGGCAAGGCGCCGACGCTCGCCGACACGGCGATGTTCGCCCGGCACGCCGCCGAGGTGTTCGACGTGGAACTGGCGCTGCACGCCGAACTGCTGCCCGCCCTCGGGCTGTCCCCCGACAGCGTCGACCGCGTGCCGGTGTCCCCGACCACGCAGGCCTACAACAGCTATCTGCTGGCGACCGTGTACGACGGTAGCTTCGCCGACGGACTGGCCGCGGTGCTGCCCTGTTACTGGATCTACGCCGAGGTCGGGGCCGAACTGCTCGAGCGCGGCTCCACCGATCCCCGCTATCAGCGCTGGATCGACAGCTACGGCGGGGACGAGTTCGCCGCCACGGTCACCGAGGTGCTCACCCTCGCCGACCACATGGGCCCGGCGCTCACTCCCGCCGAGGAGGCATGTGCGCGTGCGCATTTCGTCACGACGTCGCGCTACGAGTGGATGTTTTTCGATGCCGGGTACCGGCGCGAGCAGTGGCCGGTCTGAGCGGATGACCGGCGTGACAGGCTCGCAGTGATTAAGCTGGCGGCTTCCTGTTGAGCGTGCCGTTCGCCGAGGAGGCCGATGTCCGCCGATGCCGCGCCGCCACCCGCCAAGTCTTCGGGCGGCCACATCAGGCTGACGTCACACAGCGCGGGCGCTGATGCGCCGCGGCTGCGCTGGGGCGCTCCCACCGCCGCCGAGCGCGGCCCCGTGGTCGGCACCACCACCAGCCGCGGGCACCGCAACGTCGTGGGAACCCACAGCGGCGCCTACGGCGTGTACCGGGCACTGGCGGTCGCCGCGGGCAAGCTCTCGCGCGAGCACCGTGCCGATCTGACCGACACCGCGCCGACGGACGTGATCGGGCCGTATCCGCAGTGGGCCGATCCCGTCGCGATCGTGAGCCTCGACCCGTGGGGTGCGATGGTCGCCGACGTCTTCGCCGGCGAGATCGCCGCGGGTGTCGACATCCGCCCGACGATCGCGGTGACCAAGGCGCAGGTGATCCTGCCGGAGGTGCACGACGCGCTCCTGAAGGGGCGGTTGCACCCCGATGGCCGGGTGCTGCTGGGCACCGGCGCCGCGCAGGTCACGAAGGCCGCGGTCGAGCCGGTCTGGTATCTGCCCGGGGTGGCGCAGCGATTCGGCTGCAGCGAAACCGACCTGCGCCGAGTGCTTTTCGAAGAGACCGGCGGGATGTACCCGGAACTGGTCACCCGGTCGGATCTCGACGTGTTCCTGCCGCCGATCGGCGGGCAGACGGTCTACATCTTCGGTGATCCGCGGGACCTGGCCGACCCGTCGGTCGAGTTGACCGCACGCGTTCACGACGAGTGCAACGGCTCGGATGTGTTCGGTTCGGACATCTGCACCTGTCGGCCGTATCTCACGCACGCGATCGAGGAGTGCATCCTGGGCGCGCAGCGCGGCGGCGTGGGCCTGGTCGCCTACTCCCGCAAGGAAGGCCGGGCGCTCGGTGAGGTGACCAAGTTCCTGGTCTACAACGCCCGGAAACGCCAGGCCGGCGGCGACACGGCCGATCAGTACTTCGCCCGCACCGAATGCGTGGCCGGCGTGCAGGACATGCGCTTCCAGGAGTTGATGCCCGATGTCCTGCACTGGCTCGGGATCCGCAAGATCCACCGCCTGGTGTCGATGAGCAACATGAAGTACGACGCGATCACCGGGTCGGGCATCGACGTCGGTGAGCGGGTGTCGATTCCGGACGAGCTCATCCCCGCCGACGCCCGGGTCGAGATCGACGCGAAGATGGCGGCCGGCTACTTCACCCCGGGGCAGGTGCCCGACGCCGACGAGTTGCGCAAGGCCAAGGGCCGGGGGCTCGACGGATGACGGTCCCGGTGACCGCGCCGCCGGACCCGGCCCGGCCCGCCGGCGCCGCCGCGCTGCTGCGGTCCACGGATGCGGTGCGGACCCGGTCCGCGCAGCTGCTGGCCCGGGCCCGTTCGGGGGATTCCCGGTGGTTCACCGTCGACGACGTCGCACTCGACGGCGCCGCCGCCGAGGTCGCTGCCGTCACCCGCGCGCGGTTCCCGGACCTGCGGGTTCCGCTGCACAGCAGGTGGCGCCACTTCGAGGCCGGCGGGGTGGACCGGCGGGCCGAACTGCTCGTGCTCCTCGGTGACGAAGGAGCCGACGAACGGGCACGCGCGATGATCGACCTGACCGTGGTGAGCGTGCTGCTCGACGCCGGCGCGGGCCCCCGATGGAGTTACACCGAGTCGCACGGTGATGCCCGGGCGGAGTTCACCCGGTCGGAGGGGCTGGCGGTGGCCAGCTGGCACGCCTTCGTCTCCGGCATGTTCTCCGGGGATCCGACGCGGCCGCTGCAGGCCGATGCCACCGGGCTGCGCTCGGTCACCGAGGACCGGCTGGCCGCCGCGTTCCAGGTCAGCCAGGCCAACCCGCTGGTCGGGCTGGCCGGCAGAGTCGCGCTGTTGCACCGCCTCGGCGACGCGCTGGCCGCGCAACCCGAGGTGTTCGGCGAACAGAGCCGCCCCGGCGGGCTGTACGACAGACCGGCCGCAGCGGGCGGGGTGCACGCCCACGACATCCTGGCCTGCCTACTGTCGTCATTGTCCGGGATCTGGTTGTCCGGCAATGTGATCGGCGACGAACCGGTGGGTGACTGCTGGCGTCACGGCGCGGTCTGCGGGCCGGGCCTGACCGCCGGCTGGCTGCCGCTGCACAAACTGTCGCAGTGGTTGACCTATTCGCTGCTGGAACCGTTCGAGTGGGGCGGCGTCGCGGTGACCGGCGCGGACACCCTGACCGGACTGCCGGAGTACCGCAACGGCGGGCTGCTGCTCGATCACGGGGTGCTGCGGCTGCGAGACCGCGAGGCGTCGGCGCGGACCTGGGAGCCGGCTGACGAGCTGGTGGTCGAGTGGCGGGCGCTGACGGTGGCGCTGCTCGACGAGATCGCGCCGCGGGTGCGCGACCGGCTCGGGGTCGACGCGCAGCGGATGCCGCTGGGAAGTGTGCTCGAGGGTGGGACATGGGCAGCCGGGCGCGCGTCGGCGCAGCGGCTACGCGGCGGGCTGCCGCCGCTGCCGGTGACCAGTGACGGGACGGTGTTCTGATGGCGGCGGGTCCGGGCGGGGTGCGTGTCGTCGACCATCCTCTGGTGCAGCACAAGATGACGCTGATGCGCCGGAAAGATCTGTCCACCAACAGTTTCCGCCGCTTGGCGCACGAGGTTTCGGCGCTGATGGCCTACGAGGTGCTGCGCGACGTCGCACTGCACGAGGTGGAGGTCCAGACGCCGATGGAGATCACCACCGGCAGCGTGATCGACGGGAAGAAACTGGTCCTGGTCTCGGTGCTGCGCGCGGGCACCGGAATCCTCGACGGGATGCTGGAGGTGGTGCCGTCAGCCCGGGTCGGCCACATCGGCCTCTACCGGGACCCGAAAACCCTTGTCGCGGTGGAGTATTACTTCAAGATGCCGGGCGATCTGCACGAACGCGACGTGATCGTGCTGGACCCGCTGCTGGCCACCGGGAACTCCGCGATCGCGGCCGTCGAGCGGCTTCGCGAGTACCACCCGAAGTCGATCAAGTTCATGTGCCTGCTCGCCTGCCCGGAGGGCGTCGCCGCGCTGGCCGGCGCGCATCCGGACGTGCCGATCTTCACCGCGGCCGTCGACCGCGAGCTCGACCCCGATGGCTACATCCTGCCGGGCCTCGGCGATGTCGCCGACCGGATCTTCGGTACCAAATGACGCCAGTAGTGTTCACCCGCGCCGTCTTGCGCCGTAGGGTGTGTCATGGCCATCATCGAAGCTGACCTTCAGCCCCAGACACCGTTCGAGCACGATGTCGCCGAGACGCAGCGATACTTCGACAGCCCGCGATTCGACGGCATCATCCGTCTCTATACGGCGCGGCAGGTCGCCGAACAGCGCGGCACGATCCCTGCCGACTATCCGACCGCCCGTGAGGCGGCGACCGCGTTCTACCCGCACCTGCGCGAACTGTTCGCCAACGGCAGGAGCATCACCACGTTCGGCCCCTACTCCCCCGGCCAGGCCGTGGTGATGAAGCGGATGGGCATCGAGGGCATCTACCTCGGCGGCTGGGCGACCTCGGCCAAAGGCTCCATCTCCGAGGACCCGGGCCCCGACCTGGCCAGCTATCCGCTCAGCCAGGTGCCGGAGGAGGCCGCCGGCATCGTGCGGGCACTGCTGACCGCGGACCGCAACCAGCAGTACCTGCGTCTGCAGATGAGCGAGGAACAGCGGAAGACGACACCGGCCTACGATTACCGGCCGTTCATCATCGCCGACGCCGACACCGGACACGGCGGGGACCCGCACGTACGCAACCTGATCCGGCGTTTCGTCGAGGCCGGGGTTCCGGGCTACCACATCGAAGACCAGCGTCCCGGCACCAAGAAATGCGGACATCAGGGCGGCAAGGTGCTGGTGCCGTCGGACGAGCAGATCAAGCGGCTCAATGCCGCGCGGTTCCAGCTCGACGTCATGCGAGTGCCGGGCATCATCGTCGCCCGCACCGACGCCGAGGCGGCCAACCTGATCGACAGTCGCGCCGACGAACGCGACCAGCCGTTCCTGCTCGGCGCGACCAACCTGAAGACCCCGTCGTACAAGTCGTGCTACCTGGCGATGATGCGCAGGTTCTACGACAAGGGCGTCACCGAGCTCAACGGCCATCTGCTCTACGCGTTGCCCGACGGTGAGTACGCCACTGCCGAGGCGTGGCTGGAGCGCCAGGGGCTGCTGGCGGTCATCGACGATGCTGCCGCGGGATGGCAGGACGGCACCGAGCCGTCACTGGACGCGGTGTTCGACGAGGTGGAGTCGCGCTTCGTCGACGCGTGGCAGGACGACGCCGGACTCAACACCTACGGCGGCGCCGTGGCCGAGCTGCTGGAATTCCGGGAACGCGAAGGTGAGCCCTCGGCGATGAGCGTGGCCGAATGGCGGGCCTTTGCCGAGCGGGCGCCGCTGTACACGGCCAGGGAGAAAGCCAAGGAACTGGGCGCCGACGTGGCCTGGGACTGCGAGCGGGTCAAGACGCCCGAGGGCTACTACCAGGTCCGCGGCGGCATCCCGTACGCGATCGCGAAGTCGTTGGCGGCCGCCCCGTTCGCCGACGTCCTGTGGATGGAGACCAAGACCGCGGATCTGGCCGACGCCAAGCAGTTCGCCGACGCCATCCACGCCGTCTACCCCGACAAGATGCTCGCCTACAACCTGTCGCCGTCGTTCAACTGGGACACCACCGGCATGTCCGACGAGGAGATGCGGGCGTTCCCCGAGGAGATCGGCAAGATGGGGTTCGTCTTCAACTTCATCACCTACGGCGGCCATCAGGTCGACGGCGTGGCCTCCGAGGAGTTCGCGACGTCGCTGCGCCAGGAGGGCATGCTCGCGCTGGCCCGGCTGCAACGCAAGATGCGGCTCGTCGAATCTCCGTACCGCACACCGCAGACACTCGTCGGCGGGCCGCGCAGCGATGCGGCGCTGGCTGCGTCGTCGGGACGGACGGCGACCACCAAGGCGATGGGCAAGGGTTCGACCCAGCACCAGCATCTGGTGCAGACAGAGGTGCCCAAGAAGCTGCTTGAGGAGTGGCTGGGACTGTGGAGTGAGCACTACGAGCTGCCGGAACGGTTGCATGTGCAGTTACGGCCGCGGCGTGCCGGTTCGGACGTGCTGGACCTGCAGATCCTCGGTGACAGCGAGGATCCGCTGGCCAACGTCGTCGTCGACCCGATCAAGGACCGGCACGGCCGCAGCATTCTGACCGTCCGAGACCAGAACACGTTCGCCGAGCAGATGCGGAAGAAGCGGTTGATGGACCTGATCCATCTGTGGCTGATCCACCGCTTCAAGGCCGAGATCGTTTACTACGTGACGCCGACCGAGGACAACATCTATCAGACCGAGAAGATGAAGTCGCACGGCATCTTCAGCGACGTCTACCAGGAGGTCGGCGAGATCATCGTCGCCGACGTCAACCAGGCTCGCATCGACGAACTGCTCGCCCCCGACCGCAAGGCGCTGCTGCGGCTGATCAGCAAGCAGGACTGAGCGGGGGTTCCAGGCCCGGCGAATCACAGGTATCCACGTTCTGCAGGGAAAGTGCGAGTAGCCGTCTGAAAAAGGTGGATACCTGTGGCTGCTGTGTCCTGCAGCCTGGAAGGTGGGTCAGTGCGCGGTCCAACCGCCGTCGACCAGCAACGACGTACCGGTGGTCAGCGACGACGCCGGACTGGCCAGGTAGGCCACCGCCGCCGCGACCTCGTCCACCGTGCCGAGCCGGCGCAGCGGGATCTCGCCGAGCACCCAGTCCCGGAACTGCGGCTCTGCGAGGCTGCGCGCGGTCAACTCGGTCTCGATGAACGTCGGCGCGACGGTGTTCACCCGGATCCGCTCGCCGGCCAGTTCCAGTGCCAGCGCCTTGGTCATGCCCTCGAGAGCCCACTTCGAGCCGCAGTACAGCGTGCGCTGCGGTCCTCCGACATGTCCCATCTGTGAGCTGATCGACACGATCGATCCGCCCTGGCCGTGCTCGCGCATGCGCGCGACGGCCTGCTGCGTGACGAACAGCGCGGCTTCGACGTTCACCGCCATCACCGCCGAATAGGTGTGCGGGGTGATTTCGTCCAGGCGCTGGGGGATGTTGCGTCCGGCGCTGTTGACCAATACGTCGACGCGGTGACCGGCCATCACCGACCTCACAAACGAGGTGTCGGTGACGTCGCCGACGTGGACGTTCGCCGCGCCGCCGTATTCGGTTGCGAGCTCGGCTGTTTCGTCCAGCGACTTGGCCGTGCGGCCGACCAGGTGCAGTGTTGCGCCCAGTCGCGACAGCGCCACCGCCGAGGCGCGGCCGATGCCCGACCCCGCGCCGGTCACCCACGCATGCCGACCGGTCAGGGACGCCCCGCCGACGAGGGCATCGACCGCGGCGTCGCTCAAGAGCGTCGCCCCGGCGTTGGCCACGGGAAACAGCGTGGTACTCAAGCCATCTGAGCAGACCCCGCTGACCGCGCTGCTGATCGGCGAGCTTGCGCTGGAGGCGGGGATCCCGCCCGGCGTGTTGAACGTCATCCCCGGTCTGGGGCCGGTGGCCGGCGCGGGTCTGGCCGAGCATCCGATGGTCGACAAAGTCGTGTTCACAGGCGGGACGGAGGTCGGCCGGATCATCTCGGTGGCCACCGCGTCGCGTTTCGCGAAGTCGACGGTGGAATTGGGCGGCAAGACCCCGGTCCTGGTGTTCGATGACGTGCCCACCGAGGTTTCGGCGCGGGGCGCCGCGTTCGGCGGTTTCGTCGGCGCCGGACAGACCTGCATCGCAGGAACCCGAATCCTGGTGCAGGAAACCGTATACGACGATTTCGTGGCCGCGCTGGCGGCCCAGGCCGAACGAATCCGGATCGGTGATCCGAGTGAAGCGCAGACCCAGCTTGGCCCGGTCATCTCCGAACGTGCCCGCCAGCGCATCCTGAACTACGTCGAGATCGGCGTTTCCGAAGGGGCGAGGCTGGCCACCGGCGGTGTGGCCGTCGACGTGCCGGGTCTCGACGGCTTCTTCGTTGCGCCGACCGTGCTCGCCGACGTCACCAACCAGATGCGCGTCGCGCGGGAGGAGATCTTCGGCCCCGTCCTGGTGGTGATCCCGTTCAAGGACGAGGCCGATGCCATCGCCATCGCCAACGACTCCCCGTACGGTCTCGGTTCGTCGATCTGGACTCGCGACGTGGCGCGGGCGCACCGCGTCGCCTCGAAGTTGGAGCACGGCATCGTATGGGTCAACGACCACCACCGGCTTGACCCGTGTTCACCGTGGGGCGGTGTGCGTGAAAGCGGCCACGGCCGCGAAGGCGGTACCGAGTCGTTCGACGACTTCACCCATGTGCGCGCGGTGACGGTGCGGACCGCCCCGGACGACGTCGACTGGTACGGCGGCGTAGCGTTGGAAAGGCTGAACTGAAAATGACTGTCACCCAAGATGTCTGGACCGTTCCGGGGCTTAAGGTCGAGCGGGACGGCGCCGTGCTGACGGTCCGTCTGGACAGTCCCGGCGGCAATCTGATGACGATGGACATGTGCGATGCCTTGGCCGGTATCCTCACCACGCCACCTGACGGGGTGCACGTGTTGGTGCTGTCTGCCGCCGGGGACAGCTTCTGCCTCGGGCGGGAGCGAACCGCAGCGACACCCGACGATCTCCCGGGCGAGGTTCGCCGACTGATTGCAGTCAACGACGCGCTGGCGGCGACACCCCTGGTGACCGTGGCCCGGGTCCACGGTGACGCTGCCGGGTTCGGGGTGGGCCTGGCGGCGCTGTGCGACGTCGCCGTCGCGACCCGTGCCGCCCGCTTCAGCTTCCCCGAGGTGCGGATCAACCTGGCACCGGCTCTGGTGCTGGCCTGGCTCCCCCACATGGTGGGCCGTCGTGCCGCATTCTGGCTGACCGCCAGTGGCGCACCGGTCAGCGGTGAGGAGGCTGTCAGCATCGGCCTGATCAACGAGGCGGTCGGCGACGTGGACACGCTCGACGCGGTGATCGCCGAGAAGGTCGACGTGCTGCTGGCGACTGCGCCGCGAGTGCACACCGAGATCCGGGCGATGCTGCGTTCGGTGGAATCGTTGTCCGAACGCCAGTCCTACGAACTGGCCGCCGATCGGCTGGTGCTGGGCTCGCTGCGTAGGTTGCACACCTCGGCCGGCTGACGCGGCCTGGCCACCGCTATAGCAGCGCGGCGGTGCGGTGCAGCAGGGTGCGCCACCGCCCCAGCGTGGCCGGGTCGCTGACCGCGACGCGGGCCAGCCGTTGCGGGTCCGGCCCTGCCGGCATCGGCGCCGCAGGCAGAAAACCGTCTGTCGGCACGAGGGAGCGTGACACGGAGACGACATCGTGATCGGCCAGCCATTGCGGCACCGGCCCGAGGAGCATCGGTGCCTCGGGCAGCGCGGCGGCCAGCGCGAGGTCGGCGGCCAGCCCGATGCTCGTCACGCCGGTGAAAGCCACCGCGCACGGCATGCCCAGCCGCTCGGCCCGTCGCAGCGCGCGCCGCACTCCCCCGAGCGCCCCGCACCGCAGGATCGCGACGTCGGCGCACGTGGGATCCACCGCCAGCAGCTCCGCATCGACGGCGAGGCGCACGTCGACGCGCCGCCGGATCAGGCCGGCGTCGGCGGCGTCGCGGCAGACCAGCTCCACGAGCCCGACATGGGCGTGCCGCGCGATTTGGGAAAGGGCGGCGTCGACGTCGTCGACCTCGACCACGGCCCGCCCAGCGCCGTCACCGACCGGCACCCGGCCCCGAACGGCGTCCGGCCAGCCGACCGTGCTCGGCTCCATGGCCGCGGTCAGCCAGCGTGCCGCGAGCGCGTCGTCGGCACCGGCGGGCGGGCTGAACTCGCCCCAGCCCTGGGGTCCGTCGAGCAGCACTCCCTCCCGCGTGCCGGCGGCGGTGGGGACGGCGAACACCGGGGCGTCGTCGAAATCGATGAAGGTTCTCACTGACCGACAACGTAGCCCGTCGATACGCTTACGCCGTGGCCGACGCCGCGTTTCTGCTGTTGTCGATCCGCGGGGAGGACGAAGCCGCGGACGACGAGTATGCGGCGATGATGCGGTTCTCCGGATTGGACGAGGCTGGACTGCGCCGCGTCCGGCTGACCCACGAGGAACTCGGTGCGGTCGACCTCGCGAGGTGGTCGGGCATCATCCTCGGCGGCGGGCCCTACAACGTCAGCGACGAGCCCGGTGCGAAATCTGCGACGCAGCGCCGGGTGGAGGCAGAGTTGGCCGCGTTGCTCGCCGAGGTGATCGCGACGGACTTTCCGTTCCTGGGCTGCTGTTACGGCATCGGCACCGTCGGCGCGGCGGTCGGCGCGGTGATCGACCGGTCCTACAGCGAGCCGGTCGGCGGGATGACCGTCCATCTGACCGACGACGGCCACCGAGACCCGCTGTTCGCCGGATTGCCGCACACCTTCGACGCGTTCGGCGGACACAAGGAGGCCGCGACGCGGCTGCCGGCTCATGTCGTCCGGCTCGCGCGCTCGGTGGACTGCCCCGTGCAGGCGTTCCGGGTCGGGGCCAACGTCTATGCCACGCAGTTCCATCCCGAGCTCGACGTCGACGGCCTGTGCACCCGCATCGAGGTCTACAAGAACCACGGCTACTTCGCCCCCGAGACGGCGCAGGCGCTCAAAGACGATGCGCGGCAACGGTCCGTGATGCACCCGATGACGGTCCTGCGGCGGTTCGTGCAGCGGTACCGGCGGGCGGGCTAGCGGGTTGCGCCGGCCCGTCCGGTCTCAGCTCGACGGGATCTCGAATTGCGCGCGGGCGATCTGTTCGATGAAAGGCGCCAGCCGCGACCGTAATTCGTTGTGCGCGGGATCCTCGTCGTAACCGCGGTAGGCGGCGACGTCCTCGAAGTCGGCGACGATCACGAAGTCCCAGTTGCCGTCGCGCAGGCCGGCGTCGGAGCCCACGGTGTAGCGCACGGTGCCGGGGCAGTTCAACGCCCGCAGGCCGTTCTGGATGCGTTCCACTTCGGCGGCGGCGTAGCCGGTCGTCAACTTCGCCAGAACCACGTTTCGGATCACGGCCGAACCCTAACAGGGCCACACGCACCTACCTAGTTTCTTGCGCAGCTGCGTGTGACGGTCCGAGACCTGCTGTACTGCAGGCGGTTACGGCGCATCCACATCGCCAAGTCGCGTGGGCCCAAGGTGATGGACGCCGACAAGGGGCGCCCGGCACTTGGCGCTATTTGTCAGATAGAAACGGTTGTGTAGCTACACCATAGTTTCTATAGTGAGGGGCGTGCACAGACGGACGCTGGATCAGCTGATCGGCGACTGCCGAGCCGCGGTCCTGACGGAGGCTGCCGAGTCAGGGATCGGCCGGCTCTCCGTTGAGGGCGTCGCCCGGCGCGCCGGAGTGGCGAAGACGTCGATCTACCGGCACTGGCCCACGGTCGAGGACCTGCTCCTCGACGCGTTAGACGACGCTTACCCCGTCGAGCAGCCCTCCCCGACGGGCGGCGATCTACGGGCCGACCTGTTGCGGTCGCTTGACCTGCTCACGGCGTGGCTGAGCGGGCCGTCGGCACCTGCGGTGGCCGCCGTCCTCGCCGACCGTCGACGACGGCCTGATCTCGCCGAGGCGTTGTACAGCCGCGTCTTCCACTCACACGGTGGACGCTTCACGCGTGTGGTCCTCGAGCACTACGCCGCCCTCGGCGAGATCGACGGCCGGCTGGTGACACCGGTGGTCTGCGACATAGGTGAGGCGCTGGTGATCAAGCACCAGATCGACACCGGCGACCTGCCCGACGACGCCGTCCGGGCCGCCATTGTCGACCAGGCGATCCTGCCCGCAGTCGGGTTCAGCCCCAGGAAAGGAACGCGGTGACGATCCGGATCGACGTGGACTGGGACACTGTCGAGCGCATATCGCAGACCACCCTCACCACACACCTGTGGACTGCTCCCCCGCTGCGGCGGAGCTCGCCGATCCACGACAAGGCCTTCCGGGCGTTACGCGACCTCAACGCCGACCTGGCCCGATTCCTGCCCTGGTTCTCACATCCGCGGATCTCGGTCCCGGCGCTGAACCCGCCGACGACGACCGAAACATCGTGGAACTTCGAGCTTCTCGATCCCTTCGTGGCCGACTTCATGGAGGCCACGCAGGGGCGGCAGGTGGTGATGAACTTCGCCACCATCCCGGCATGGATGTTCACCGCAGATGTCCCAAATCTCCCCGAGGACCCCGATGAGATCGTCTGGAACTACGAGGCAGGTGCCGAACTGCGCGATCCCACCTGCGCTGAGGTGGCCGACTACTTCTTCCGGATCGCCAGCTGGTACATCGCCGGCGGATTCACCGATGAACTCGGGCAGTGGCACGAATCCGGCCACCGCTACCGCTTCGACTATTGGGAGGTGTTGTGCGAGCCGGATATGCGCGGCATGTCACCGCAGACCTACACCAAGCTGTACGACGCGGTGGTGACCCGGCTCCGCCCGTTGGATCCCGAGATGAAGTTCGTCGGGTTGTCGTTGACGCACCTGCACCGGGATCCCGAATACTTCTGGCAGTTCCTCGATCCGGCCAATCACGACGACGGCGCAGCGCCCGATGCCATCTCCTACCACTTCTACGCCCACCCGGAGATCGTGAATCCCTACTCCCGCGAAGGGAATCCACCGTTCAAACAGTGGCGTGACGTGTTCTTCGCACAGGCCGACGCATTCGTCGAGCAGGCACGCTTCATCGAATCGATCCGCCGGCGGATCGCCCCGGCCACCCAGACCTTCGTCAACGAGATCGGCACCTTCACCCCTGAGGTGATGGACCCGGCACCCGACATCCCGGACGAGTACTGGGAGCTCAGCGCGGCCGTGCAGTCCTACCTCTGGGCGCAACTGGTCAGGCTGGGCGTCGATCTCGTCGGTGTCGCCGAGTTCGTCGGTTACCCCGGTATGATCCCCGGTGTCACGCTGCTCGACTGGGCCACCGGCGAGCCCAATGCGCGCTACCGCGCCCTCGAACTGTTGATGCAGCACTTCGGACCGGGTGATTCCGTGGTGTCCACCGCCACCGCCACCGG
Organism: Mycobacterium sp. 4D054; assembly: GCF_052245755.1. Lineage (NCBI taxonomy): Bacteria > Bacillati > Actinomycetota > Actinomycetes > Mycobacteriales > Mycobacteriaceae > Mycobacterium > Mycobacterium sp. 4D054. Next base: position 48,780 of record NZ_JBQQCF010000019.1, read on the forward strand.
CGAACCGCAGATGCCCGACCCCCGGGTGTGCGCACAGGGCTTCGTGAGCCCAGACGGCACACGCAGACTTCTGCTGATCAACAAGACCGCGGCACCCGTGGAGATATCCCCACCGTCGGGCCCCGGCTCGCTGTGCCTCGACGCGTACGCCGTGCAGGTGCTCACTCTCTGATCAGAAGGGATGCAATTTGGCGCTGATGAGCGGCGCGATCTTCCCGGCCATGTAGGCGTGCCCGGCGTCGGTGGGGTGCACGCCGTCCGCGCCGATCAGCTCGGGGCGCCCGACGAACCAGCGCGCGGCGATCGGGTCGAAGAACGTCGCCCCGGCCAACTCGGCCTGATATTTCAGCACATCGCGCACGCGCACGATCTCCGGCGGCGGATCCGCTGTCGGCCAAGGGGGTCCGATCACCAGCAGGTCGGCAGTGCGCGCGATCCGGCGAGCCAGGGAGAACGTGCCATACATCGCGATCGACAGCCGCGTCGGGTCGGCCTTCATGTCGTTGCGGGAACCGAAGAACACCACCAGCACGTCGCTGGGTTTGACCGCGCGCACGGTCAGGTCCTCGTACACGCTGCCGCGGTTGCCGCGCGTGCAGTACCCGGCGCCGCCCTCGGCGGCCACCGTCGGCGTCACCGCGATCCCGTGCTCGGTCAGCATCCTCCACACCTGGGGCGACCAGCCTTTCGAACCGTTGCCGCCCTGGTCGCTACCGGTGGTGTACGAATCACCGATCACCGAGACGCGGTTTCCGGCGAACTCGGTGAGGCGCACCTCGCGCTGCTGCGGAGCGTGGGCATACCCGCAGGCGAGCAGCACCGCGAAGGAAAGCACCACTGTCAGAAGGCGACTCACCGGACCAGCCTAATTTCACCGGCGCCGCGACCGCCGTTCGACTCGCCGTCGGGGGCACCGCTATCCGGCCCGCGCGACTGATTGCAGCCGTCCCGCTGCCGGCTCGGTGCGCTCAGCCGGTTGCGCGGAACGCGGCTCCTTCGCTTCGACCATGCGGCGCATCCACCGCCGGGCCGGTTCCTCGACCAGGTGGTAGAGCATGGCCGACGCGACACCCGACACCAGGATGAGCCCGACGACGACGAGTTTGGCCCACCAGCTCGGGACGAGATGGATGTCGAATTGCAGGACAGTCCAGTTCCACACCGTGTGCACGATCTCGTGAATCATGTAGAGGCCGAACGAGATGTGCCCGAGGTAGACCATCACCCGGGTGGACAGCAGGGCCGGCAGCGTGCCCGCGCCGATCGACAATGCGATCACCAGCGGCACGAACAGCACGTCCACCAGGGCGCCGCCGTCGAGCATGTCGCCGGGCGGGTTCGCGTCCAGCAGGTACAACCCGCCGACGATCGCGGCGCCCAGCAGCAGCGATGCCACGCCCGCGGTCCGGCGCATCCGGTCGGTGAGTACGAGTTTGCGCACGGCCGCGCACGCCAGCGCCCCGGCGGTGAACTGCATGACGATGCGTGGCAGCCAGCTCCACGGCGTGTAGAACACCCCGTGCGCCAGCAGCAGCAGGGTCGGCGCCATCGCGGCGGCCACGGCCAGCCAGATCAGCCCGCGGGCCCGCGACGCGGCCGCGATCCGGAAGATGACCAGCACCAGTCCGCCGAACAACAGGTAGGCCAACCATTCCGCGCTGATCGACCAGGCGGGCCCGTTCCAGCTCGACCCGTCGAAATACGGCTGGAACCACAGCTGGGTCAGCAGCACCTGTTTGAGCCAGCTCAACGCGTTCAGCGACTCGATCACCGGCGGCGGCAGCGGGTATCCGCCGACGTAGAGCGTGAAGACCGCGAACGCGGCGGCCAGGTGCATCGTCACCAGATACACCGGCCACACCCGGGCCAGCCGCAGCCACAGGAACCGCAGGGTCGACCGTGTCGACCAACTCTCCCCCATGCGATCCAGGTAGTTCCACGTCAGCACGAACCCGCTGAGGATGAAGAACAGGTCGACGCCCTGGGCGCCCGCGTTCAGGATCGGCGCCAGCGCGGTGGTGGCGCCGGGCGCCGCCTCGGCGAGCATCGGCCGGAAATGGAACAGCACCACCCAGAGCGCGGCGACGATGCGCAAGCCGGACAAGGCTCTGATCTCTCCGGTGCGCACACGACTCATTTCGTAAGATTCCAGGCAGCTTTTCGCGGTCAGCGTCGTCGGTGACGGTCCCGGCCGTGACTCGGGAGACGGCGAACGCGGCAGGGCCGCCCACCCCGTGATCTCATACCGGCGACCGGTCGCAGGTTACCAGCGACCGTCCCGCGCACAGGGGACGCAACGCCGCGGCACGCCTTGTCCTTCGCGTGGGACGCGCCCGGGTATTCTCCAGAAATTGTCAATCAAACAGATCCCCGCGTCCGTGCGGCGCGGGTCAACGGGGGTGTCGGTTCACATGCTCGCCCCGAGTAACGGCGACACGCTGTCGCTGCTCCTCGTGGAGGACGATCGCGCAGACGCGATCCTGGTCGAAGAGTTGATCGCCGACGCCGGGGCCGACATCTGCGTGGTCTGGGCCGAATCGATGGCGCGGGCCGAGCAGGAGATCTCGATCGCCCGGCCCGACTGCATCCTGCTGGACCTGCACCTGCACGACACCCACGGGATCGACGGGGTCAACCGCATCGCCAAACACGACCCGGCCATCCCGATCGTCGTGCTCACCGGACTCAACGACGAACACGTCGGCGTGTCGGCGGTTTCGGCGGGCGCGCAGGACTATCTGGTCAAGGACCGGGTCGATCCCGAGGTGCTGCGCCGCGCGGTGCTGTACGCGATCGAACGCAAGCGGGCCGAGCTCACCGCGGTCGACCTGCACGCCAGCCAGCTGCGGGCCCGCGAAAACGCCCGGCTCGAACGCGGGTTGCTGCCCTCGCCGCTGCTGCTCGACGATCCAGGCGTCGAGATCGTCACCCAGTATCGGCCCAGCCGGGAGAACGCGCTGCTCGGCGGCGACTTCTACGATTTCGTGCAGACGCCGGACCGCACGGTGCACGTGATGATCGGCGACGTGGCCGGTCACGGCGCCGATGAGGCCGCGCTCGGGGTGGCGCTGCGCATCGCGTGGCGGGCGCTGACCTTCGCCGGGCTGCGCGGCGCGGACCGGATGAAACAGCTGGAGCGGATCCTGCGCGCCGAGCGCGCTGGTCGCGGCATCTTCGCGACGGTGCTCAGCCTCGCGATCCCGCCGGAGGGTCCGATGATCACCGCGGTGCGGGCCGGCCATCCGGGCATGCTGTTGCACGGCCAGGGCACCGTCGACTGGGTCGAACCGCCGGGCGGCCCGGCGCTGGGCCTGCACGGACGCGACTGGGAGCCCCAGCAGATCGAGTTGCCGCCGGGCAAGGGGCTGGTGTTGCTGACCGACGGCCTGTTCGAGGGACACATCGGCCGTGGCAACGAGCGTCTCGGTGAACACGGCCTGCTCGAGTTGGCGCGCTCGCTGGCCGCGCTACCCGGACGCGCATTCGTCGACGCGCTCATCGACGCCGTCGAGGAGCGGGCGGCGTCGCACGGCGGGATCGCCGACGACATCGCGGTGGTGCGGGTGGAACGGACGGCACGCGCATGAGCCCCGACCAGCGCGGCGTGCGCGCCCTCACGGTGCAGGGCTGGCAGTACCTGGTGCTGTCGGTGATGGGCCTGGTGGTGCTGCTCGGCGGTGTGACGGTGGCGGTGCTGCTCAACCGCACCGATCACCTGTCCGGTCAGGTCATCAACCAGATCCAGCCGGCGCGGGTGGCCGCCTACCAGCTGCAGGCCGCGCTGCGCGACCAGGAGACCGCGGTGCGCGGCTACCTGATCACCGCGGACCGTCAGTTTCTGGTGCCCTACGACGAGGGCCGCGCCCTCGAACAACAGGCCGCGGCCGACATCCGCCAACTCGAGCAGGATCGTCCCGACCTGCTCGACGATCTCGACGCGATCGAGCAGGCCTCTGGCGCGTGGCGCGTCGAGTACGCCGAGCCGGTGATCGCCGAGGTTCGCCCGGGCGCCCCCGGCCCGGTCAACCCCGCCCTGACCGAGATCGGCAAGAACGATTTCGACACGCTGCGCGCGCTTTTCGCCACGCAGAACGAGCACCTGGCACAGGCCCGCACCGACGGTGTCGCCGAGCTCGAGCGGGTGCGGACCCTGCGCAACGCGGTGCTGCTGGCGATAGCGGTGACATTCGTGGTGACCATCGTGGCGCTGGCGGTGCTGCTGCGCGTCGCGCTGGTGCGGCCGCTGTCCCGGCTGGCCGCCGCGTGCCGGCGCATCGCCGAGGGTAACTTCGGTGAGCGGATCGTCGCGCAGGGGCCGCGCGACATCCGGCTTATCAGTCTTGATGTCGAGCACATGCGCCAACGGATCGTCGCCGAACTCGAGGCGTCGCGCGAGGCCAACGAGACCCTCGACATCCACGCCGAGGAGTTGCGCCGGTCCAACGCCGAGCTGGAACAGTTCGCCTATGTGGCCTCCCACGACCTGCAGGAGCCGTTGCGCAAGGTCGCCTCGTTCTGCCAGCTGCTGGAGAAGCGCTACGGCGACAAGCTCGACGAACGCGGTGTCGAGTACATCGGGTTCGCGGTTGACGGCGCCAAACGCATGCAGGTCCTCATCAACGATCTGCTGACCTTCTCGCGGGTGGGACGGCTCAACGCCACCGAAGCCGACGTCGACCTCGGCACCGTGCTCGACACCGCGCTGGGCAACCTGTCCACCGCGGTCGAGGAGTCCGGAGCGGTCATCCAGCGGCCGGCGGGCGGGCTGCCGACGGTCAAGGGCGACCCCACGCTGCTGACCATGCTGTGGCAGAACCTGGTCGGCAACGCGGTGAAGTTCCGCCGCGAGGGGGTGGCCCCGCGCGTCGTCATCGACGTGGTCCGGGAGGTCGCCGACGGCGACGGGAACCAGGCGGACAACTGGTCGTTCACCGTGACCGACAACGGCATCGGCATCGCGCCCGAGTTCGCCGACAAGGTATTCGTGATCTTCCAGCGCCTGCACGGCCGCGACGCGTACACCGGCACGGGCATCGGGCTGGCCCTGTGCAAGAAGATCGTCGAACACCACGGCGGCGCCATCTGGATCGACACGGCGCACACCGGTGGCACCCGGTTCCATTTCACGTTGCCGATCACCGCGGATGACACGGCACCCAGACTCCTGGAAGGATCGACCACATGACTCCGGCTGAACGCGCCATCGACGTCCTGCTCATCGAGGACGACCCCGGGGACGAGCTGATCACGCGGGAAGCGTTCGAGCACAACAAGATCAAGAACACCTTGCACGTCGCCCACGACGGCGAGGAAGGCCTGGACTTTCTGTACCGGCGCGGCGCCTACACCGATGCGCCTCGTCCGGACCTGGTCCTGCTAGACCTGAACCTGCCGAAGTACGACGGTCGCCAGCTGCTCGAGCAGATCAAGTCCGACCCTGACCTGAGCCACATCCCGGTGGTGGTGCTGACCACCTCGTCGGCCGAAGAGGACATTTTGCGCAGCTACAAGCTGCACGCCAACGCCTACGTCACCAAGCCGGTCGACCTGGACCAGTTCATGAACGCGGTACGCCAGATCGACGAGTTCTTCGTGCAGGTGGTCCGGCTTCCACAGTTCTGACGTGGAGCTGCCCCGTCCGGATCCGGCGCTACCGCACCTGGCCGACGTCGCGCCCTCGGTGCTGGCGGCGATGGGCGTGACGGGGTTCGAACCGCGTATCCCGCTGCCCTACGATGTGGCCGGCGCGTGTGTGCTGCTGATCGACGGGCTGGGCGCCGAACTGCTCGATACCTACGCTGCCGACGCACCGGTGCTCGCCGGACTGCGCGGTGCCACCCTGCAGGTCGGTTTCCCCTCGACCACCGCGGCCGGGCTGGCCGCGGTGGGGACCGGGTGCCGCTCCGGGCAGCACGGCATGGTAGGGATGTCCTTCCGTCTGCCCGACATCGGGGTGATCAACGCGCTGCGATGGCGGCCGCATCCCTGGGGCGGTGACCTGCGTGAGAAGGCCGTTCCGGAGGCCGTGCAACCGCAGGCCACGGTGTTCGAACGGGCCTCATCGGCCGGTGCTGCGGTCTCGGTGATCTCGGGCGCCCAGTTCGCCGGTTCGGGACTGACCCGCGCGGTGCTGCGTGGTGGCACCTACCGAGGTGTGCACGCGATGGGCGACCTGGCGGACACCATCGGTGCGGTGATCACCGGTCGGGGCTTCTGCTACGGGTACCACGCCGACCTCGACCTGGTCGGACATCTGCACGGGCCCGGTTCGCCGGCGTGGCGCCTGCAGTTGCGGCAGGTGGACACCATGGTCGAATCGATCGTCGAGAATCTGCCCGTCGGGGGTCTGCTCGCGGTGGTGGCCGACCACGGCATGGTCGAGCTCGACGACAGCGCAGTGGATCTCGACGCAGTCTCCGAACTCTCCGACGGGGTGGACGCGCTCGGCGGCGAGGTGCGGGCCCGCCACATCTATACCCGGCCCGGTGCCACCGACGAGGTGCTGGCGACCTGGCGCACCGCTCTCGGTGACAGGGCGTGGGTCGTCACCCGCGACGAGGCGGTGGCGGCGGGCTGGTTCGGCGAACGCGTCACCGATGAGGTCCGACCGCGGATCGGTGACGTGGTGGCCGCCGCCCGGGGCTGCTCGGGTCTGCTGCGCCGCAGTGCCGAACCCCTAGAGTCGTCGCTGGTGGGACAGCATGGGTCGCTGACGGACGCCGAGCAGCGGATCCCGCTGTTGCTGGCGCATCGCTGAGCGGCCGCACAGCACCTCGCGGTCCATCCTGCAGCAAACCCGCACACCATCCGCGCCGGAGAATGCGCGAGTGCTCTCGCATTCCCTGGAAATTCGCGTAATGCCCTGAACTGCAATGGGATTGAGAACCGAAAAGTGCTACCGAGATGTCCTGCGAATACGGGCGCTGCACAACGTTTTTCGTGAGATGTGGGCCGATTGAACGTGTATTGTGCCTGCCGTCACAGATTTTGGGTGTATTAGAGACCCTCTGTTAACGTGCGTCCGCATGTTTGCCATCGCAACACTCTTGACGCTTGTCAGCCAGGTGTCGGGCACGCCGTACGTGTCCGGCGGGGACTCCCCCGCGGGCACCGACTGTTCGGGCCTGGTGTCCTGGGTGACCAATGCCGCGACCGGCAGGCCGGTCTATGGAGACAGGTTCCACACCGGCAACATCGAGAGCGCTCTGCTGGCCCGCGGCTTCCAGTACGGCAGCCAGCCCGGCGCGCTGGTGGTGGGTTGGAATGGTGGGCACACCGCGGTGACGCTGCCCGACGGCACGCCGGTGTCCTCGGGCGAGGGCGGCGGCGTGAAGGTCGGCGGCGGCGGCGCCTACCAGGACCAGTTCACCAATCACATGTTCCTGCCGATGCCGGCCGAGGTGCCGCCGGTTCCGGACCCGATGCTCGCCCCGCCGATGGCCCCGCCGCCGGCCGCCGTGCCGCCCCCGCCGATGGCCCCGCCGGGCGCCGTGCCGCCCCCGCCCCCGCCGGCGCAACCGGTGATGCTGGCCGGCCAGGAGATCGCGGCGCCGCCGGCACCGTGAGTCAGCGCACCGACACCCTGAGCCGGGACCGACGGCACGGGCACTAGCCTCTGTGCGGTGATCGTGCTGCTGCCGCCTTCGGAGACCAAGCGTTCCGGCGGGGACGGACCGCCGCTGTCGCTGGAGTCGATGAGCTCACCAGAGCTGCGTGGCCTCCGCGCCGAGCTCGTCGACGAACTGGTCGACCTGGCCGCCGATCGGCCTGCCAGCCGCAAGGCCCTCTCGATCTCGCCGTCCCAGGACGGCGAGATCGACCGCAACGCCGCGCTGCGGACCGCGCCGACGCTGCCGGCCATCCGGCGATACACCGGCGTGCTCTACGACGCACTGGATGCCGAATCGCTGAAGGGGGCGGCCGCAGCCCGCGCCGAGGCGAGGCTGGCCGTCGGATCTGCGTTGTTCGGGCTGCTGCGGGCCGGAGACCACATCCCGGCCTACCGGCTGTCGGCCGGTTCGAAGCTACCGGGACGCCCGACGCTGGCGGCCCGCTGGAAACCGGTGCTCGAACCCGTGCTCGCCGAGATCGCCGCAAATGAGTTGGTCGTCGACCTGCGGTCGGGGTCCTACGCCGCGCTGGGCAAGCTGCCCCACGCCGTATCAGTGGACGTGGTGGCCGAACACGACGACGGCCGGCGCACGACCGTCAGCCACTTCAACAAGGCACACAAGGGACGGCTGGCCCGCGTATTGGCGAGCACCCGTTCCGAGCCTGCCGATGCCGCGGCCGTCGCCGCGGTGGCCCGACGGGCCGACATGCGTGTCGAGCGTCACGGCGACCATCTGACGGTCGTGGTGCCCGCCTGACGAGAGTCGTTGCGGCAGAGGTTAGATCGAGATCACGAAGTCGGTGGTATAGAACTCCGCGGGGGTCTGCGACATCGGGCTCGGCCGGCTCACCGAAGCCCACACCCCGGTGGCGCCGGACGCGATCGGCCCGCGCACGCTGACCGCTCCCCCTCCTGCGGCGTCGGTGAACAGCGTCGCGGCGATCACCCCCGGGTCACCGGCACCGCAGCCTTCCGCGGAGGCTCGCGGCATTTGCACCACTCGGACCTCGTACTGAGCGTTCGGCGCACCGGTCGCCATCTGCAGGTCGGCCACCACAGTGCCGCCCTCGGTCCGGAACTGGCCGACGAGCCGACCGTAGGAGGTGGGCCCGGTGTAGGCGAACTTGCTGAAGTCGCACCGCCGCCACGTCTGACTGAACGGCGCCGTGATGGTGCCCGCCGACATGTCCGGCCGGGCCCCGGCGGTTCCGGACCCGCCCGGAATCACACCCAACCCGGAGGCGGCGACGACGGCGGCGACGGTGAGGGAGATTCTGTCCAGACGGCGCATCCGTGGATTCTCTCACCCCACCCGCGGGAGCGGACCACCTCGGCCCAACCGTTGACGTCCGAATGCCGACACGGGAGACTTCGCCCCGATGTCGACATTGTGGCTCTACGCGCGGATCCAGGGAATGACCCTGGTCTTCGGGATCGTCGGGCCCATCTTTCTCGTCGTGTATTTCGTGCTCCAGCCTGATCCCACCGTGCGCTGGATGTACTGGTGGGGTTTGCTCATCACCGCCGCCGACGTGCTGATCGCGCTTGCCATCACCGACTCGATGGTCAGTCGTCCTCGCGACCTCGCCGCGAATTCCGCCGCGCCGTCGTCGTCCCGGTGATACTGACGCGATGGGATACCCCGGATACCCGGTGCCCGCCGCTGCGCGGAGATCGGGCGCCGACATCGCGATCTCGATCGTGCTGCTGGTTCTCACGGTGCTCTTCGGCGCCGTCGCCGCGTTCTTCGGCCTGTTCTCACTGGCCTTCCTCGACCACTGCCCACCGCCGGCCTGCAGCATCGACGGTGCGGTGAACGCCGTCTTCACCTCTCTGTTGGCCGCCGCCGCCGTTGGTGTGACCGGACTCGTGGCGACCCTGGTGGCGCTGGTGCGCCGCAAGACCGCCTGGCCGTTCGCCGTCGGGACGTTCGTGCTGTGCGTGCTGGCGGTCGGCCTGGGCGTCGTCGGCTACTCCTCGGCAGTGGGCTGACCCGTGACAGAGAGGACGCGGACGCTGCGAGACATCCGGGAACGACAAAGGCGCCGAGGACAGACCCACCACAGTCGGGTCATACCTGTTCGCCAGAGCCGATCAGTCGGCTGACTGAGGCGTGCGACACTTTCGCGCATGGCTGTCGACATCGCTCGCCCCAAACTCGAAGGCAAGGTCCTCGTCGGTTCGGATCGCCAGCTCGGATTCGCCGAGTTCGGCGACCCGCAGGGCCGGGCGATCTTCTGGCTGCACGGCACTCCCGGCGCCCGCCGGCAGATCCCGGTCGAGGCGCGGGTGTTCGCCGAACGCCACGGCATCCGGTTGATCGGCGTCGACCGCCCCGGCATCGGGTCGTCCACCCCGTACGAATATCACCGGGTCATCGACTTCGCCGACGACCTGCGTACCGTCGCAGACACGCTGGGCATCGACAAAATGGAGATCATCGGATTGTCCGGCGGCGGCCCCTATACGCTGGGCTGCGCCGCCGCGATGCCGGACCGGGTGGTCGCGGTGGGTGTGCTCGGCGGGGTGGCCCCGACGCAGGGGTCCGACGCCATCGGCGGCGGCATCATGGGCAATGTCGGTCTGCCCGTGGCGCCGGTGCTCGAACACCTCGGCGCCCCGCTCAGCATCGTCGCCACGGGCCTGATCCGGTTGATCAAACCGGTCGCCGAACCGGCGCTGTACCTGTACGCCAGCATCTCGCCCGAAGGCGACCGCCGGCTGCTGGTTCGCCCCGAGTTCAAGGCAATGTTCCTCGACGATCTGCTCAACGGAAGCCGACGCCAGCTGGCCGCGCCATTCGCCGACGTCGTGGTGTTCGCGCGCGACTGGGGCTTCCGGCTCGACGAGGTCAAGGTGCCGGTGCGCTGGTGGCATGGCGACTGCGACCACATCGTGCCGTTCGCCCACGGCAAGCACGTCGTGTCACTGCTGCCCGACGCCGAGTTCTACCCGTTGCCCGGCGAGAGTCATCTCGGCGGGCTGGGCGAGGCCGAGACGATCATGCGGGCGATGAGCGACCTCTGGGACAGCGCCGATAAGGCGTAGCTTCGGTGCCGGCCGCGGCTCAGCGCTTGAGCCAGCCCCGCACGGTCGGCAGATCCTTGCTGTAGGTCTGCATGAAGTCGTCGTGGTAGAGCGTGCCGCCGCTGATCGTGGCGTCGCCCTGCCAGACCACGTGGATCCGCACCACGCCCTTGTCGAAGTAGTCGCTGCGATCGGCTACGCGGTGATTCCAGCCGGCCTGCTCGGCGAGCGCCGAGACCTCCTGCCGCTCGTCGGTGTCAACCATCGGTGAGTTCTCCAACTGTCTCGGGCGGGTCGTCCATGCTGTCGACCACCCTAGCGTTCGCCGGTGAGTGCCCTTCGGAGCAGATGCATCGCCACGGTTGTGGAGCGCTCCCGGACATCGGAGCGGTTTCCGGGCAGCCGGGTGGTCCTGGTCAACGTCGCGCCGTCGGCCAGCGCCACCGAGAAGCACACGGTGCCGACGGGTTTGGTCTCGCTGCCGCCACCCGGTCCGGCGATACCGGTGATCGCCACGGCGGTGTCGGCCCCGAACCGGCGCAGTGCACCGGCGGCCATCGCCTCGGCGACCGGTTCGGACACCGCGCCGTGCTGCTCGATCAGCGTCGCGGCGACCCCGAGCAGTTCGGTCTTGGCCGCGTTCGAGTACGCCACCACCCCGCCTGCGACGTACGCCGAGGAGCCGGCACGTTCGGTCAGTCGGGCTGCCAGCAGGCCGGCCGTGCAGGATTCGGCGGTGGCGATGCTGCGCCCGGCGAGCAGCGCGGCAACCTGGTCGTCGACGAAAGCGCCGTCGGTGGAGAAGATCTCACGGGCGTGCCGGTCGCGCAGCACCGCGACCAGGTCGGCATAGGCCGTCGCGTCCCGGGGTTCGTAGCGGGTCACGATCTCCAGCTCGCCGCGCCGCAGGCAGGTCGTGATCTCCAGCCGGTCGAATCCGGCGACCGTCTTCTCGGCGTCGCGCAGCGTGTCGGCCAGCCCGGACTCGGGCAGGCCGAACATCCGGATCGTCTGCTGCCGATACCGGGTGCGGCCGGCGATCGCGGCCTGCACGGCCTCGGTGGCCACGGCCGCCTGCCACATCGGCTGCAGTTCGCGGGGCGGGCCGGGCAGGACCACGATCGTCGGCGTGCCGGGTACGACGACCCCCGGCGCGGTGCCCACCGGGTCCAGGATCACGGCGCCGGCCGGGACGAGGGCCTGCTTGCGGTTGGCCTCCAGCACCGCCTCGGCGTCGACGCCGGGAAAGCGTGCCATCATGCCCGTCACGATGTCGCCGATCGTGGCTTCCAGCCCGGCGTCGAGCACGAGCTCGCGACCGCAGAACCGGGACACGACCTCGACCGTCATGTCGTCGGCGGTCGGCCCGAGGCCTCCGCTCGTGATGATGAGGTCCACCCCTTGGGAGGCAAGGAAATTCAGCTGGGCTTCGATGTCGGGGGGACGGTCGCCGCACAGCGTGATGTGGCCCAGCTCGACACCGAGTTCGAGCAGCCGGTCGGCCAGCCAGGGACCGTTGCGGTCCTGTACTCGTCCGGTGAGGACCTCGGTCCCCGTCACCACAATGCCGGCGCGTGCGCTCACGAGAGACGACCTTACGCAGGCCCGGGTGTGGGCCTGCGGCGTGCTACTTGTGCGGGACGTCGTTGGTCAGGCCGCCGTCCATGACGTACTCGGCGCCGGTCGAGTACCGCGACTCGTCGCTGGCCAGGAACACCACGAACGTCGCGACCTCTTCGGGCTGGCCGGGCCTGCCCAGCGGGATGCGCAGCATGTTGTCCGGGAAATGCTTGGTCATCGGGGTGCGGATGAACCCGGGATGCACCGAGTTGACGCGGATGTTGTGCGCGCCGAGCTCCAGGGCCGCAGACTTCGTCAGACCGCGCACCGCCCACTTCGACGCGACGTAGGGATGCACCATCACCGCCCCGCGCAGGCCCTCGATCGAGGAGATGTTGATGATCGACCCGCCGCCGGCGGCCTTCATCGCCTCCACCGACGCCTGCATCCCCAGGAACGTCCCGGTCAGGTTCACGTCGATGACCTTCTGCCACTTGGCCATGTCGAACTGGCCGATCTGCCCCAGTGCGACCGTGCCGGCGTTGTTGACGAGCACGTTGAGCTTGCCGAAGTCGTTGACGGCGGTGGCGACCGCTGCCTCCCACTGGTCGGCCTGGGTCACATCGAGATGGACGTAGCGAATCGAATCCGGTGTCTCGGCGTTGATCTCGTCGGCCAGCGCCTGCCCCTTCTCGTCGAGGATGTCCCCGATCACCACCTTGGCACCCTCGGCGATCAGCGCCCGTGCGTCGGCGGCGCCCATTCCCTGAGCGCCGCCACTGATCAGTGCCACTTTTCCGTCCACGCGTCCCATGGGGCGTCAGGGTACCGCACGCCGCGGAGATGAATTAGAACCTGTTCCAATTTTCCATCGGAGCCCGCATACTGCTGCGCATGGCAATTCGTGTGGGGCTCATCGGAACCGGCAACTGCGGCAGCCTGGCCCTGCGTCAGCTCATCGAGGATGCGCGGTTCGAGCTGACCGGGGTCTGGGTGTCCTCGGAGGCCAAGGTGGGCAAGGACGCCGGCGAGCTGGCCCGGCTGGACGTCACCACCGGTGTGTCCGCGGTCAACGACCTCGACGAGATCATCGCGGCCGCACCGGACTGCGTCGTGTACTGCGCGATGGCTGACATCCGCACCCGCGAGGCCCTCGCCGACGTCCGCCGCCTCCTCGAGGCGGGCATCAACGTCGTAGGCTCCGCTCCCGGCGTACTGGAGTACCCGTGGGGCGTGATTCCCGACCACTCCATCGAACGGGTGGAAGCCTCTGCGCGCCAAGGCAATGCGAGCGTCTTCATCACCGGCGTCGACCCCGGCTTCGTCACCGACCTGCTGCCGCTGGCGCTGGCAGGCACCTGCCAGAGAATCGAACAGATCCGGACGATGGAGATCGCCGACTACGCCACCTACGACGGCGCGACGGTGATGTTCGACGTGATGGGTTTCGGGAACGAGATCGGCGACCTGCCTTTCCTGTACCAGCCCGGCATGCTGAGCCTGGCGTGGGGCGTGGGCATCCGTCAGCTGGCCGCCGGACTGGGTATCGAGGTCGACGAGATCACCGACTCGGTCGAGCAGGAACCGGCGCCGGAGGACTTCGACGTCGCGGTCGGCACCATCAAGAAGGGCACCGTGGCCGCCGTGCGGTTCCTGATCGAAGGCAAGGTCGAGGGGCGATCGGCGGTGGTCGTCGAACACATCACCCGGCTGCGCGGGGATCTGCGTCCCGACTGGGCGCAACCCGCCCAGGACGGAGGCTCGTACCGGGTCGAGATCACCGGCGAACCGTCCTATGTGATGGACATCTGCCCGACGAGCCGCAACGGCGACCACAACTACGCAGCGATCCTCGCGGCGGCCGGCCGGATCGTCAACGCGATCCCGGACGTCGTCGCCGCCGAGCCGGGAATCCACAGCACGCTGGACCTTCCGCTGGTCACCGGCAAGGGCACCTACCGGGCGTCCTGATCAGCTCCGGCTGACGTCGCGCCACTCGAGCCGGACGGTGGTGCCGCCGGCCGACGGCTCGATCGTTGCGCAGTCGGACAGCGTCTCCATCAGCGGGATGCCCCGGCCGCGGGTGCGGGGTGCGGGCTCGGTCTGGCGCTTCCGCCAGATGCCGCGGTCTTCGATGCACACCATCAGCGTCTGTGCCTGCGGATCGTGGCTTGCGCGGATGTCGATGGTGCCGGGCTGCTCGGCCTGGACGTAGGCGAACTCCGCGGCGTTGGCCAGCGCTTCGTTGATCGCGAGCACCACGTCGCTGGTGCGGACGTCATCGAGCGCGAAGAACTGGCGCAACCATTCGGAGAACTCCTGGCGCACCCGCGCAACCGCGCCAGCATCAGCATCGAGGCCGAACCGCTCGAAACGTTCGGCATTGGCTACCTGCGCCGGAGGCATGGAATCGATCATGGCAGTCGGTGGCTACCCCACAAAGCTTCTTCTTAAGCGGGCTTCCTACGTGTCGCGCGCGGCGAGGGCTTCGTCGAGGTTCGGGTAGAGCGCGACGATGTCGGCGATGCCGACCAACTTGAGCGGCCGGCTCGTCGCCGGACCGTCCGCGACCACGCTGATCGTCACATCGGAGCCGGCCTTGTCGTGTGCGGCCACGAGCACGCCCATGCCGGCGGAGGCCAGGAACTCGACCTCGGTGAAATCGATCACCACCGCGGCGGGCTGCTGCTTGAGCGCGGAGTCGATCGCCGTCTCCAACTGGGGCGATGTGAGCATGTCGACGACCCCGGACACACCGACGACGGCCGTTCGATCGACCCAGTGTTCAGTGACGACACAGTTCGACGCTCCTGCGGCGCCCGTGCCTTCGGCTGCTTGTTCGTCCAAGGTTCACCTTCCAT
Source organism: Mycobacterium sp. 4D054 (assembly GCF_052245755.1). NCBI lineage: Bacteria > Bacillati > Actinomycetota > Actinomycetes > Mycobacteriales > Mycobacteriaceae > Mycobacterium > Mycobacterium sp. 4D054. The sequence goes on from NZ_JBQQCF010000019.1 coordinate 63,840, forward strand.
GTCAGGCCGCTCTTCGCATACTGCGAGGGCACATCAGTGCTTCTCACGCAGGCTGCATCCTGAACCCGGCAAGACCAAAGTACCGTGGTCGGCTGCTGCAGCGACCAGGCCACAGATTAAACCAGGAGTTTGGGCGCCGCCCGTAGCATGGCTTGTCAGCACCCGTGCGACCCCGTGATATGAGGAGCGGAATGTGACCGCCGACGCCGCGACTCCGGGGGACCCGGTCGCCGACATCGCCGCTTCCGCGCCCGGGCCGCAGGTCGGGGCGTTCTTCGATCTCGACGGCACACTCGTCGACGGGTTCACCGCCACGGCGCACGCGGGCGACCGGATCCGGCGCCGCCAGGCCCGCATCGGCGAGGTCACCGGAGTCATCGAGGCCGCGATGCGCTACAAGATCGGTCGGGTCAACTTCGGGAAACTCCTGGAGCGCGCCGCCGGGTACCTGCGGGATGAATCGCTGGCCGACCTCGACGTCGTGGGTGAGCGGCTGTTCACCGAGCGGGTCAGGTCCCGGGTCTTCCCGGTGATGCACGAGATCGTGCTGGCCCATCAGCGCCGCGGCCACACGGTGGTGCTCAGCTCGTCGGCGTTGACCATCCACGCCGAACCGGTCGCCCGCTATCTGGAGATCGATCACGTGCTGTGCAACCACTTCGAGCTCGACGAGCACGCCCGGCTCACCGGCCGCATCGCCCGGCCGGTGATCTGGGGCAGACAGAAGGCAGCCGCGGTGGTGCGGTTCTGCGCCAGCGGCGGGGTCGACCTGGCGCGTAGTTACTTCTATGCCGATGGCAACGAGGACATTGCGCTGATGTCGCTGGTGGGCCATCCGCGGCCGGTGAATCCGCGCCGGGAACTCGCGGCGGTGGCCGTGGAGCGGGGTTGGCCGGTGCTTCGGGTCAGCACGCCGGGAAAGGGCAACACGGGCGGCCTACTCGGTGTACTAAAGTAGAACACGTTTCAGTTTTGACCCTTTGTGTCCCCATGGCCATACCAGGAGCCAACTATGCATACTCCCCTGTGCGATCAGCTCGGCATCGAGTTCCCGATCTTCGCGTTCACCCACTGCCGTGACGTGGTCGTCGCGGTCAGCAAGGCGGGGGGCTTCGGCGTGCTGGGCGCGGTGGGCTTCACCCCCGAGCAGCTGGAGATCGAGCTCAACTGGATCGACGAGAACATCGGCGACCACCCCTACGGCGTCGACATCGTGATCCCGAACAAGTACGAGGGCATGGACTCCAACATGTCCGCCGAGGAACTGAAGTCGACGCTGAACGCGCTCGTCCCGCAGGAGCACCTCGACTTCGCCAAGAAGATCCTGGCCGACCACGGGGTGCCCACCGACGACAGCGACGACAACGCCCTGCAGCTGCTCGGTTGGACCGAGGCCACGGCCACCCCTCAGGTCGAGGTCGCGCTGCGGCACCCGAAGATGACACTGATCGCCAACGCGCTCGGCACGCCGCCCAAGGACATGATCGAGCACATCCACGCCGAGGGCCGCAAGGTCGCCGCGCTGTGCGGCTCGCCGTCGCAGGCCCGCAAGCATGCCGACGCCGGGGTGGACGTCATCATCGCCCAGGGCGGTGAGGCCGGCGGGCACAGCGGTGAGGTCGGCTCGATCGTGCTGTGGCCGCAGGTCGTGAAGGAGGTGGCGCCGGTTCCGGTGCTCGCCGCCGGCGGTATCGGCAGTGGGCAGCAGATCGCCGCGGCGCTGGCGCTCGGCGCGCAGGGCGCGTGGACCGGTTCGCAGTGGGTGATGGTCGAGGAGTCGGAGAACACTGCAGTCCAGCACGCCGCCTACGCGAAGGCGACCAGCCGCGACACCGTCCGCAGCCGGTCGTTCACCGGCAAACCGGCACGGATGCTGCGCAACGACTGGACCGAGGCGTGGGAGGATCCGAACAACCCGAAGCCGCTCGGAATGCCGTTGCAGTACATGGTTTCCGGGATGGCCGTGGCCGCGACGCACAAGTACCCGAACGAGACCGTCGACGTCGCGTTCAACCCGATCGGCCAGGTCGTCGGTCAGTTCACCAAGGTCGAGAAGACCGCGACGGTGATCGAGCGCTGGGTGCAGGAGTATTTGGAGGCCACCAACACGCTCAATGAGCTCAACGAGGCCGCCAGCGTTTAGCAGATCGCCGGCGCGAGGTGTTGGCCGGTGAGAGTGCACGCCGAATCGGCCAATTCGCGTGGGGTGCCCGCGAAGACGATGCGGCCACCGTCGTGGCCCGCCCCTGGACTCAGCTCGATGATCCAGTCCGCGTGGGCCATGGCCGGCCGAGCGTGAGATAGCCCAGCCCGACATCGGACATCCGGTCCAGGATCGGCCGTTGAGCGATTTGGTGTCGTCGTAGGGGGCGTTCAGGTCGATGGCGTTGATCGCCCCCCGGGCCGAGCCGGTGACGGCAACCCGGGAATCTACGGACGGGCTATACGGGCGTCCCGAGATTATGTAGAGTTGCATACATAGCCGGGTGAAAGGGGCCGCGTCGTGACGACTCCCCGCGAGCGGATGATCATCTCCGCTGCTTTGTTGATCCGGGAGCGCGGCGCGCACCCGACCGCCATCGCCGACGTGCTCGAGCACAGCGGCGCGCCGCGCGGTTCGGCCTACCACTACTTTCCCGGCGGCCGCACCCAGTTGCTCTGCGAGGCGGTCGACTACGCGGCCGACTTCATGGCGGACCGACTGGCGCAGGCGTCTTCGGGCCGTGAAGCGCTGGACAGGCTTTTCGACGATTACCGGAAACTACTGCGCGACAGCGACTTCCGGGCAGGTTGTCCTGTTGTCGCTGTCGCCGTGGAGGCCGGTGATCCGGGCAAGCCCGACCAGTCGGCGCCGGTGATCGAGCGTGCCGCGGCGGCTTTCGACCGCTGGCGCGAGGTGATCAGGCAGCGTCTGATCGCCGACGGTGTGGACAAGGAGAATGCCGCCGCACTGGCCATGCTCGTGCTCGCATCATTCGAGGGCGCCCTCGTCGTCGCGCGCGCCTCACGCGATGTGCAACCGCTGACTCTGGTCCAGGAACAACTGCGCCAGGTGATCGGTGCGCGGACGGGTGGGCGGAAGTGACGAGCGGCCGGGACGGTGAATGGCATCCCAGCGCGTGCATCCTGTGCGAGTGCAACTGCGGCATCGTGGTTCAGGTCGAGGACCGATCGCTGGTCCGCATCCGCGGCGACAAGAGCCATCCCGCCTCGCGCGGCTACACCTGCAACAAGGCGCTACGGCTGGATCACTACCAGAACAGCCGCAACCGGCTCACGTCGCCGATGCGGCGCAGGCCGGACGGCACGTATGAGGAGATCGACTGGGACACCGCGATTTCCGAGGTCGCCGCGGGCTTCCGCGCGATCGCCGACACGCACGGCGGCGACAAGATCCTCTACTACGGGGGCGGCGGGCAGGGTAACCACCTGGGCGGCGCCTACAGCGGCGCGTTCCTCAAGGCACTGGGCTCGCACTACCGCTCCAACGCGCTGGCCCAGGAGAAGACCGGGGAGCACTGGGTCGACGCACAGTTCTACGGCGGGCACACCCGCGGCGAATTCGAGCACGCCGAGGTCGCGGTGTTCGTCGGCAAGAACCCGTGGATGTCCCAGAGCTTTCCGCGGGCCCGCGTGGTGCTCCACGAGATCGCCAAGGACCCGGCTCGGTCGATGATCGTGATCGATCCGGTGGTCACCGAAACCGCGAAGATGGCCGATTACCACCTGCGGGTCCGGCCCGGCACCGACGCGTGGTGTCTGGCCGCGCTGGCCGCGGTGCTGGTGCAGGAGAACCTGTGCGACGAAGCCTTCCTGGCCGCGCACGTCACCGGCGGCGACGCGGTGCGCGAGGTGCTCGCCGAGGTGCCGGTCTCCGACTACGCCCGGCGCTGCGGCGTCGACGAGGAACTGCTGCGCTCGGCCGCACGCCGGATAGCCGGAGCCGCCGGCGTCGCGGTGTTCGAAGACCTCGGAATCCAGCAGTCACCGAACAGCACCCTGTGCTCGTACCTGAACAAGATGCTGTGGATCCTGACCGGCAATTTCGCCAAACGCGGTGCGCAGCACCTTCATTCGTCGTTCGCCCCATTGTTCCGACCCGGCGGGGTAGGCCGCACCCCGGTAACCGGCGCCCCGATCATCGGCGGGCTGATTCCCAGCAACGTCATTCCCGAGGAGATCGTCACCGACCATCCGGACCGGTTCCGCGCGATGATCGTCGAGAGCAGTAACCCGGCGCATTCGGTCGCCGACTCGGCCGCCGTCGCAACGGCTCTGGGGCGGCTGGAACTGATCGTGGTCATCGACGTGGCGATGACCGAGACCGCACGGCTGGCACACTACGTGCTTCCCGCGGCGACTCAGTTCGAGAAGCCGGAGGCGACGTTCTTCAACCTCGAGTTCCCGCACAACACCTTCCATCTGCGGCACCGGCTGATGGAGCCGATGTCGGGCACCCTGCCCGAACCCGAGATCTGGGCCCGGCTGACGCGGGCCCTGGGCGTCGTCGACGATGCCGAATTGGCGCCGCTGCGCCGCGCCGCCGAACAGGGACGCCCGGCGTTCACCGAGGCGTTCCTGGCCGCGGTCGGGGCCAACCCGGGGCTGGGCAAGGTGCTGCCGTTCGTGTTGTACGAGACGCTCGGGCCGACTCTGCCCGACGGACTGGCCGGCGCCGCCGCGTTGTGGGGTCTGGCCCAGAAGGCCGCGATGACCTATCCCGACGCGGTGCGGCGGGCCGGCCACGCGGACGGCAACGCGCTGTTCGACGCGATTCTCGAAGGCCGGTCGGGGGTGACGTTCACCGTCCACGACTACGAGGACGACTTCGCGTTGATCACCCACGCCGACCGCAAGATCGCGATCGAGATCCCGGAACTGCTCGCCGACGTCCGGGCGCTGGCCGCGGCGCCGGCCGAGCTGACCTCACCCGACTACCCCATCGTGTTGTCGGCCGGGGAACGGCGGGCGTACACGGCCAACGACATCATGCGCGACCCGGCCTGGCGCCAGCGCGATGCCGACGGCGCTTTGCGGATCAGCGTCGCCGACGCGTCGGCACTGGGGTTGCGAGACGGCGACCGCGTGCGGATCACCACCGCCGCGGGCAGCGCGGAGGGCACCGTCGAGATCAGCGACGCGATGCTGGCCGGTCATGCGTCCTTACCCAATGGCTACGGCGTCGACTTCGCCGACGGGGTCGGTGGCGTGGTGACCCCGGGTGTCGCGCCGAACGCGCTGACCTCCACCGGCTGGCGTGACACGTACGCCGGGACGCCGTGGCACAAGCATGTGCCGGCGCGGCTGGAGAAAGTGCTGTCGGGCTAAGGGGCGACCGGTGCGGGCGCTACCGGTACCGCGGCGGGTGCGGGGGCCGCGGCGGGAGGCGCCGCAGGCTGCGGGCCCGAGGGCATGCCCATCGGCGCCGACGAGCTCAACGGACGCTGCGTCAGCAGCAGCAGCGCGTTGCTCCCGCTGACTTCCTGGGTCTGCATCGCATGCCAGAGGTCGCGCAGGTAACCCAGCCGCGACTGCTGCGTCGGAGTGGTCGACGTACCCGGCGGCAGGTTCTCCGGACTGGCCAGGTGGGGCACGCCCTCAGCGGCGGGGGCGGCGGCGAGCGGAACCACCGCGGCTTCGGCCGGCGGGGGTGACGGCATCGGGGCAGGCGCGGGTGCGGGCGCCGGCGCGGGAACCGGCGGTGGTGCTGCCGGGTCGGCGGCAGCCGACGGTGCGGCTGCGAGCAGTGTCGCAACCGCTGCCGCCCCGATGATGGACGCGGTCTTTGCGTGGAAACCGAACCTCACGATGCACCCTCCCGGTTTCTTCATGGTCACAGGATCCATCCGCCTTCGCAGCGGATTCGTTACAGGAGGGACGGATTTTCTTCGCTCATCTGCGCTCGCCGTAACCGACCGGTGGTGTAGCAATGAGGTACGGCCAATTGACGTTTAGGAGCCAATGTATGGCGACTCCCACGCTCCCGCCCGGATTCGACTTCACCGACCCCGACCTGAACCGCGAGCGTCTGCCTGTGGAGGAACTCGCCGAACTGCGCCGCTGCGCCCCGATCTGGTGGAACGCGCAGACCTCCGGCGGCGCGGGTCCCTTCGGCGACGGCGGCTACTGGGTGGTGACCAAACACAAAGACGTCAAGGAGATCTCCAAGCGCAGCGACGTGTTCTCCAGCCAGGAGAAGACCGCCCTGCCGCGCTACCCGGAGGGTTCTACCGGCGAGCAGGTGGAGACCGGAAGTCTGGTGCTGCTCAACATGGATGCGCCACGGCACACCCACCTCCGCAAGATCATCTCGCGCGGATTCACGCCCCGTGCGGTCGAACGTCTGCGCGAGGACCTCGACCAGCGCGCGCAGCGCATCGCCAAGGGCGCGGCGGCCGCCGGAGTCGGCGACTTCGTCGAACAGGTGTCCTGCGAGCTGCCCTTGCAGGCCATCGCCGGTCTGCTGGGCGTGCCTCTGGAAGACCGCAAGAAGCTCTTCGACTGGTCCAATCAGATGGTCAGCGACGACGACCCTGAGTTCGCCCATCACGACAACCGCAATGCCGCAACCGAATTGATCATGTATGCGATGCAGCTGGCCGCGGCCCGGGCCGAGCATCCCGGCGAGGACATCGTCACCACGCTGATCGAGGCTGACGTCGACGGACACAAGCTGACCGACGACGAGTTCGGCTTCTTCATGGTGCTGCTGGCTGTCGCAGGCAACGAAACCACGCGCAACTCGATCACCCACGGCATGATCGCGTTCACCGAGCACCCCGACCAGTGGGAGTTGTTCAAACGCGAGCGCCCCACCACCGCCGTCGACGAGATCGTGCGCTGGGCCACCCCGGTCACCTCGTTCCAGCGCACCGCGCTGCAGGACTACGAACTGTCCGGCGTGCAGATCAAGAAGGGGCAGCGCGTGGTCATGTCGTACCGGTCGGCGAACTTCGACGAGGAGGTCTTCGACGACCCGTTCAGGTTCGACATCCTGCGCGATCCGAACCCGCACGTCGGCTTCGGCGGCACCGGTGCGCACTACTGCATCGGCGCCAACCTGGCGCGGATGACCATCGAGCTGATGTTCAACGCGATCGCCGACCACTTGCCCGATCTCACCTCGGCCGGCCCTCCCGAACGGCTGCGGTCCGGTTGGCTCAACGGGATCAAGCACTGGCAGGTCGACTACTCGGGCGGCTGCCCGGTGGCGCACTAGACCGTGGCCAGCGTTCGGCTGCCGACGGTGACGCACAACTGAGCCAGTTGTTGTCGGTCGGGACCCTCGGCCACCGGGGGTCGCCAGCCGGAGGCGTAGACGGCGCGGGCCCCCTCCCGCACCGCGTCCAGACTCGACGGCAGCGCAGTCATCTGCTCGTACCCGCGGACGGCCGGCCGCAGCGCCGGGTCGGCCACGGCCGCAGCGACCACCAGGTCCGAGGGCAGCGGCCTGCCCAGATCCACATCGCCACCGGCCCACCGCCGCATCCGGTCATCGTCGCAGTGCACATGGTCGACGAACCACGGACGCACCTCGGCGGCGCACCACCGGGCGAACTGCACCGTGGCGGCCGGGACGTCGTCTGCAGCCAGCACGCGCACCAGAGCCTGTGCCTGGCGGAACGCCAGCGTGACGCCTCTGCCGGCCAACGGCGTCGTGGTACAGACGGAGTCTCCGACGGCGATCAGCCCGGGAACCGCGGGACGGCCGTCCACGCCGAGTGGGGAACGGAAGGTGTTGTGCACGCGGCCGCCGACGAGCACCGGGGTCAGCGGCTGCGCGCGGCGCGGATCGACCCAGTCGGCGAGCATCGGGATCGCCTCGGCCGCGGCGTCATAGACCCGACGGTGCCGCAGAAGTCGCAGCCGGTCATCGGTGCCGGCGTGGGTGATCGTGACCGAGAAGATCCCGGCCTCGTGGAGGAACACCACCGCGAAATATCCGGCCAGTTGCAGCGACAGACCGACCGGCGAGTTCACCGGGCCCGGCGCGGCGCCGTCAGCCAGCCGGTACTGCCTGCTGACGTACGTCGCGCCACACGGTCGCACCTCCCCGGCGCCGAACAGCGCGCGCATCACCCGGCTCGACCGCCCGGACGCGTCGATGACCAGGTCGGCCGTCAGGCGCCGGCCCCCCGCATCGACAGCGGCCACTCGTCCGGAGTCGCGCAACACCCCGTCGACGTGACAACCGGGCAGCAGCGTCAGCCCGGGTTCGGCCAGCGCGACGTCGCGCAGTGCCCGTTCGAACGTCACCCGCCGGATGCGCAGGGCAGCCGGGGCGCCGCCCGGGTCGGTCTCGACCGAGGCCCCGACGCGCAGCATTGCCTGCAGGGCATCGGGGATCTCCGCTTGCAGCGCGTCGACCACCGGCCCGCGGAACGTGTGGGGGTGGTCGAACTGCATGACCCCCTGCGCGGCCAGCCGCCGTCCCGGCCGGGGCCGGCGTCGCGCTCGACGACGGTGACGTGCCCACCTCGACGGGCCAGTGCGACTGCGGTGAACAGGCCGGCCGTTCCCGCGCCGACGACGACTATGCGCATCGTGCCTCATTTCAGGTACCGTCATATGTAATGAATACACTGAGGGTCACTCCAAATGGGTGAGGATGTCAAGCGCAGGTATCGGTCGGATCTGCGCGCCGCGCAGGCGCGCGGCACCCGGCGCCGGATCGTCGCCTCGGCGGCCGAGTTGTTCGTCGCCACCGGCTACGGAGGCACCTCGGTCGACGCGATCGCTACGGCGGCCGGGGTGAGCCGTAAGACGGTGTTCTCCGCGGTCGGCGGCAAAGCCGAACTACTCTCGGCGGCACTGAACTTCGCCATCGCCGGAGACGACGAGCCGCTGCCGTTGGCCGAGCGGCCCGAGGTGGCCGCGCTGCTGGAGCTGGACGATGCCCGTGCTCTGCTGACCGCGTGGGCACGGATGATCGCCGACATCGACACGCGGGTCTCAGCGCTGTTCGCCGCGCTGGAGGCCGCGGCGTCGGAGGACGACAGCGCGCGGGAGCTGTTGGAGAAGCTGCACGCCCAGCGTCGCGCCGGCGCCCGTGCGGTGGTCGATGCGCTGACCGCGCGGGATGCGCTACAGGCCGGGTTGAGTCGTTCGGCCGCAATCGATCTGGCGTGTCTGTTCAGCGATCCCGCGATGCACCGTCATCTCGTTGCCGGCCATGGCTGGTCCGGGAGCCGCTTCGAGAGCTGGCTGGCCGCGACACTCGCCCACCAACTGCTCACCGGGTGAGCTTCGGGTAATCCAGCAGCGAACGCCAGTAGTCCTCCGGGATCTCGGCGTCGGAGCGGAGCACCATGGCCAGACCCGTGGCCATCGCGACACCGAGCAGGCCCAGCCACAGCCCGGCCAGCGCGATGAACACCCACAGCGCAGCGGTCAGTGCCGGCCACGGAGACACCAGCGCCAGCACCGGCGCGAAGAAGAATCCGGTACCGATGTACCAGGACGACCCGGCGCGGTCGCAGATCAGCACGAAGCGCAACCACCGGGGAATCGGGTCGGCGTTCGGGTGTGCGGTTGTCATGTCGCTCGCCTCCTCGGGTGCCTACCTTCACCGTGCGCCCAGGGAGGTAACCACCGCAATTACCTCGGAGGTCATGGCCCGGCCGCGCAGCACCGGTCAAACTGAAGAAGTGACCACTGTCGAGCGGCCGGCTCCGTTCGGGGCGCTGATGCGTGAATGGCGGCGTAGGCGCCGGCTCAGCCAGCTCGATCTCGCGCTGGCCGCCGGCGTATCCGCGCGCCACGTCAGCTTCATCGAGACAGGCCGCTCCTCACCGAGCCGGGCGATGGTGCTGCGGCTGGCCACGGCTCTCGGTGTGCCGCAACGAGAACAGAACCGGCTGTTCGTCGCCGCGGGCCTGGCCCCGGTGTACGCCGAGCGCTCTCTGGACGCGCCCGAGATGGTCGCGGTGCGGGACGGGGTGCGCAGGGTGCTCACCGCCTACGAGCCGTACCCGTGCGTGGTGGTCGACCGTGGCTGGTGGATCCTGCAGGCGAACGCAGGGGCCGGCGTGCTGCTCGACGGCGTGGCGCCGGAGCTGCTCGAGCGGCCCAATGCGCTGCGCATCGCGCTGCACCCCGGCGGGCTGGCCCCCCGCATAAGCAACCTCGGGCAGTGGCGGACCCACCTCGTCGAGCGGCTCCGCCGCGAGGTCGGCAGCGCCGGAGATGCAGAACTCGGTGAGCTGTTGTGTGAAATCGAGTCCTATCCCGGAGGTTTCGAGGACTCCCTCGACCTCGGCGGCGTCGCCGTGCCGCTGGAGCTGGAGGCCGCGGACGGCCGGGTGCTGAGGTTTCTGAGCACGGTCACCACATTCGGCACCGCCCTCGACCTCACGGCGGCCGAGCTGAGCATCGAAGCGTTCCTGCCCGCCGACGACGCCACCGACGCCGCATTGCGTTGACCCGCGCAAGGGTTCGCATCTCGGCGTGCCGAACTGTTGGCCGCCGCCCGTACGTGCGGGAGGGTCGTGGCCATGACAGCGACCAGAGACGCCCCGGTACAGGGCGCCGGGCTGACCCCCGCCCCCATCTCGGGCGGTGCCCGAACTCGACGGGCTCAGCTCCCCGGGCGTGCGCGGCTTCTTCAACCGCCAGCTGCGCGACGAGGGCCTCACCTCGAACTGGTTTCGCGCCCTGTCGTCTCCGGGGAGAACCGCTGCGCGTACTGCCACACCAACCACGCGAACAAGCTGGGCAAGGTCGCCGGCGACTGGTCGTTCGGCCACCGGGTCGCGATCGACCACCATCAGGTGCCTGAGCTGACCGACCGAGAGCGCGCGCTGGCCGATCTCGCGGTGGCGGTCAACAACGATCCGCAGTCGATACGGGACGCCGACGTCGACCGGCTGCGGAGCACGGGCCTCGACGATCACCAGATCCTGAAAGGCATCTCGATCGCGGCGTTCATCGGCGCCACCAACCGCATCGGGATCGCACTGTCGTTACCGCCCAATCCCGAATACACCGGCATTCCGGCCGGGAACGGGCGGTCGAGCGAATAGAGTCGGGCGCCATGGGGACTCGACACTTCATGGCGACCGTCGTCGGCGGCGTCGCGGTACTCGGCGTGGCCGGCTGCGCGACACCCGAGCCAGCCCTGGGCGGTACCACGGCGACCGTGACGATCGACGGCAACGACACCGGCGGCGCGCAGGCCGTGCAATGCCGGCAGACCGGATGGTCGTGGTACATCGAGACCCCGGGGGAAGAGAACGGCTTCACCGCGGTGCTGTCGACCGACGGCGATCTCACCGCCGAGTCCGTCGAATTCCGCGGCGTCGGCGGTTTCAGTGGCACGTTCTGGAGCGACAACATCGGCCAGGCGGAGGTCAGCGGCAACAACGGGCGTTACACGATCACCGGAAAGGCCGACGGGGCGTTCGACGACAAGCCCAGCGACGCCGTCACCGCAGACTTCCGGATTCAGACCAACTGCTGACCGGGATCCTCAGGCCTGCACGATGATCGGGTCGCCGACCCGGACGGTGTCGAAATACCACGCGGCGTTGTCGGGGCTGAGGTTGATGCAGCCGTGGCTGACGTTCGCATAGCCCTGGGATCCGACCGACCACGGTGCGGAGTGGACGTACACGCCACCCCAGGTCACCCGGACGCCGTACTCCCCCTTGATCAGGTAGCCCTCGGGATCGTCGAGAGGGATGCCGATCGTGCGGGAGTCGAAGGTGACGTTGCGCTGCTTCTCCAGCGCGGTGAACCGGCCGGTGGGCGTCGGGAACTTCGATTTGCCCATCGATGCCGGCATCCGGCGCGCCACCTCACCGTCGATGCTGACCGTGAACGAGTAGTCGCCGATGTCGGCCACGCTGACGACCGACGATCCGGTCTGGAAGCTCGTCGTGAAGCCGCCCACCGTGACCGAGATCGGCGTATGGGCGGGGAAGAAGTCGGTGGGTGTCCACTCCAAGACTCGGTCGTCGAGCCAGGTGAAGGATCCGGACGCCGGGACCGGCGACCCGGCCGGGACCACGGCCACAGACCGTTCCGCGGCCGACCTGTTCGGCACCTCCCCGGCGAACCTGACGGTGACCGGATGCGCGACGCCGACCGTCTGGCCAGGCGCGGGGGTCACCCCGGCGACCCGCGTTCCGGCGGTTGACCCGGCATTGCCCGCGGGAAGCGGCCCGAGCAGCGAGCCGCCCGTGAGCAGCGCAGCGCACCCGAGCGCGCTCACCATTTGCTGCAGACGACGTCTCAGCACGTTGCCATCCTAATTGGTCGTGGCGGGTGCCGCGGCCGAACACGGGCCCGGCAAACGACAACTGTCTCCCCTTCTATCGGTCCCGCAGGCGGCGATGTTTCAGGCCCGGGCCTCGGACGCCGCGCGGTTGAGCGCCAGCAGCGTGTATCCCAGTGCGAGCACGCACGCCGACAGCGCGGCGACGTTCATCGCCACCGTGGCGGTGCCCACGCTGTCCGGATCGAGGAAGTAATAGGGCGGGCGCCGGCCGGCATCGTTGAGCACCAGCAGGGCCAGCGCGAGATATGCCGCCGGATACGTCAGCCACGCCACCGGCTGCCACCACGCCATCGGGATCGCGCCGCGACCGACGAGCAGCCAGTCACCGAGCACCAGCACCGGGACCGCGACGTGCAGGAGGAAGTTCGCCGGCGTGTACCCCATGCTGTGCTCGGTCAACAGGAGGTTCCAGATCACCCCGGCCATGACGACATACAGCACCACCGCGCCCCGCAGCCCGATCCGACTGTCGGCCCGCGGTGAGCACAGAGTCCACAGGTAGTATCCGGCGGCCAGCAGATTGGCCTGGTAGGTGAACGTGATCAGCCGCCATCCCACTCCCCGGGTGGAGGTCAGTTCCACCAGCAGCAGCGCGGCCGCGACACAGCCGACGATCGCCAGCCTGAGAACGGTGCGCACGAGCGACGGGTGCGTGGGGGCGACGGGGAGGCTCATTCCCGCCAGGATATGACTTGCGGCAGCCGCAGCGGCGAGCAGCGCGACCGGGCCACGGTCGGCCGGCGGACCTGCCCGGTACGCCCTGCGCTCGTCGTGCTCGAAGGGCTCGAAGGGTCGGGACGGGTCGAGTCCTTCGCTGCCGGAGCACGCCAGCGCCGCGCCCACACACCACTGAATCGAAAACCCGGTGGACCCTACCCGCCGAGAATCTGCGCGAGCATGCGCGCGTCGATGTTGCCCCCGGACAGGATCAACACGGTCGGCCCCGGCGGTGTCATGCCCTGCCGGTAGGCCGCCAGGGGCACCGCACCGCTCGGCTCGCTGACCAGGTGCGCGCGGTACGCGTACTCGCGCACCGCCGCGCGGATCTCGTCCTCGGACACCGTCAGCATCCCGTCGAGAACCTGCTGCAGATGGACAAAGGTCAGCTCCGAGGGCTGCGACCGCAGCCCGTCGGCGATCGTGCGGTTACGGTCTTCGATCGACCAGTTGACCCGGTGGCCGAGGCGCAATGCCTCGGTGGTGTCGGCGGCGAGCTCGGGCTCGACCCCGAAGACCGCGGCGTCCGGGCACAGCGCACGGATCGCGGTGCCGATGCCCGAAGCCAGTCCCCCGCCACTGACGGGGACGAGCACGGTGCGCACCGACGGCAGGTCCTCGGCGATCTCCAGGCCGATCGTGCCCTGTCCGGCGATCACATCCGGGTGGTCGAACGGCGGGATCATCGCCCCGCCGGTGTCGCTGCGCACCTGCTCGGCGACCGCCTCGCGTTGCCCTGCCGCGCACAACACCACCCGCGCGCCGAGATCACGGGTGGACTGCACCTTGACCGTCGGCGTCTCCTCCGGCATCACGATGTGGGCCCGCAACCCGAACGCCGCCGCGGCGTACGCGACGGCCTGCGCGTGGTTGCCGCTGGAATAGGCGACGACGTCGGTGACGGCGCCTTCGCCGGCCGACGTCAACGCCGCCACGGCATTGAAGGCGCCACGGACCTTGAACGCGCCGATGGGCTGCAAGTTCTCCGGCTTGATCCACAGCGGCCGGTCCGGGTCGCCCCAGCGGGCGGCGAGCAGTGGCGTACGCACCACATGCGATCGGACCCGGTCAGCCGCCGCCCGGACATCGTCGATCGTCACCAGCTTCATGGATCCCAGTGTCCTGCAGACCGCCCGTCCCGATCTCTAGGGTGAGTCGGGTGACGGACTTCTCGCTGGCGATCGCGCCGCGCTACGCGGAGATCGACCAGCAGGGCGTGGTGTTCAACGGCCATTACCTGACGTGGTTCGACGAGGCGTGCACCGGGCTGCTCGACTCGCTCGGCATCGGCTATCCCGCGTTGAACGCCGACGGGTACGACTTCCAGGTGGTGCACGCCGAGATCGACTTCGCGGCGCCGGTGCGCTGGCGAGACGAGGTGCGGGTCGAGGCACGCTGCACCCGGGTGGGCACGACGAGCTTCACCATCGGCTTCACCGTGCTGGCCCGCTCCGGCACCGACGCGGAGCGGGTCGCGGTGCGGGGACACAACGTCTATGTGCTGGTGTCCACGACGGATTGGGCCAAGCGGACGATCCCCGACAGGCTGCGGTCGGCGCTGGATGTGAGCGCGGCGAGTGACCGGTAGCGTCGTTCGCATGGGCCACGAGCACGGACCTCGACGTGAGCTCCCGCCGGGGATGGCGGAGCAGTTGGATCTGCCCTACGCGGGCGTGGCTTCTTTCGGGCACCGCCCGTTTTTGACCGAGCCCGAACAACTCGACGCTTGGCAGCCCGACGCCGCCATCGTCGGGGCGCCGTTCGACATCGGGACCACCAACCGTCCCGGTGCGCGGTTCGGGCCGCGGGCGATCCGGGCCACGGCCTACGAGCCGGGCACCTACCACTTGGATTTGGGCCTGGAGATCTTTGACTGGCTGGAGGTTGTGGACTTCGGTGACGCCTATTGTCCGCACGGCCAGACCGAGGTGTCCCACCGCAACATCCGCGAGCGTGTGCACGCGGTGGCCAGCCGCGGCATCGTCCCGGTGATCCTGGGCGGTGATCACTCGATCACCTGGCCGGCGGCGACGGCGGTGGCCGACGTCCACGGTTACGGCAACGTCGGCATCGTGCATTTCGACGCCCACGCCGACACCGCCGACGAGATCGAAGGCAACCTGGCCAGCCACGGCACCCCGATGCGCCGGCTGATCGAATCGGGCGCGGTGCCCGGATCGCAGTTCGTTCAGGTCGGTCTGCGCGGCTACTGGCCGCCGCAGGACACCTTCGAGTGGATGCTCGAACAGCGGATGACCTGGCACACGATGCAGGAGATCTGGGAGCGCGGGTTCAAGGCGGTGATGGCCGACGCCGTGGGCGAGGCGCTGGCCAAGGCCGAGAAGTTGTATGTGTCGGTCGACATCGACGTGCTCGACCCGGCGCACGCGCCCGGCACGGGCACCCCGGAACCGGGTGGCATCACCAGCGCCGACCTGCTCCGGATGGTGCGGCAGTTGTGCCGCGAACACGACGTCGTCGGAGTGGACGTGGTCGAGGTGGCGCCCGCCTACGACCACGCCGAACTGACCGTCAATGCCGCGCACCGCGTGGTGTTCGAGGCGCTGGCCGGGATGGCGGCCCGGCGGCGCGACGTGGCGGGAGCCGAGCCGGGCCAGCCGGCGCGTTCCTACCGGGAAATCAGGCCTTCTTCTCCAGAGTGAACTGGCAGACGTCGGTGTAGCCGTCACGGAACAGATCCGCGCAGCCGGTCAGGTACTTCATGTACCGGTCGTAGACCTCGCGGGACTGGATGGCCACCGCGTCGTCTTCCCGCTTGCTCAGCGCCTCGGCCCAGATGTCGAGCGTCTTGGCGTAGTGCGGCTGCAGACGCTGCTGCCGCGTCAGGGTGAACCCGGCCTTGGTCGCGTGCTCCTCGACGGTCTCCGGCTTGGGCAGATCACCGCCCGGGAAGATCTCGTCCATGATGAACTTCGAGAACCGGATCAGCTTCATGGTTACCGGCAGCGCTTTCGCGGCGAACTCCTCGTCGCTGGGCTTGATGATGGTGTGCAGCATCATCACACCGTTCTCAGGAAGCACCTGATAGGCCTTCTTGAAGAACTCGTCGTAGCGGTCGCGGCCGAAATGCTCGAACGCCCCGATCGACACGATCCGGTCGACGGGCTCGTCGAACTGCTCCCAACCGGCCAGCAGGACGCGCTTGTTGCGCGGGCTCGGGTGCGCATCAAGTCGCTTCTGCACGTGCGCCTGTTGATTGCGGCTCAGCGTCAGGCCGATGACGTTGACGTCGTAGTTGTCGATGGCGCGCAGTAGCGTCGCACCCCACCCGCATCCGATGTCGAGAAGCGTCATACCGGGTTCGAGGCCGAGCTTGCCCAACGACAGGTCGATCTTGGCGAGCTGCGCCTCTTCGAGCGTCATGTCGTCGCGCTCGAAGTAGGCGCAGCTGTAGGTCTGGGTGGGGTCCAGGAACAGCCGATAGAAATCGTCCGACAGGTCGTAATGGGACTGGACGTCCTCGAAGTGAGGCTGCAGTTCCGAAGAGCCGCTCGTGGTTTCTGGCAAAATACAGGCCCTTAGATTCTCAGAAGCTGATCGGGTGGGGCGGCCCCACCGGGCTTGAGGGCCTGTCCCGTTGTCGCAGTTTACGTAGCGTACCCGAGAGCCCCACGGACCCGTGAATCACCAGCCACACCCCCAGAGCAAGACCGGAACGAAAGCGGGTGATCTTGTCGGGCCGCCCCCGTGTGCGGCGGGTGCAAGCGGGTAATCGGGTCGGGTCCGGCAGCCGCCGGCGCCCGGACGCGCCTATGGTGGAGACAGCGCGTCATGTCCTCAACGTCCTCAACGTCCCCCGAAAGTCCCCGACCATTCTTGGGAGAGATCGCCGATGACCACCCCCGACGACGACCAGTTCATAGACGCCGCCGAGGCCGACGTGGTCGAACAACTCACCCCGGCCGTCGACGTCGACGTCGACGAGGAGACCTGGCCGGACGCCGAGCGGGTCGGCGCCGAGCGCGACTGGCAGGCCAGCGAGGCGGATCTGATCGAGCAGTCCATCCCCGTGCCCGAGGACGAGCCGGAATTCGATCGCTGACCGGCACGGCGACGGTGTCGCGGCCAATACCCTGAGCCCGATGATCACCCGTGTCGCCACCGCCGCGCTCGCCGTGGCCCTCGGCGCGGCGGGGTGCGCACAGCCGGTAGAGGCGCCGCACCCGGCGCACCGGGAGCGTCCCGGCCTCACCGCGACCGCGGCCACGATGGCCGCCCCACTCGCCGACCGGCTCGACGGTGCGGTCGAGCGGGTGATGGCCGAGGCCGGCATACCGGGGGCGATCATCGGGATCTGGACCCCCGACGGAGACTACGTCCGCGCGTTCGGAGTGGCCGACAAGACGACCCGGGCGCCGATGAAGACCGATCTCTACAGCCGGATCGGAAGCTTGACACGTACTTTCACTGTCACCGCGGTGCTGCTGCTGGCCGATCAGCGCAAGCTCGGACTCGACGACCCGATCGCCGAACACCTCGACGGCATCCCCGGTGGGGAGGCCGTCACGCTGCGCCAGCTCGCGGGGATGCGGAGCGGGTTGCCCGACTACACGACGAACCCGGAGTTCGTGTCCGCGGCGTTCGCCGATCCTGCACGGGCGTCCACACCCGCGCAACTGCTCGAGCTCGCGTTCTTCCCACCGACGGTGTTCGCCACCGGTGCCGGCTACCACCACAGCAACACCGACACCGTGCTGCTCGGCCTCGTGGTGGAGAAGGTCAGCGGACAGTCGCTGGCGGGCTACATCCGCGAGCACATCAGTGCGCCACTGGGTATGGAGGCGACCAGCTTCCCGACCGACGCCAGTTTTCCCAGGCCTCATGCCGCCGGCTACACCGCTCAGACGCCCGATGACGGAGAGACCACCGCCACCGACTGGAATCCGTCCCGGTCGTGGGCCGCCGGCAATATGATCTCCACACTGCACGACATGCGGATCTGGGCCCCGGCGCTGGCGAACGGGACGCTCCTGAGCCCCGCGATGCAGCGGCAGCGGCTGGTGGACGGTTCGGGAGGGCCCGCCCCCGAGGGCTACGGGCTCGGAGTGTCCAACTTCGCCGGGTGGGTGGGTTACGCAGGCAGCGTGCCCGGCTACCAGTGCGTGTCGGTGCACCTGCCCGGACGGCAGACCACACTGGTCATCATGACCAACACCGACATCGCGTTCCGGGGCGCTCAGCCAAGCGCGCTGCTGGCCACCGCGGTCACCGCCGAACTGACCCCCGACCACGTGTACTGGACGGACTGAGCGCGGTTGCCGGGGCCTCCCGGCGGGTATCTCGCCTCGGTGACTGACGCGAGTGACGAGACGGTCGATGCCGTCGGCAAGGTGAGTGAAGCTCTGGAGTACGTGGAACGGGCCCGGGGCCATCTGTACTCGTTCCATCAGCTGATCGGCCGGGCCGATCTTCTGCTCGGTGAAGGTGCGGAGGCGCTGCGTGCGGCCGGCCACGACGCGATCGCCGAGCGGCTTGAATCCGACCTGGTGGGACGCAACGTGCTTCACGGGCGGTGGACCTTCCAGATCGTCGAGGAGTTCGACGACGAATACTGGTCGCTGTTCGGCGAGCACGTGCGCCGGGTCCGCGACGAACTGGTGGGCGGCGAACGGCATACGCACGAAGCCCGCATGAAGGAACAACGGCGCACGCACGGCAGAAAGGGTCATGAACGCCTGCCCTGAAGCTACGCTGGGGCCGTATGGGCCTGGGCATCGACGACGCGGCGGTCATCCGGCCGAACGGGGTGGCACCGCCCCCGGTGCCGCTGGCCGACATCGATCTGGGGTCATGGGATTTCTGGGGTCTTGACGACGACTACCGCGACGGCGCGTTCGCGACGCTGCGCCGCGAGGCGCCGATCTCGTTCCACTCCGCCTACGTGGTCGACACCGACTCCGAAGTCGCCGGACACTGGGCGCTGACCCGACACGAGGACGTCTTCTTCGCCAGCAGGCATCCGGAGATCTTCAGTTCCGCGTTGGGGATCACCGTCGGCGATCAAACCCCTGAGCTGGCCGAGTATTTCGGCTCGATGATCGCGATGGATGACCCCCGCCACACCCGGCTGCGCAACATCGTGCGCAGCGCGTTCACCCCGCGAGTGCTGGCCCTGATCGAGGACTCGGTGCGGCAGCGGGCCCGCAGCCTCGTCGAGGACATGGTGGCCGCCCATCCCGACGGCCGGGGCGATATCGTCGCCGAACTGGCCGGGCCGCTACCGCTGCAGATCATCTGCGACATGATGGGCATCCCCGAGCAGGACCACCAGAAGGTCTTCCACTGGACCAACGTGATCCTCGGGTTCGGCGACCCCGACATCGCCACCGACTTCGACGAGTTCGTCTCCGTCGCAATGGATATCGGGGCTTACGCGACGGCCCTCGCCGACGATCGCCGGGACCGTCCCGGCGACGACCTGACCACCAGTCTGGTCCGCGCCGAGCTCGACGGTGAGCGGTTGACCTCCGCCGAGGTCGCGTCGTTCTTCATCCTGCTGGTCGTGGCCGGCAACGAGACCACCCGCAACGCGATCAGCCACGGCGTGCTCGCGCTGAGCCGCTATCCCGAGCAGCGCGACCGGTGGTGGTCCGATTACGCCGGTATGGCGCCCACCGCCGTCGAGGAGATCGTCCGGTGGGCCTCCCCCGTGGCCTACATGCGGCGCACCGCCACCCGCGACGTCGACATGGGGAACGTGAAAATCGCCGCGGGAGACAAGGTCTCACTGTGGTACGGATCCGCGAACCGGGACGAGGCCAAGTTCGCGGATCCGTGGCTGTTCGACGTCGGCAGGAACCCGAATCCGCATGTGGGTTTCGGCGGCGGCGGAGCCCACTTCTGTCTGGGCGCCAATCTCGCGCGCCGCGAGATCACGGTCGCATTCGAGGAACTACACCGGATGGTGCCCGACATCCACGCCGTGGCGGAACCGGACCGGTTGCACTCGGCCTTCATCCACGGCATCAAGCGGCTGCCGGTTTCCTGGCGCCGTTAGCGGCCGCGCACGTCCGGATGCATCTGCTGGGCGGTGCCGGAGTGCTTTCCATCGCGCGCGGTGTCGTCGAGTTTGTCGTTCGAGGTGTTCCGCGGGTCCAGCTGGTCGGCGTGCTCGCGGCGAGCGTCCAGGTGCTCCTGCGAGTGGCTCAACGCGTCGCGTCGGCTGGCGGCCGTGTCGGCCAGACGCGCCGCCTCGGCGGCCTTCGCCTCGGCCTCGGCCTTGGCAGCACGGGCCTTGGCCTCCGTCTCTTCCACGATCGAGGCCTGCCGCTGCACACGCCTGCTGTCGTGGTGGACCTCCTCGCGGATGCGGTCGGCTTCCTCGGCGCGGCGCCGGTTTCGGGTCTTGCGCGCCAGAAAGACGATGACCCCGATGGCGATGATCGCGATCACGGCAATCACGATCCAGACGACGTTGTTGGTGTCCATGCCCGGCTCCTTAGCTCGCGGGACGCCGCGACTGACGGCCCCGTTGATTCGTCGGGTGCCCGGGCGGTGCCGGCGCTAAACCGGGGGCCGGCTCAGAGGGTGGCGGTGAGCGGACCGCTCTCCTGGCAGTGCTGCTGCGGCGGATTGCCCTTCGACGCGCACCCGCGGCCGGTGGCGGTGTAGGTGAGCCCCGGTCGATAGGGCTGGAAGAACACCTGCGCGGGGACGAGGCCGAAGCCCCGCGCGCACTGCCCGGGTCCGGCGTCGCCCTGCATCTGGATACAGACGGTCGTGGCGTAGGTGACTGCGCCGTCGCAGGCCCCGATTGTCAGGGCGGCGGCCACCATGTCGGTGCCGGAGACGTTCACCACGGCCGGGGAGCTGAGCTCATAGGCGCAGGCAGAGACCGGAGCGGGTTGCGCGGCGGCGGAGACCACCGTCGATCCAAGCAGCGACGCGGTGGCGGCCAGCGCTGCGAACGTCCGGAACATCTATGGATCGTAGGTCACCCGGCGCCGAGAGCGGTCAGCATTCCGGCGGCTGCTCGGGGCCAGGTGAAGTGTTCGGCGCGCCGTCGTGCGCTGTGCCTGCGAAGGTGCTCGGGGCGGGTCAGCACGGTGCCCACGGCGGCGGCGATCGCGTCGGCGTGGTTGTCGGCGGTGGCGCCGCTGTCGTGGGTGAGGATCTCAGCCAGCGCCGAGGTGCGGGACACCACTGCGGGCGTGCCGCACGCCAGCGCTTCGAGCGCGGCAAGGCCGAACGTCTCGTGCGGCCCGGGAGCCAGGGCGACGTCGGCGCTGGCCATGATCGTCGCAACGGTGTCGCGGCAGCCGATGAACCCGGCGAACTCGACCGGCAGTCGAGCCGCCCTGCGCTGCAGCCGGGCGCGCAGCGGCCCCTCGCCGACCACCACGAGCCTGGCATTTACGCCCGAATTCCTCAGCGCGGCAACAGCGTCGACGCTGCGGTGTGGTTGTTTCTCGACCGACAACCGTCCGCAGTGCACCAGCAGCAGCTCGTCGGGCGCTGCCCAGCGACGCCGGGTCTGGGCGCAGCGCCGGCGCGGGTGGAACTGGTCGAGGTCGACGCCCAGCGGCACCGTCACCACATTGGTCGCGCCGATCCTGTCGAACTCCTCCCGCGCGAACGCCGTCGTGCAGACGACGGCGTCGTAACCGGCCGCGGTGCGCCGGTTGGCGACATCGGCCACCGCCCGCGCGACAGCGCCCGGAAGTGCCTGCCCGACAAGACGGTCCAGGCGTTCGTGAGAGATCATCACTGTCGACACGCCGCGCCCGCGCCCCCACGTGCCCAGCGACCTGAGGGTCAACCGGTCCGACACCTCCAGAGCGTCGGGTCGCAGCCGCTCCAGCAGCTCGACCACCGGCCGCGGGTGAACCGCGCGGTAGCCGCCGGTGGCGGGGATCAGTCGCGCGGGCACGCCGATTCGGACCACACCGGAGGGCAGGACGGTGTGGTCCGGCCGGGGTCCGGGCACCACGAGGAACACCGTGTGCCCGGCCGCGCGGTATTCGGCGCCGAGCCGATCCACCGCGGTGCGCAGCCCCCCGGATCGTGGACCGTAGAAGTTCGCCACCTGGACCACCCGCATGGCTGCATCAGAGCGTGTACGGGTGTTCGGGGAGCAACGTCAGGTCGGCCGCGGGCCGAACAGGCGGTGTCGTGCCGGTGCCGCTAGCCGACGTGGGCGGCCAGCCAGTCCAGGGTGCGTGACCAGGCGTCGGCTGCGGCGGCCGGATCGTAGCGGTCACCGGTGTCGTTGAAGAAGGCGTGGTTGGCGCCCGGTTCGGTGACGAGCTCGTGAACCAGGCCGGCCTTCTGCAGCGCGGCAGCGGCGACCGGTTCGGTGGCGTTGACGCGCTGGTCGAGTTCGCCGTAGAAGCCCAGAACGGCCACGCCTTTCGACCCGGCGAAGTCCGGATTGTCAGGTGTGGGCCCGTAGAACGGAAAGGCCGCCGCCAGTTCGGGTGAGCCGGCAGCGAGCAGTCGCCACACCAGCCCACCTCCCATGCAGAAGCCGATCACGGCCGTGTTCTTCCCGGGGGTGCGGCGCGCCACCTCGGCGATCCCGGATTTCAGATCGGCCACCATGTCCTCGGGTGGCCGGTTGCCCAGCGCGGCGGTGGCCTCGGCCGGATCGGCGAAGGTCGCGGTGCCACCCTGCTCCGAGAGCAGGTCGATGGCCAGGCTGGAATAGCCGGCCCCGGCGAGCCGACCCGCCACCGAGCGCACCCAGTCGTTGAGCCCCTTGTTCTCGTGGATGACCAGGATGCCGCCGCGGGCGCCGGGCGTGGTGTCAGATGCCGTCGCCTGGTCCCCTCCGACCGGCGCCCAGGCCCCTTGCAGTTCCCCGCGCGGGCCGGCCCAGGTGACCGGCGTGGTGGGCAGGGCCCGGTCCATGCCGGGCGGCGGGGTGGCCGGGGGCGTGCCGGACTCGGGGGGCGCCGCCGCGCTCTCGGCCTCCTGTCTGTTCTCCCCGCACGCCGCGATCAGCGCCGAGGCCGCCGCGGCGCTCACCCCCAGCAGTGCCAGCCGGCGCATCGCCTCGCGTCGGGACATCAGACCGTCCACGTGGTCGGTCGCGATCTCTTCGGCGATGTAGCGCTGCAGAGGCGTCACAAGCCCTGATTATGCGCTTTCGGCCAGCTCGGCGACCGCGAGTAGACACTCGGAAAATTCTGTTCACCGATTTCGTTGACACCCGTCTGCGGGGGCTGTTCGATGAGCGTTGTGACTTACGACACGATCATCCGCAACGGCCGGTGGTTCGATGGCACCGGTGCGCCCTCGGCGGTGCGCACCCTCGGCATGCGGGCCGGGCACGTCGCCGCCATCAGCGAGGACGACCTCGACGAGACAGGGTGCCCGCAGGTGATCGATGCGGCCGGCAAGTGGGTGCTGCCCGGGTTGATCGACATCCACACCCACTACGACATCGAGGTGCTCGACGGGCCGGCCCTGTCAGAGTCGCTGCGGCACGGTGTCACCACCGTGATGCTCGGATCGTGCTCGCTGTCCACCGTGTACGTCGACGGCGTGGACGCAGGCGACATCTTCGGCCGGGTCGAGGCGATCCCCCGCGAGCACGTGATCGACGCGGTGGACCGCAACAAGAACTGGTCGAGCGGTGAGGAGTACATCGCGGCACTGGAATCGCGTCCGCTCGGCCCGAATGTCGCGGCGTTTCTCGGGCATTCCGACATGCGCACGGCGGTCATGGGGTTGGACCGGGCCACCCGCAAGGACGAACGGCCGACCAGTGGTGAACAGCTACGGATGGAGCAGATGCTCACCGAGGCGCTGCGTGCGGGGTTCGTCGGGATGTCTTCGCAGCAACTGCTTTTCGACAAGCTCGACGGCCAGGTGTGCCGGTCGCGCACACTTCCGTCCACCTATGCCAGCGCCCGCGAACTGCGCCGGCTGAAATCGCTGCTGCGCCGGTCCGGCCGGGTGCTGCAGGCCGGACCGGACATCACGAACCCGGTCAACGTGGGCTCGCAGGTCTTCCAGTCCCTCGGCCTGTTCCGCAACCCGCTCAAGACGAGCCTGCTCTCGGCGGCCGACATCAAGTCCAACCCGGTGGCGGTCAAGACGCTCGGACCCCTTGCCCGGCTGGTGAACCGGCTGGGCGGCAATTTCCGTTGGCAACACCTGCCGGTGCCGTTCGAGGTGTATGCCGACGGCATCGACCTGGTCATCTTCGAGGAGTTCGGGTCGGGTGCGGCGGCGCTGCACCTCGCCGACGAGGTGGAGCGCAACGCGCTGCTGCGCGACGAGGCCTACCGCCGCCGGTTCCGCAAGGACTACGACGCGAAGTTCGGCATGCGGGTATGGCACCGCGACTTCTTCGACGCCGAGATCGTCGCCTGCCCCGACGCGTCGGTGGTCGGCAAGTCGTTCGGCGACGTGGGACGTGACCGCGGCGGCCTGCACCCGGTGGACGCGTTTCTCGACCTCGTGCTCGAGCACGGCAAGGCGCTGCGGTGGCGCACCACGATCTCGAATCACCGGCCGGAGATGCTCAAGAAGCTCGCCGCCGACGGCGGTATCCAGATGGGCTTCTCGGACGCGGGCGCGCATCTGCGCAACATGGCGTTCTACAACATGGGACTGCGACTGCTCCGTCACGTCCACGACGCCGAGCGGACCGGACGGCCGTTCATGACCGTCGAGCAGGCGGTGCACCGGCTCACCGGTGAACTCGCCGACTGGTACCGCATCGACGCCGGCCACCTGCGCCTCGGGGACCGTGCCGACGTGGTGATCGTCGATCCCGCGAAGCTCGACGACACGCTGAACCGTTATGCCGAGGAGCCGGTCGCGCAGTACGGCGGGCTGTCGCGGATGGTGAACCGCAACGACGACACCGTCAACGCCGTATTCGTCGGGGGCCGCGCGGTGTTCCTCAACAGTGAAGCCACCGCCCTGGTCGGTACCCGGCGCACGGGGCGGTTCCTGCGCGCAGCGCACAGGGCGCCCGCACCGGCCGCACAGGAAGAGGCGCTGGCGCATGCCGGTTGACCAGGCGGCGCGCACCGCAGAGGTCGAAGCCACCGTGCACGGCATGTGGGCCGCGCTGTCGGATCGCGATTGGGATGCGCTCAAGACCTTCCTCGCCCCCGGGTGTATCTATCTCGACGTGCCGGTCGGCCCGGCCGTGGCCGCCCGCGGCCCCGAGGACATCGTCAAACGGCTGAAGATCGGCATCGAGCCGCTGGCGGCCTACCGGAACTTCCCCGGGCTGATGGTCAGCGACGGCGTCGACGTGATGTACGAGCACAGCGAAGAGTGGCATTGGGCCACAGGAGAATTCGCGCTGTTGAAGTTCGTCAGCGTGCACCGCGTGCAGGACGGTGCGATCACGCTGTGGAAGGACTACTGGGACATGGCCGCGCTGGCCGACCATGCCCCGCCGAGCTGGTTGGCGGACTTCGCCGAGGCGGACATGTCGTGGGTCTTCGACGCGACCGGACTGGTGTGAGGGGCGATCGATGCTGGATCTGAAGATCACCGGCGGCACGGTCGTGGACGGCACGGGCGCCGACCGGTTCCGAGCCGACATCGGCGTCAAGGACGGCGTGATCGTCGAGGTGCGCCGCCGCGACGGTGACGACCCGGGGTTGCAGACCGGAGCAGCACACGAGATCGATGCGACGGGACGCATCGTCGCACCGGGCTTCGTCGACGTGCACACCCACTACGACGGGCAGGTCAGCTGGGACGAGACGCTGGAGCCGTCGAGCCGCCACGGCGTCACCACGGTCGTCAGCGGCAACTGCGGCGTCGGGTTCGCGCCGGTGCGTCCCGGCCGCGAGCAGTGGCTCATCGAACTGATGGAAGGTGTGGAGGACATCCCGGGCTCCGCGCTGGCCGAAGGCATCACCTGGCGGTGGGAGAGCTTTCCCGAATACCTTGACGCGATCGAGAAGCGCACTCTGGCAGTCGATTACGGAAGCCAGATTGCGCACGGCGCGGTCCGCGGCTACGCGATGGGTGAGCGCGGGGCCAACAACGAGGAAGCCACCGCCGACGACATCGCAGCGATGGCGCGCATCGTGCAGGACGCGATCGAGGCCGGCGCGCTGGGCTTCTCGACCTCGCGCACCGAGGCGCACCGCGCGGTCGACGGCCAGGCCGTGCCGGGTACCTACGCCGCCGAGGCCGAGCTGTTCGGGCTGGGTCGTGCCATGGCCGCCGGTGGCCGGGCGGTCTTCGAGGTGGCACCGCAGGGCACCGCAGGCGAGAGTCCGGCCGACGCGTGCATGCGTGAGATGGAATGGATGGCAAAGCTTTCCGAGGACATCGACCGGCCGGTGTCGTTCACGCTGATCCAGGCCTCCCACGCACCGCATCTGTGGCGTCAGCAGCTCGATCGGGCCGAGAAGGCTCACGAGAACGGCGTCGAACTCTATGCACAGTTCGCGGCGCGGCCGTTCGGCATGCTGCTGGGCTTTCCCGGCTACCACGCCTTCACCCACCGGCCCACGTTCCGTGCGGTGTCGGCAGGGTCGGCCCGCGACGAACTCGCGGCGCGGCTGGCCGAACCGGCGGTCAAGGCGGCAATCCTCGCCGAGGAGGATCTGCCTCCGACGCCCGGTGCCCTGCTCGACGGTCTGTTCGCGCTAGCGCAGTACAGCACCGACCGCATCTACGCCATCGGCGATCCCCCGGACTATGAACCGACGCCGGACAGGACAGTGGCGGCCATCGCGGCGGCCCGCGGCCAGAACCCGCTGGAGACGATGTACGACCTGATGCTCGAGGCCGACGCCGGGGCGATGCTGATGCTGCCGTTCTTCAACTACGCCGAGGGCGACCACAGCGCGATCCATCAGATGATGCAGAGCCCGGCTGCGGTCTCGGGGTTGTCCGACGGCGGCGCCCACTGCGGCCTGATCTGCGACGCCTCCTACCCCACGTTCCTGCTCACCCACTGGGCCCGGGACCGCCACCGCGGCCCGAAGTTCTCGCTCGAATACGTGGTGCGCAAGCAGACCTTGGACACTGCAACGCTGTTCGGGCTGTCCGACCGCGGGGTGATCGCGACCGGTAAGAAGGCCGACCTCAACGTCATCGACATGGACGCACTGCGGCTGGACGTGCCGCGGATGGTCTACGACCTGCCCGCCGGAGGACGCCACCTGCTCCAGGGCGCCTCGGGGTACGACGCGACCGTGGTCAGCGGCGTGGTGACCCGGCGCCACGGCGTCGACACCGGCGCCCGGCCGGGCAGGCTCATCCGCGGGGTGCGCTGAGTTCTGCGGTCAGCCGGCGAGCAGGCCGTCGATCTGGTTGATCGCCGACGAGGCGCCCTCGATCACGCCCATGTCGAGCACCTGCTGCAGCGCTTCGGCGGACGCGTAGGTGCTCACGAACGTCGACCGGGTCCCGCCGTCATGGGCAGTGAAGGTGAACACGTTTTTCGACACCGGCAGATCGGGGTTCGGATCGAAGTTCAGATCGGCGAACCCGTCGTCGAACTCGAACCGGTTAGGCGCGTCGACCGCCGTGACGTGCCAGTACCCGGCGTGCTTGTCGCCCTCCGGGCCGGTCATGAAGTAGGTGACGCGACCTCCGGGGCGCAGGTCGTGGTCGACCACCGTCGCGGGGTATTCCGGTGGACCCCAGATCTTTTCGAGCTGACGCGGATCGGCGTAGATCTGCCAGATCCGTTCCACGGGCGCCGCGAAGTCGGCGATGATGGTCAGCGTCGCGGTGTCGAGGTCGTGGTGGACGTCGGTCACGGGCATGGTGGTTCCTCCTGCTTTTCCGGGTCGGCGGCGACGAGCTCGTCGATGCGTGCGACGCGCCCGCGCCAGATCTGTTCCAACTCGGCCAGCAGAGACGCCACCGACCGCACGGCGGTGACGTCCCCACTGGCCAACTGCTCACGGCCGTTGCGCCGCTTGGTGATCAGACCGGCCTTACCCAGTACGGCGACGTGCTTCTGCACCGCGGCGAAGCTCATGTCGTAGTTGGACGCCAGCGACGAGACCGAGTGCTCCCCCGTCAGCACCCGGCGCAGGATGTCGCGGCGGGTGCGGTCGGCCAGCGCGTGGAACAGCGCGTCGGTCCGGTCGTCGTCCAGGTCGATCACGCCTACAACATACAACCAATTGGTTGTATGTTGTCAAGGGTCAGCGCCGGTCCAGGTGGTACACGCGCTCGGCGTTGCGGTGCGCGATCAAGTCGACCACCCGGATCGCGTCGCTCTGGCTCCACTCGTCGGCGTCGACGAAAGACTGCAGGACCGCGGCGATTCCGTCGCGCCACAGCCGGGCGCCGAGGAAGTGCAGTTCGGCCGGACCGAACCCGTCCGACGAGTACAGGATCTTGCGGAACGGCGCCAGCTCCAGCAGGCGGGCCACGAACGCCGCCGAGCGGGCGCCGAGATGGTTGATCGACAATCCGCCGTCGAGGTAGACGTTGTTGAACGCCTGCGCCAGGTAACCGGCCTCCCGTTCATACGGGTAGCAGTGCAGCAACATCACCGGCGTGTCCCCGCTGACTCGCAGAAAGTCCAGCAGGTGAACGGGGTTGGCGGCGTGCAGATCACAGTCGCGGTCGCCGAGCCCGACGTGGAACTGCAGCGGCTTGCCCAGTCGCAGCGCCCGGTGCAGCCCGAAGCGCAACAGCACCCGATCGGTCAGCCGGGTCCCGCCCGCGTCGCGCCAGCGGGCGGCCGCGTCGGCCACCTCCGCCGGGGACGGGTCGGACAGCTCGCCCAGGAAGCCGCCGCGGTAGGCCAGGATCGACTTGGTGCCCACCGCGGTTGCGGTCTGCTGCCAGAGCAGCTCGTCGAACGCGGCGGCGTAATCCCCCGGCGCTGCGGCGGCCTGCTCGGCGACCGTCTCCAACCGCACGATCTCGTGCACCCGCCCGGCGCCGAGGGCGCCCAGCTCTGACAGATCGGCCACCCCGCCGGCGAACCCGGTGTCCACCAGCCAATCCGACACCCCAGCCGCACGTAGGAACCGTTGCGCCAGAACATCTTCAGGCAATGCGCAGCGCGCCGCCCAGTACACGTCGGCATCGGGGTGCCGGTCGAGCTCGAGCAACGGCGCGCAGTGGGCGCGCACCGCGAAGCCGAGCTGGGTGTCGAACGCGGAGTCGAACGCCGCCACCGGCTCGGTGTTCGCCTCGTTGAGGGCGTTCTCGAACCACGACCGGTCGCCGGATCGGAGCCGGCAGCCGTGCACATGGTGGTCGACGAGCCGGACGGTCGCGGCGTGCTCAACCAGTGCCGTCACCTACACGCTCCAGGCGAGCCGGAACTTGTCGGCGAGCTCGTCGGCGCTGCGCTGCCCGTAGTTGCGCTGTTCGTAGCGCCGCACCGCGACGACGGCATCGACCACCGCGTCGCCCAGGATGGCGCGCATCCGCGCCGAACCGTCGAGCGCGTCGAGGATCTCGGGCTGGTCGGTGGGCAGCAGGGCCACACCCGCGTCACCGGCCAGGCTGGACGGGTCGACGGTCACCTCCCCGGGCAGGGTGAGGCCGCGCTCGATGCCGTCGAGTGCCAGCCCCAGGATCGCCGCCGAAGCCAGGTACGGGTTCGCCGACGGATCGATGATCTTGACCTCGACGTTGGCGCCGTACGGGTTGGCCTCCCCGCCGGTCAGGAACCGCACCGCGGCCTCCCGGTTCTCGGTTCCCCAGCACGCGTAGGCGCCCGCCCAGTGTCCGGGCTGCATCCGCATTCCGGACAGCACCGAGCCGCCCAGCACGCCCTGGGCGTCCGCAAGCCCGGCGAGCACACCGGCCACGGCCGAGGCGCCCTCGGCCGTCATGCCGGCGGGTCCGTCGCCACCGGAGAACATCGGCCCATCTTCACGACTCAGCGAAAAGTGCTGGTGCGCACCATTTCCCACGCTACCCGCGAAGGGCACCGGGGACAGGCTCGCGCGCATGCCGTACTTTCTGGCGATCCGGCCCACGATGATGCGCATCAGCGTGACCTGGTCGGCGGCGATGACCGGCGGCTGTGGTGCCAGTGAGATCTCGAACTGGTTGACGCCGTACTCCGGATGGAACTGCTCGATGCTGACGCTGGAGGCCGTCGCCGCGGCGGTCACGTCCCGGACGAAACCCTCGAACTCCAGGACCCCCGCCAGGCCGTACTGCGCCCAGAGGTGCCCGGGCAGCGGTGCGCCGTCGGGACCGACGAGGACGAACTCGATCTCATGCCCGACCAGTGCCTCGATCCCGGCCGAGGCAAGGGCCTCCTGCACCCGGTGGAGCGCGCCGCGGGTGCAGTACGGATCGGGCGAGCCGTCCTGACCGAAGAACGAGCCCGGGGCCCAGGCCAATCCGTCCCCGAGGATGCGCAACCCCGCGAGATCGATACGGATCCGCTGATCGCCGACGACGCCGGTGGCGTCGCTGAACACGATGCCGGTCTGGTCGATGGCGAACACGTGCCACACCGGACTGGCGCCCAGACCGGGGTCGGCGAACGATCCCATGCGCCGCAGGGGCACCGTCTTGGCGTGGATCAGGCCGGCGGGATTGACGACGGTGCCGATCAGGGTGGCGACGCCGTCGGCCTCCAACTGGGCGATGGCCGCAGCGGCCAGGGGTTTGGCTGCCATCTCGCCATTCTGCAGCCGATCCGGGTTCCTTACAGGGTGATCTTGCAGGCCTGACCGATGTCGAGGGTGCGCAGCATCCGGCCCATGCCGACCCACATGGCGCAGGAGATCGCCAGGTCGGTGAGCAACTCGTCGTCGAAGTGGACCGCGGCCCGCTCCCAGAAGTCTTCGTCGTCGCGCAGCCCGGTGTGATCGGTGGCGAAGCGGTGCGCATACTCCATCGCGATGCGCTCCTGATCGCTGTAGCCCGGCCAGGTGCGCCATTGCGTGGCGTAGTCGTAGAACTCCTCGCTGATGCCGTTGGCCTCGCCCTCGGAGTCCCTGGTGTTCTGGCACACCACGCACTCGTTGGCATAGGCGATCACGATCCGCGCGGCCTCCCGCACCCGCATGGGCAGCCGGTTCTTGGTGTAGACGGCGTTGGTGAACTGTGCCATCGCGGTGCCCAACTCGGGTGACTTCACCGCGAAGCCGGTCACGTCGTCGTCGGCGAAATCTCCGATTCGGCTCATGGCCCGCATCGTAGCCGGGTCACCTTGCCGCGGTGGCGAGTTGCGTCCGCTCGTCGTCCCAGTCGCGCTGCACCAGCAGGCGCTGCGCGATCTTCTCCAGCGCGGCCTCCACCTCGGCGCGGTCCGGACGGCCCTCGAAACTCGGTGAACTTTCCAGCTTCGCCACGATCCGGCTGACCAGTGCCGTGGACGCGGCGTCGACCTGACGGGCCCCCGACTGCGTCAGCCACAGTTGGTCGCCGGTGCGCAGCGCGTGGCCGGACGCGACCAGCCGGTCGAACGTCGGCTCGAGCACCTCCGGCGGTACGCGCAGCCGCTCGGCCATCTCGCTCAGTCGCGCCGAGCCGAACACCTGGCTCTGCCGGTAGATCTGGATCAGCGCCCACAACAGCGCCACGTCGGACTCGCATCCGCGGGTGCCCGCGATGCTGCGCAACCTGATCTCGGGTGACTGGCGCACCATCCGGGCCACGGCGGTCTCCAGCATCTCTTCGGGAGTGCCGCTCGAGGGCATCGCGAAGCCCTCTCCCATGTCCAGTGCCGCGGACGTCTCGAGCTCCTGCAGCGGCACCTGCTTGAGTGTCAGCGCTACGAAGAAACCGATCGCCGCGACGGGCGCCGCGCACAGGAAGACCAGGCCCAATGAGTCCGCGTAGGCGGTCACGATCGGCGCGGCGACGGCGTCCGGAAGGCGGTGCAATACCTGCGGCGACTGCGCTGCTTCGGGCGGTGCTCCGCCCGCGGCCAGAGCCGGGGCGATGCGGGCGTCCAGGAAGTTGGCGAACAGCGAGCCGAAAATGGCGGCGCCGAACGAGCTTCCGATGGTGCGGAAGAACGTCACGCCGGACGTGGCGACACCGAGATCGGAGAATTTCGCGGTGCTCTGCACGATCAGGACCAGCACCTGCATGCACATGCCGATGCCGGTGCCCAGGATGAACAGGTACGCGCTCTGCTGCAGCATCGGCGTCGTCGCGTCCATCCGCGACAGCAGCACGAAGCCCAGCACCATCACCGCGGTGCCGACCACCGGGAAGATCTTGTAGCGGCCGGTGCGGCTGACCAGCACGCCGCTGCCCATCGAGGTCAGCAGCAGGCCGCCGACCATCGGCAGGGTGCGCAGGCCGGATTCGGTCGCCGACACCCCGTCGACGAACTGCATGAACGTCGGCAGGAACGTCAGCGCTCCGAGCATCGCGAAACCCACGATGAACGACAGGATGCAGCACACGGTGAACACCGGGCTGGCGAACAGCCGGATGGGCAGGATCGGCTCGGTGGCGCGCATCTCGACCCGCACGAAGAACGCCAGCGCGACGGCCGAGCCGACGAACAGACCGATGATCGTCGGCGAGGACCAGGCATAGGTGCTGCCGCCCCAGCTGGTGGCCAGTGTGAGGCCGGAGGCGCCCAGCGCGATCAGCACGATGCCGGCGTAGTCGATGACGGGCCTGCCGCGCCTGCCCAGCGCCGGGATCGCCGTCAGCGCCACCAGGAGAACCACGATCCCGATCGGCACGTTGATCCAGAACGCCCAGCGCCAGCTCAGGTGATCGGTGAAGTAGCCGCCGAGCAACGGGCCGATGACCGTGGTGACGCCGAAGACGGCGCCGAGCGCGCCCTGGTAGCGACCGCGGTCGCGCAGCGGGATCACCTCGCCGATGAGCGCCGCGGCGGTGACCATCAGCGCGCCGCCGCCGACGCCTTGCAGCGCGCGCGAGGCCACCAGCATCTCCATCGACGAGGAGATGCCGCACAGCACCGAACCGGCCAGGAAGAACAGGATGGCCGCGGCGAAGATCACCTTGCGGCCGAACATGTCACCGAGCTTGCCGACGATCGCGGTGACGATCGTCGAGGCCAGCAGGTAGCTGGTGACCACCCAGGACTGATGTCCCGCACCGCCCAGATCGGCGACCACGGTCGGCAGCGCGGTCGCCACGATCGTTTGATCCAGCGCCGCGAGCAGCATGCCGAGCGCCACCGCGATGAAGATGACGTTGCGGCGCTGCGGGCTGACCGGCGCCGGTTCCGCCGGCTCGGTGGTCTCTGGGTGCGCTGCAGGGGACGCCATGCCTGCCTTTCTGGTCGAGCGAGAACTCCGCATAGGACATCGTTAGATGAGCTATGAAAGTTACGCTTGTCCGGCAGGTGTCATTCCCGCGGGTGTGGGAGCCGAACCGTCAGGACGGCGGGCGAGACACGCACTGCGCCAGATACAGCTCCTCGCCGAGCTTGTTCATCAGCTCCAGCTGGGTCTCGAGGTAGTCGACGTGCTGTTCCTCGTCGGCGAGGATCTTCTCGAACAGATTCGCCGAGGTCGAGTCGCCCTTCTCCCGGCACATGATGATGCCCGGCTTGAGTCGGGCCACCACCTCGTACTCGATCGCCAGGTCGGCCTCGAACTGCTCCCGCACCGTCTGTCCGACCCGCAGGGAGAACAGCCGCTGATAATTCGGCAGCCCGTCCAGGAGCAGGATGCGGTCGGTGATCTCCTCGGCGTGAACCATTTCTTCGAATGATTCTTTCCGAGTGTGTTCGGCCAATTCGGTGAAGCCCCAATTGTCCTGCATCTTGGAATGCAGAAAATACTGGTTGATCGCCGTCAATTCGCTCGTCAATTGTTCGTTGAGCAATTTGAGCACTTCGGGATCGCCTTGCATGACTTGCTCCTAAAGGCCTAGCGGGCTGAGGCGTGCGATATCTGCACGGGCTGTGTACGAGCACCTCCAACTTAGTCCACTTCACGCCTCGAGTGAGCGCGAACCTCGGTGTGGGAGACGTGTTGTCGGCGTGCCGGCGCGGGAACGGGCCTCGGATCGAGGCCGAGATCTGGACTGCCTACGCTAAGTAAGGTTAGACTGCGCTAAGTGTCTGCGGCCGTTCCGAGGTAAGGGTGACCACATGGGTGAGTACGATCTGCACTCATTCATCCTTGCCTGTGATTTTCGCGTGGACGACCTCGACCGTATGTGGAAATGGCTGAAAAAGCACCGCGACGGACTTTCCTCGATCGGCGCCCATCACGTGGTGGTCTATGAATCGATTTGGGAACCGCGGCGCGTGCTCGTCACGATCGGAATTCGAAACGCTCATTCGATCCGCGATGTGCTGCGCTCCACCGCGATATTCGAATGGTTCGACATCTCCGGCGCCGACGACATCCCGCCGATCTTCGGGGGTGAGGTCGTCGAGAAGATCGATATGGACGGAACCGAATCCGAGGGCCGGATCGGACGGGTGGTCGTCGGCGTGATGTCCTCCGTCGAGGATGTCTCGCAGCTCATGATCAAGGTGCACGACGGCCTCGAGCGCTTCAAGAGCGGCGGCGTGCGCAAGATCTGGGTGTACCGCGCGCTCGACGACGGTCACGAGGTGCTGATCCTGCAGGAGATCGCCGACGAGGCCAGTGCCAGGCAGTGGATCGAGCATCCCGACGCCGCCGCCGAATGGATGACCAGTGCAGGCATGGGGCCCTATCCGACCCGCTTCGTGGGCCGGTTCGCCCACCTGATGAGCGTCGGCGAATCGGGTTAGCCGTCATGTTCGTCTGCCTCTGCACCGGAGCCACCAGTCACGTGGTCGGCGAGGTCGTGGCCAACGGCGCCCGGACATCCAAGGAGATCGCCGAGGCGTGCGGCGCGGGAGGCGACTGCGGGCGCTGCAGGCGCACGCTGCGGGCCATCATCGAGGCGCATTTCGCCGGGAAGCCGGAGCGGGTCGCGCAGTAGCTTTCAGCTGTTGCGCCGGCCGGTGAAGTCCGCGAGCGCCGCAGCGTTGGCGGCTCCGCCGAGCAGCTCCTGGAAGTGCGCGTTCTCCCGCTGCGTGGCGGCCGCGATCTCGGCGCGCAGCGGTGCGACGATCGTCTTCTTGACGGCGACCAGACTCGGAATCGACCGGGACGCAAGGATTTCCGCGTGCCTGCGAGCGTCAGCCAGCAGCTCCTCGGGTTCGCAGACCTTCCACGCGATCCCCATCTGCTTCGCCTCGGCGGCGTCCACCCACTCCGAGGACAGCAACAGCCACGCGGCGTTCTGCCGGCCGATCAGCTGCGGCAGGAGATAGGACGACGCGGCCTCCGGTGCGACGCCGAGGCTGGTGAACGGGCACTTCAACCGCGCGGTCGTCGACATGAACACCAAGTCGGCGTAGCCGAGGATCGTGGCACCGATGCCCAGCCCGACGCCGTTGACCGCGCAGATCAGCGGTTTGGACAGTTCGGTCAGCGCGTCGATCATCGTGGTGAAGTGGCTGCCCTCGTTGGTCAGCGACCCGTCGGCAATACCCGCCTGCATCTCTTTGAGGTCGTTGCCCGCGCTGAACGCCCGCCCGGCGCCGGTGAGCAGCACGACCGCAACGTCGGGGTCGGCGTCGGCGTCCCGCAGCGCGGTCGCGGTGGCGAGATAGAGCTCCTGATTGAACGCGTTGAGCGCCTTAGGACGGTTCAGGACCAGGGTCCGAACCCGGTTCTCGTCGCTGATCTGCAGTGTCACGGCCGCAGCCTATCCGCCGCGGTGAACGGGTCGCGGAGCACGTAGCGACTCGTCGGCACCGTGTCGACGTTCCGGTTGGCTCCGAACGCCGTGGTGCTGGCCACCATCCGGCGCATGCGGTCGTCGAGGTCGGCGTCGTCGGCCGCGCCGAAGAACGCATGCAGATCCGCGGTCGCCTCGATCGGGAACAGCTCCTCCACGATCGCCGAAATCGCCGGCGCCCCGTCGGTGAGGGGCCGCACCACCGAGTTCTGGGTGTAGCCGAACGTCGACTGGGTGTCGATGGCGACCTGGGTGTGATCGCGATGCCACCGGTGCAGCCACGTCGCCTCGTCCATCTCGGCGGGCCGGCGCAGCAGCGCGATGTTGGCCAGGCCCGGGGTGCGCTCGCCCGGCTCGGTGGCAGGAGCGGCCAGCGGCACCGACTCGGTCACCAGGTATGCGGCGAGCAGATCGCAGTGCTGACTCAACAGCGTTGTCGCGGTGCGGATCTGATCGCCGTAATACTGCTGCGTCCACAGCGTGACGAATGCCAGCGCCGGCGGATCCAGCGTGGTCAGCGTCATCAGCGAATCCCGTACCGATGCGTCCCGGACGTGGACCGTCAGCCCCGGCACCCCCGTCCCGAGCAGGGTCTCGGCGACGTCCGTGCGGAGCCTGGTGCACCAGTCGTCGTCGCCGGACGCGCCACGCAGGGCGAACATGACTTTCTCCACCCGGCGAACATAGCCGGGTCAGAATGGATCCGTGATC
The DNA here is from genome assembly GCF_052245755.1 of Mycobacterium sp. 4D054. Lineage (NCBI taxonomy): Bacteria > Bacillati > Actinomycetota > Actinomycetes > Mycobacteriales > Mycobacteriaceae > Mycobacterium > Mycobacterium sp. 4D054. Next base: position 100,153 of record NZ_JBQQCF010000019.1, read on the forward strand.
AGAGGGCTGGTGCTGCGGTGGGCGATGCCGGACCTCGCAGCGGTGCTGCGCAGCCTGCTGTGTGTCGCGGTGGTGGCGGTGGCGGCCGTGCAGTGGGGACCGCCGGGGGCGGTGACCCCTGTCGTGGGCGCCGCCGCGGTCACATGCGCGACCGCGCTGCAGGACCGTCCGCGTGGACGGGTCACGGTGCTGCTGCTGGTCTCTGCGGTGACGGGGACGGCGGTGGCCCTGGGCACTCTGACAGCCGGGTTCTCGCCCGTCTTCGTCGCGGTGGCGGCCCTGTGGTGCTTCTTCGCGTCGATGCTGTGGACCCTGGGCGCCAACGCGGGGCTGATCGGCGCAGCGTCGGTGGCGCTGGTGGTGGCGGCCCCGCCGGTCGCCGCGGGGCCGGGTTCGGCGCTCGTCACGACGCTGCTGGCCGTCGCCGGAGGGCTGCTCCAGGTGTGGGTGATCGCGCTGTGGCCGCCGGTGCGCTGGCGCAGGCAGCGCGACGCACTGGTCGGCGCCTATCGTGCGCTGGCCGCCGACGCCCGCACGATCAGCGGCGGCGCGCAGGGGCCGGTGGTGGACACCGCACCGCTGACACTGTTGCGCGACGTGTTCACCGCCGTCGGTCATCAGCGCCGCCCCGTGTCCTACCGCGGGTGGTACGCCCTGCCCGAACGCATCGCCGCGGTGTTGACCGACACGGCGAACATGCCGGACCGGTCCGAGGCGCTGAATCTCGCGCTCGCCGAGGCGGCGGACACGCTGGCCGCCGTGGCCGACACCGACAGATTGGGTCGGGTACGTGCCGATGTGGCCATCGGCCGGTTCGACACCGTCGCGTCCGCGGTCGGCGGCACCGAACGGGCAGTCGGGCACCGGTTGTCGGTGCTGTTGCACGAGGCGGTGGCGATGCGACTCGGCGATTTCGTGCCGTCCGCGCCGGACGCGGTGCGGCTGCGTCGTCCCGAGTTGCGCACCTCTGTGCGTTCTGCCGTAGCCGCGGTGCGCGATCACTTCGACCGCCAGTCACAGGTGTTGCGGCACGCGGTGCGGTTGTCCGCCGCGGTCGCCGTCGGCTGCGCGATCGACCGGTACGCCGAGGGTGCCTACGGCGTGTGGATTCCGCTGACCGTGCTGCTGGTGCTCCGGCCCGAGACCGCGCACACCTACACACGGGCCGTGGGCCGGCTGGCGGGCGCGGTCGTGGGGATCCTCGCCGCGTCGACGGTGCTGCTGATCCTCGACCCCGGGGTCGCGATGGGGACCGCGCTGGCCGTGGTGGCGATCGGGGTGGGTTGCGTGCTGTCGGGTTCGGGCTATATCGCGCTGGCCGCCGCGGTGGCCGCGGCAGCGATGTTCCTCGTCGATGCCGGCCGGCCCGACGTGCCTCCGGCGCTGGGCGACCCGCTGCTGGCCACTCTCTTCGGCGGGGCGCTGGCACTGGTCGCCCACGTGGTGGTGCCCGACGATGCCATGACGCGGCTCTCACAGCGTGCCGGGGAATTGCTGAAAACCGAGATCGATTACGCCGCAACGGTGATCAAGGGTTATGTGCACGACGACGGTAATCCTCGAGAAGCGATGACAGCCGCCTGGCAGCGAGCGTTTCGCGCGCGCGCGTCATTCGAGGCGACCTCCGGCGCGATGCGGATGGAGTCCCGCGAACTGCGGCACTGGCTGCGCGCCTACCGCACCGCGTTGAACACCGTGACCAGTTCCTGCGCAACCTTGGAAGAACAGCTGCCCGGGCACCCGATCACCGACGACCGCGACTTCGTGATCGCCGTCGACGAATACGTCGAGGCGCTGCGTGGGGACCCGCCGACGGCTGCGTCGCCGTGGACGGTCGACGGGGCGGAGCTGGCGGTCGCCGAACAGCGGCTGCGCGACGCCGTGCCGCGTCAGGGCGCCGGCGAGGGTCCGGCACGCATGCTGGTCGCCGAGATCGGCGCCATCACCCGCAGCGTGTCGTCGATCAGCGTCAGCCCCGTGCCCATTTCGGTTCGATGAACACGGCCTCGGCCTCGACCGTGACACCCGTGCCGTCGGCGATGTGGCCTACCGCGTAGGTCTTGAACCCGTCGGTGTGGGTGATCCGGGCTTCACAGCGCAGCCGTCCGAGCGGCGTCAACCGCCGGTAGCGTACCGAGATGGTGCCGGTGAGCCGGTGCACGCCGGGCGCACTGGCCGCGTCTCCGAGCACGTGGTCGAGGATCATCGCCGACACTCCGCCGTGCACGTGCCCGGGTGGGCCTTCGAAGGCGGCGCCGAGGTAGAAGTCGCTGCGCACCGAACCGTCGGGATCCTTGCGGATCACCACCGGCGGGGCGCTCGGGTTGCGCACGCCGATCACCGCGTTGCCCCACGGCATCATGGTTCCGTCGGCGGCGTACTGCACCCCGAACGCGCCGTCGAGCTGTGCCGCACGCAACCGCGCGGTCGCCGAGTCGATTTCGGCTTTCGCTGCGACGACGGCGTCGGCATCGGCCTCGGTGCGGATGGTCGCGTCGATCAGGGCGCGCACCGATTCGGTCAGGGGTTCGTACACGGCCCGCAGCCGCGCGACGTCGGTGGCGCTCATACCGTCGACTTGGGTGTACTCCAGCACCCCTCGACTAGAACATGTGTCAAGAAACGGGTCACGCCGGGGGTGGTCCGGTGAGCAGGTCTCCGATCACCGGGCACGTCGAGCGCGCGGCGGGCGCTTCGAGCAGGTAGCGAGTGGTCGCCATGCCGATCACCAGCGATCCGATCAACACGGCCCGAGTGGCCGGATTGTCCGGCGTCGTCGCGGTGCGACCCGGGCGCGGTGACGGCTCGACGCTGGTGCGCCCGGACGGCTCGCGGCATTTGGTGCGAACGTCGTTGCCCTTCGAACGATTTCTGGACCGCTGGATTGCATCTGCGCCTCAGAATTTTCTTTGGTCACTACGGCATCTTTGGTCACTTTTACAAAATCGCTTGTCAGGCCTTCGAACTAGTGTTCGATGTATGGAGTTGGTGTCGGAGGCGGTGGGGGCGATCGCTGAGCAGATCGGTGTGCTGTCCAAGGCCGCCGATGAGCTGACCCATAGTGAGTTGGTCGGGCTGCTGGCCGAGTTGACCAGGGTGCTGCGGTCGGTCCCGGCCCTCGAGCACAAGGTGTTGGCCCGGTTGATCGAGGAGACCGAGCCGCATCGGCTCGGGGAATCGTCGTGGAAGGGCGTTTTGACCACCGCGCTGCGGGTCAGTGGCGCCGAAGCGGGACGGCGGTTGCGGCGGGCCAAAATGCTGGGGCCGCGGCGGGCGATGACGGGCCAGCCGATTGCGCCGGTGTGGGAAGCCACCGCCGCCGCCCAGGCCCAGGGCTTGCTGGATGAGGAGCACATCACGGTGATCGCGAGGTTTCACCAGAAGCTGCCCGCCTGGGTGGATGTGGACACCCGCGCGGCCGCCGATGCGCACCTGGCCGCCCTGGGCTCGGGTCTGGGCCCTGACGAGCTCGATGCGGCCGCGGGGCGGTTGTTGATGATGATCGATCAGGACGGCCCCGAACCCGCCGACGACGAGGTGGCCCGGAAACGGTGGGTCAAGGTCGGCAAGCAGCAGCGTGACGGGTTTCGCAAGATCAGCGGCTACCTCGACGCCGAAC